>VAXO01000112.1 GCA_005888435.1 Actinomycetota bacterium | reverse complement strand
GCAGCCGACGGCGAGGATCGCGAAACGGCGCGCCATGGCAGAAGATTCGGCAGGGCGTCGGACGTCCCTGCCGGAGGCCCTAGCTGTCCCTTCCCTCCGGGCCCTGGGGCCCCGGCTCGGGGATGACGGCCGGGCCTGGCTCGGGGATGATGGCCGGCTGCGGCGGGTCGCCCTCGTCGGGCGGCGGATACGGCTCCGGGATGACGGCCGGCCCGACCGGATCCTGTTCGCCGGGCGCCGCAGGCTCCTCTGGGATCTGCACCATCTCCGTCGGCTGCACCTCCAGCCGGCGGCGGCTGATCCGGTCCTGCGCCTGCGTGTTCACTGTCTGCATCTCGGCCTCCTTCTGCCGCCACTCCTCATCGAGCGCAACAAGGCGCTGACGGGCACCTTCGGTCGCTTGCTCGTCGCCACGGTACACCGCATCTCCGAGCTCGAACAGGAGACGTCCCCGCAAAACGGCGAGTTTTCGGAGCTCGCGCCGCAGAGCCAGGGTGCGGGTGGTGGCCCGGCCGCGCGTCGCGACCGAGTCTGCTGCGACACCGGCGCGGTCACGGAAGACGCCGGTCTCGACGCTCAGGAGCACGAGCAAAAGGGCGAGGCCGAGCAGGATCAGCCCAATGGGCCAGTGGCCGATCGCGAAGAGGACGATTGCTGCGACGAAAGCGGCGACGGCCAGCGCAAGCGCGAACGACGTGGGCGCCACGCCGTAGTAGCGCCGCTCGGCGTGCGTGACGGTGACAGGCACGGGACCTGTCTCGTCGGGCGGTAGCTCGAGCTCCCTCGTCTCGCCCTCCCCCACCGGCTGTCCGCACTGTGGGCAGTAGCGGCTCGACTTCGGTAGCCGCTGCCCGCAGTTGGGACAACTAGCCATCGGCGTCCCGCAGCGCCGCCGCGGCGCGCTGCCGGAGCATGCCTACCTGTGCACGGTAGTCCTCGTCCGACACCTTGCCCGTGCGGTGGTCGAACTCGAGCTCCTTCAGGGCATCGAGCGCACGGTCGCGCTCCTCCGCACGCGCCAGTTGCAGTTGCTGCGCGGCGTCGGGAGGCAGCAGGCGGTCGTCAGCTGCGACCGGCTCGCGTAGGAACGGCGCGGCCACGACCGCGACCGCCGCGATCGCGAGGACGGCGCCGACGGCGAGCGCGAGGGTCATGCGCGCATCGTCGCGCCCTCGTACCGCTCGGCGAGCCGGCGCTCCTCGCGCGCGTCCGGCCAGAGGGCGATCAGCGAGCCGCCGACGAAGATGAAGCCCGCGAACCAGATCAGGTTGACGAGCGGCTTCTGGAGCGCCTTCAGGTCGACGCTGCCGTCGCTGTTCACCTGGTCGGCGATCAGGAAGAGGTCGGCGCCCGTGAGCAGGTCATGACGGATCGAGACCTCGTTCGACACCTGGTCTTCTGCGAAGTACTGATTCTTGCCCGGCCGGTAGCGCCCGAGGTACTCGCCGCCGCGGTAGACGTCGATGTTCGCGCGGATCGCGCGGTGGTTCGGCTGCGTCGAGGACTCGAAGCCGCGGAAGACGAGCCGGTTCCGCGCCACGGTCATCGAGTCTCCGGGATGCAGACGTGCCTCTCGGACGGTCTGGTACGCGCTCGAGCCGGCGACGCCGATCGCGAACAGGACGACGGCAGCATGGACGACGTAGCCCCCGTACCGGCGCCGGTTGCGCGCGATGAGCGACGCGAACGCGCCGCCCCAGCCCACACCGCCGAGCGCCTTCCGCGCGCTGGTGCCGCGCGCGAACTCGAGCACGATCGACGCCAGCACGAA
Organism: Actinomycetota bacterium; assembly: GCA_005888435.1. Taxonomy (GTDB): domain Bacteria; phylum Actinomycetota; class Thermoleophilia; order Gaiellales; family Gaiellaceae; genus 3-1-20CM-4-69-9. Next base: position 8,312 of record VAXO01000112.1, on the reverse strand, counting down.
GACGGAGAACGTGTACGCGATCACGCCGACCCGCGACGACCCCGCGCCGGCGGCGAGCAAAGCGATCCCGGCGACGACGGCCGCAGCAGTCGGCCACAGGAACGTCCGGCCGAGCGCGCGCAGCGAGGCGCGGCGCCACGCGATCAGCGGCCCGATGCCCATCAGCAGCAGCAAGGGCAGCCCGAAGCTGTGCAGGAAGAAGTTGTAGTACGGCTTGCTGACGGTCGACGCCTCGCCCGTTACCGCCTCGGAGAGCAACGGATAGACGACGCCCCAGAGGATCGTCAGCGCGAGCGCGACGAGCAGGAGGTTGTTATAGAGGAACGTCGCCTCGCGTGAGACAAGCGACTCGAGGCGCGTCTTCGCGCGGAGCAGCGGCAGGCGGAGAAAGATCAGCGCGAGCGATGCCGCGGTGATGAAGCAGATGAAGCCGAGAAACCAGGGGCCGATCGAGCTCTGCGTGAACGAGTGGATCGACTGGATGATCCCGCTACGGGTCAGGAACGTCCCGAAGATCGAGAGGCAGAACGCGAGCGTGACGAGCAGCACGTTCCAGACCTTCAGCATTCCGCGCTTCTCCTGGATCATCACCGAGTGGAGATACGCGGTCGCCGCGAGCCAGGGCATCAGCGCGGCGTTCTCGACGGGATCCCACGCGTAGTAGCCGCCCCAGCCGATCTCGACGTACGCCCAGTGCGCGCCCAGGAGCTGGCCGACGCCGAGAAACGCCCAGGCGGCCAGCGTCCAGCGCCGCGTCGCCACGATCCAGCGCTCGTCCGTCCGCCGCGCCAGCAGCGCGCCCATTGCGAACGCGAAGGGGACGGTCAGCCCGACGTAGCCGAGGTACAGCATCGGTGGGTGCACGGCCATGTACGGGTTCTGCAGGCTCGGGTTGAGGCCCGCGCCGTCGGCAGGCGCGGGCTGCGTCGCGAACGGGCTCGCGACGAAGACCAGCAGCAGCGCGAAGAACGTGCCGACGAGGCCGAGGACCGGCACCACCCACGCAAGCACCTCGCGGCCGACGCGGCGCGCAGTGAGCACCGCAGCGACCGAGTAGCCGCCCAGGACGAGCAGCCAGAGCAAGAGCGACCCCTCCTGACCGCCCCAGAACGCGGTGAGCGTGTACCCGAGCGGGAGCTCCCGGCTCGTGTGCTGCGCGACGTACGTGAAGGAGAGGTCATGGCGCGCGAGCGCGGCAAGCAGGACGGCGGCGGCGACGGCTGTTGCCCCGAACGCGGCAATGAGCGCGTTCTGCGCGGATTGCGCGAGCCTCCTGCGACTGTGCCAGGCAGCGAACGTGCCCGCAACGGACGCGTAGACGAGCAGCAGGAAGGCCGTGACGAGGGCGGCGCGCCCGAGATCAGGCATCTACTTTTTCGGCGCGTACTTCGACGGGCACTTCGTGACGAGCGTGTTCGGCACGGCGACGAACGTGCCGTTCCGCAGCTTCCCATCGACGACGACTTCCCGCCCGGTCTTGAACAGGTCCGGCACCGATCCCTTGTAGACGACGGGCACGCTCGTCATCGCATGCCGGTCACGGAGCATGAAGTGCAGCCCGCCCGCATGCGCATCCCCGGTGGCCTGCCCCGCGACGAGGCCGACGAGCGACACTCGACCGGTGTGCCCCTGCAGCTGGCTGGGCTGCAGCGAGGGCGTCCCACCGCCGGCAATGGACGTGTACAGCAGGAAGACGGCGAGGACGGCCGCCACCGAGAGCGCGACGATCAGCCGCGCCGGGCTGCCTCTGCGGGCCACGGTGAGAGTGTAGTCCGAGCCGGCGGCTCGGGGCCGTAGATGGAAGCCAGCGCTGCTGCGAGCCGCGGCTCAGAGCGAGCCTCGTCGAGGATGCCGTCGACGACCGCCGCCGCGACGTCGGCGCACGCGCGCTCGACGCGCCGTCGCCGGCCTGGCGGCAATTCCCTGACTCGCGCCAGTTCGCGGGCCAGCACCTCCTCCGAGTGCTCATGGAATGCGTTTTTCATCGGGCCACGACCGGTGTCGCCGATCCAGAGCTCGCAGCCTTTCGCACCGGCTTCGGCGCGGGCAGGCTGAAGCCACAGAACATCAGCGCGATCCCCACGAGCTCGCCGACGTACACGAGCGACGTGTCGCCGGCGCGCGACAGACCCGTGGCGGCAGCCACGCACAGTGCGCCCGACGCGATCCACGCATTTGCCCGGATGCGCTGGCGCCGCGCGATCGAGTAGAGCGAGCCGCCGACGAGCGCGAGCGTCCCGAGCGAGTTCAGGACGATCGCCCAGAGGAACGCGTGACCGCCGAGCGCATGATTCGACGGGGGCCTTCCAGAGACGACAGCAGCGAGCGTCTCCGCGTGCACGGGTGCGAGCATCACGGCCGCCACCGCGGCGGCAGTCGCGACCGCCAGCCCACCGACCATCACGTCACGCGCGCGTCGCGGCAGCACCAGCCAGGCCGAGCCCGCCCCGAGGTACGCGACGGTCAGCACACCTCCCGCCGTGTAATAGACGCGGAAGAGCGTCGAGCTCCAGCCGTGCCGGAAGGCAAGCGCCTCGCTCGCAGCCGCGAGGGCGAAGCAGAAGAAGCCTGCCGCCCAGAGCAGCTTCTGCCCCGCGCGTCTACGCAGCCACGACGACGCCAGTCGCGCGGCGAACAGCAGCGCGAGGAGTGCTGCCGCCAACGGGAACAGCGCATCAGCAACCTGCGGCGCCGTCCCGTTCCTGTTCGAGCTGATCGCCGTCGCTGCCTCGCCGGTGGGAACGACGCGGAAGTAGTCGAAGTCACGCCCCCCGAACATGCCTTCGTGCGTCGCCACGAGGGCGTAGCGGCCCGCGCGTAAGGTCCGCGTCGGTGCGAGCCGAAGCGTCCGCGCCGTTCGCCGGACGACGGACAGGGGAACGCTGCCACCACGGTCGAGGTCGTAGACGACGTACGCCTTCGGGTTGTCCACCGCCGCGGCGCGTACGATCAGCGCGCGCACGTCGGCGGCATGAACGCGCAGCGCGTCGACCGGATACGACGTCTGCGGGTCGCCCCACGCGAAGAGCTTCACCGTGCCGGTCGCTGTGCGGAGAAATTGTCCGGTCACATCGCGCGGCAGGGATGTCTGGTACGTGTAGCGCACGTCGCGCGTGCCGATGTCCGCGACCGCCGGAACGAACGGCAGCGAAACGAGGAGCAGGCCGAGCCCGCCGGCGGCGACACCCACGCGGGTGCGGTAGGAGGCCGCGCGGCGTGGGCGCCCGCGAGGCGGCTTTCCGTCCAGCAGGGCACGCCGGCGGGCGTGGGCCCGGTACAGGAGTGCCGACGAGAAGAGGGCCGTCGCCGGGAGGTAGACGAGCTCGAGCTTCCAGCCGAATTCCCGCAAGGGGCCGCCGTACGGCGAGAACAGCATCGGGACACCGGCCCACGCGGTCGCGGGACCGACCATCAGCAGGACGGAGGCCATGAGTGGGAAGCCGGCGAAGAGCCAGCCGACGCCCGGGAAGCCCATCAACGCGAGCGGGAGCTCATAGCCGGCGAGCGCAGCCGGGCTGCGGCGACGGACGCGGCGCGGGATCTTGCCGCTGAACCGTGCCGGCGCCGTGCGCATGGCCTCGCGGCTGGCCGACCGCTGCGCCGACGTCAGCATCCACGCAGCCCGCGCGTAGCTCCAGAAGCCGAGCAGGAGCACGAGCGCGGCCGGGACGAGCAAGAGCGCCTCCCACGGCTCGAAGGCGGCGACTGCGGCCGCAAACGACTCACCGCCGATGATGCGGTGTGCCTCGGCCGCCGAGACTGCGACACCACCCACGTAGTACAACGCCACGCCGGCGGGGACGAACAGCAACGCCCGCCGGGCGGGCCGTCGTGTCCGCACCGTCTCGTCCGCACGCAGGTAACCGAGCGTGAGCCCGACGAGGATCACCATCAAGCCGCCCAGCATGTTCAGCTGGGCGTGAAGGTTCACGATCACGTCGCCGGCCTCGCCGCCGCGATCCAGGAGCTCGTTCACGGACGGGAACGCCTGGATCGGCCCCTGCAAGGTCCCGACTGCAAGCGCGGTGCATCCCGCGAGCACGAACGGGCGGACGAATGAAGGCAACTGTCGCGCCGTGCGCACGATCACTGCCAGCAGCAACCAGAATGCGGCGAACATCGCGATCCCCGCGCCCATGATCAGGAACGCATGTAGCGGCGTCGCAGCCTCCGCCTGTTCAGGCGTGAGGCCGCGGTGCACGAGTCGTCCTTCGTGGAGCCCGAGGTACAGGGCCGAGGCGTAGAACGCGAGCGACCCGACCAGCAGGCAGCCGAAAGTCAGATTCACGAGCCGGCGCGGCGGCGGTGCAGGCGCCAGTGCGAACAGCGCTCCGGCCACGAGCATGGTCAGCCCGGTAACGAGGTTGATGTGAGCGTGGCTGATCGGATCGATCCACTCGCCCGCATGCCCGGCGCGGTAGAGCCAATCGGCGTTCGCCGGCTGCACCTGGATCACGCCTTGCACGGTTCCAACCGTCAGTGCGAGCGCGCCCGTTGCGAAGAACCTCCACAGATGCCACTGCGGCTTCGGGACCTTGACGAGACGCGCCTGGAAGATCGTCAGGCAGACGTTCGCCGCGAAGCACCAGTAGCCGAGCCCCATGATCCCGGCGCCGACGCCGGTCGGCACCTTGTAGAGCTTGCCCATGTGCGCCTTCGCCGCCTGATACTCCCAACCGTGCTCGACGAGGCGCCCGATCGCGATCCCGTTGGCGACGAGCGACAGGTAGAAGACGCCCAGGCCGAGGGCCGTGAACCAGAAGGCGAGCTGCGCGAGGCCCTCGCTGGCCAGGGGCCGGCCGACGATGTGCGGGAGCACCAGCCAGCACAGGCCCGTCGCGAGCAGCGTCCCGCCGCCGACGATCATCACGTGCGTGCTGGAGAGGTCGCGGACGAGATGACCCGCATAGCCCATTCGGGCGAGCGCCTCGGCGACCGACGGGACGTTCTTGACGACCATGTGCACGCTCCCCAGCACCAGGAAGAGCCCGCCGGTCACGAAGTACTTCGCCACCTTGGGCTCGTGGGCGCGCAGCTGATCGTCCGAGAAGGGCTCCGTCCTCAGGGGCGGCTTGCGGCCCGGCACGATGTACGACACGCAGCCCACGAAGATGGCGAAGAACGCGACGTACGTGAGGAACTCGAGCGACGAGACGTACCGGAGGTACATGTGGGCGCTAGCGCAGTCCCGGCTCGAGGAAGTACACCGTCAGCGTCCAGCCGAGGTACAAGAGCGCGATCACGGCGAGGATGATCCAGGCGCGGATGACGGTTCGGCGGGACCAGCGCGTCTCCTCTCCCGTGTCGCGGTAACCGACGAGAGGGCGAGCGGGGCGGGGCTTCTCTTCGGGCCCGCGCGACATCAGAAGATCTTCTCCATCGGCCTCGTCGCCTCCGGCTCGACACCGACGATGTCGACGAGCATCCGGTCGACCGTGTACCCGCGCTCGAGAAATGCCTCCAGCTGCTCGGGCGTGTCCCAGGTCGTGTAGCAGTGCAGCCGCACGTCGCCGGCGTCGTCGACGAACGCAAAGACGTCGAAGCGCTGCAGCCCGGGATACTCCTGGATGTGGCCCTTCAAAGCCTGCATCGATCCGTAGACCTCCTGCCAGCGTTCCGCCGGAATGGTCACGAAGGTCCCCGCCGACCACGAGACGTACGGAAGAGCCGACGGAGCCGCGGCCGCCATCAGAACTTCTGTCCCCAGACGAGGTGCCCGACGATCAGTGCGACGGCCCAGCCGGTGAGGACGATCGTGAGCAGGATGAAGAAGCTGGTCGAGGGCCGAGCCAACTCGGTGGTGTAGCCGCCGAAGGTGTCGACTTCGTAGATCCGCTGCCGTGTCGTGCGGTACTGCCAGATCCACCAGAGCAGCACGGCGGCGAGCGTGATCAGGAAGCCCCAGAGCCACGCGAGGTCGAGCCAGCGCACATGCCACGTGTCCGGGTGGTACATCGTCTGCTGGTGAGCCTGCAGATAGTCGTAGAACTGACGCGCCTTCTGGGGCGAGTCCCCACTCGGCATCGACGGCGGGACTGTGCTCATTCCCATTCCTCCTCGTCGAGCGCCCACTCGGGCGTGTAGTAGTCCTCTTCTTCGATGTAGAGCGGGATCTCCGCGACCTTGTCCAGTTCCTGGAAGTGACCGGTCTTCCACATAGCGATGAACGCGATCGCCGCAATGCCCGCGAACACGAAGAACGTGTCGAGCATCCAATCGGCCATCACCCACCGCGACTGCTGCGTCTCCGGCTGGTCGTGGGGCAGCGCAGACGCCGGAACAACGAGCGCGGCGAGCGCGACCACGACGACGGTCAGCAGACGCCTTCTCATTGCTGTCCGGGCACCGTGGGCGGAATGTCCTTCTGAATGGACGACGGGAGCTTTTCCCCGCGGGCGCGCGCGTCGCTCCACGCACGGTCGAGCATGTCCTGGTAGAGCGCCTTGATCCCGGCCGCCGCGGACTCGAGCGAGAGCATGGTCTTCCCGTCGTTCAGCTTCATCGAGTCACCCGGCGCCAGGCCCGGGAAGACGCGCATCGCCTCGGCGATGAAGGGATCCGTCACGCGCTGCTTCTTGAAGCTCGCGTTGTTGGCGACCTTCTGGTGCGTCTTGACCCACGCGAGCAGCTCTTTCGTCGGCTGCCACACGATGTAGTCGTCCGGCGTCGGCAGGTGGTTCTTCTTCAGCGTGTGGTTCGGGATCGTCTTCACGAACATGACGACGCGCCAGATGTCGTCGACGGACAGACGCTCGCCGAAGTTCTCCATTCCCGTGCCCGGCCAGCCGCGCAGGATGCGGTAGTAGAAGTCGCCCGGTCCGGTGTCGCCGCCGCAACAGGCGTCGTCTGCGTCCGTGAAGTCGGCAGGCGGCGGCGACATGAACGATGCCCCCGGGCCCTTCCCGTCACCTGCCAGGCCGTGGCAGCCGACGCACCGCTGCAGGAAGACCACCTTGCCGCGGAGGAGGTTGTTCTGCGTCACGGGCAGCGGATTGCCGGAGAGCCAGTAGCTGCGGTCGATCTGGGAGAGGTTCGGGGCCTCTTCGAGCTGCGCGCTCGGCGGCTTCAGGCCTTTCTCGTTCGCCTTCACAATCGGCTTGTGGGCTCCCTGGAAGCCGAGGTACGGCTGCGGGAATCCCTGGTTCACGAGCACGACGTGCTTCGCATACAGCTGCCCGGCGTAGCGGAGTAGCCCCGACTTTCCGCTGCGCTGTTCGACGTACGTGACGAGCTGGTCGATCTGCTTGTCCGAGAAGAGCGTCTTCATGTCCGGCATCAACGACATGGGATCGACGAAGCGCGGGTCGTAGAAATGCGCCCGCTGCCAGTCGTCCGGATGCCAGCCTGATTCCTGAGAGAGGTCCGGCCCAGTCCGCTCCGTACCGAGCAGGTTCGGCGACTGGTCGCTCCCCCAGAAGTCGCCGGGCTGCGAGATCTTCGGATAGAGGAAGTACATCCCCTGGCGCACGTCCTGCGGCCGCGTGTAGCCCGAGTGGCAGACGAAGCAGCCGTTCTGGGCGAAGAGGCCGCGGCCCTTCAGCGCGACGCTCGACAACGGCGTCCAGTCGGCGGACGGCGGCGGATCGAAGGTGTGAATCGGCAGCCACACGACGATCGCGACGACGACGAAGAACGCGATCAGCCCGCCGAGGCCTGCGACCAGCGGCGTGATCAGCATGCGCTCGTGCGGATGGCGCATCCACCCGCGCGGCAGCGAGGGGGAGCCGTCTCCGCCGCGCGCGTCGGTCGCGCTCATCAGGCCACCGGTGGCGGCGCCACGGCCTCGGCGACGCTGAAGGTCTCACGCCGGCGTCGTTCGCGCGTGTCGGTGAAGATCGTCATGCCGATGTTGACGATCTGGACGATCCCGGAGAGGACGATCATCGCGCCGAAAATTCCGCGCGCGATGTAGTACGCGTGCAGCTCGTTCAGCACATTCACCTCCGGAATCCCGTCCTGCCAGCTGAAGCCCTGCTGGAACCCTGCAAGCGTCAGCACGCTGAAGAAGCCGGTGAAGCCGACGGTGACGAGCCAGTACATCCACTCGCTCAGGCTGCGACTCCATAACGGCTTGCCCCAGATCTGCGGAACCATGTAGTCGATCACGCCCATGCCGAGGATCGTGAAGGCGCCGAGCAACGCCAGGTGCGCATGGGCGACGACGAAGTTCGTGAAGTGCGTGAGCTTGTTGAACGGCTGGATCGCCTCGAACGCGCCCTGGATGTTCACGAGGAAGTAGAAGAAGAAAGCCGTCATCGTGAAGCGCAGCGGTAAGTTCGTGAAGAACCGGTCCCAGTTGCCCTTCATCGTCC
>VAXO01000111.1 GCA_005888435.1 Actinomycetota bacterium | reverse complement strand
CAGGCGCAGAGCGGCGGTCATCGGCGCGTTCGCGACGACGGCGGCCGTTGCCGCCACCGTCGTCGGCGCGCTCGAGTCACGGACATCGGGCGAGCGCTTCCACGCGGCCCTTCGGCCGACTGCCTTGCTTCCCGACGCCCGCGGTGAGGCGACGCTGACGAAGACGTCGGCCGGGTGGCGGATTCAACTACAGGCGGCGGGGCTGCCGCGACTCGCCGGCGGCCGCTTCTACGAGGCCTGGCTTCGGAACACGGACGGTGCGCTGGTTCCGATCGGGACGTTCAACGAGGGCCCGAAAGTCACGCTGTGGGCGGGGGTCTCTCCGAAGACATTCAAGATCCTGACCGTTACGCGAGAGCGCGCCGACGGCGATCAAGCGTCATCCGGCGAGAAAGTGCTCGCCGGGACAGTCGCTCCCTGAAAAGACAAAGACGGAGGCCGTGGCAAAGACGGCCTCCGCCTTCGAGCATGACTGAAGTTCAGCGGGCGTAGCCGCCGGTCGTGCTGGTGCTGCCCACGACTTTCGCTCCGGCCGGCGAAACCAGATACCACCAGCCGCCGAAGTCGTCGAGCCCTTCGCCGTTCGTCTGGCCCTTCGAGGGGTCTCCGGAGAACGTGTAGAGCGGGTGACCCTTGTAGGTCACCTGCCAGCGTCCGTCGTGCCGCTTCGTCCGACCGAGCAAGGCTGCCTTCACGCCGGGCTTCGCGTGCGGCTTGCCGGACGCGATCAGCGGCGGCCATTCACCGGCGCAGCCTCCGTAGCAGCTGCTCTTCCCGTTCCGGTCCCGGTCGAACAGGTACAGCGAGTGGCCGCGCCCGTCGACGAGGATGCTGCCGAACTTCGACTGCGATGCGCCGACGCTCGTCGCGAGCGTCGAGGCTCCGGCGAAGCCGGTGATGGCGAGCAGCGCGCCGGCTGCGAGGATGAGTGCGAGCTTCCGTTTCATCATCTTTCCTTTCTTCGTGGTTACGAGCTGAAGTTGACGTTCGCGGTACCGCAGCCGACGCGTTCGATCCAGACGTTCTGCAGGCCCGGGATGTCGTCTGCGATGTCATGGTCGGCGACGATCACCTTCACCGACTTGAAAGACGCGTCGTTGCCGTCGCCGGCGCGGTAGAAGTCCGATTCGAGGACGGCGGTGTGCGCGTCGGTCACAGCCGTCTTCGCGGCCTCGGTCGCCGCGCCGGTGCACTTGAAGCCCGTGCTCTGAAGCAGACCGTCCGTGTCCCAGCGGATGCCCTGGCCTGCAAGACATCCCTGCAACGGTCCCTGGCCGACGTCGGCGAGACAGCGGAAGCCGCCGTTCGAGTGCACGAACCCGCTCTCGGGATCGGTGTTCGACGCCGTCCGCGGGTCGTACGCGCCGCCGCCGGTGAGGAAGACCTCACCTCCCGGCCGGAAGCCCGAGATCGACGACGCGTTGAAACCGACTCCGACCCGGCCGCCTGCAGCATCGGCAGACGCGACAAGGACGAGCACGGCGGCCGCGATGCTGGCAACTGTCGTCACCGTTGCGGCGATGGTGGTGCTGCGAACCATTGTTCCTCCTTCGCTGGCTTGCATTGCTCCTTCAAAGGACTCCGGCTGCGCGCGCCTATTCCGTCGACTCGACGCACCACTTGTTGACGAGCGCGGTAGAGCCTGCTCATCACTGTCCCCTCCCTGAGCCCGAGCGCGCGCGCCGTCTCGTTGTACGAGAGTCCCGCGACGTCGACGGCAACGAGCACATCGCGAAACGTGTGCGGCAGTTCTGCGATTGCTGCGTACACCTCACCGGCCTCGAGTGCCGCGTGCGGCTGAGTCGCGCGTGGATCCGCGACGAAGTCGAGATCGTCCGGCAGCGCGACCGGACGCAGCCGCCGGCTTTCGGTCCGCTTCTGCGTCAGGAACGTGTTGCGCAGCGCGCCGAGGAGGTAGCCGAGGTCGTCGCCGTAACGGATCAGTCGCGGGCGCTTGAGCACGCGCGCGTACGTCTCCTGAACGAGATCCTCGGCGTCCTCCCGAGACCCGGACAATGCCCAGGCCGCCCGGTAGAGCCTGTCGAGGTGGTCCCCGAGCCGCGCGGTGTCGAGCGGCCTTTCCATGGCTTGTCCCGGCAGCTCCGCTCTTACCGGATGTTGTGATTCAGGTGGAAGACGTTCTCCGGGTCGTACCGCCGCTTGACCTCCCGCAGCCGCTCGTAGTTCGGTCCGTACGCTGCGCGGACCGCGTCGTCTGCTTCGTCGTCTCCGAGGTAGTTGAGCCAGCGGCCGGCGCCGAAGTGCGGCCGCAGCGCGGCAAAGCTCTCGCGTGTCCAGGCGATGTTCTCGTCGCTGTCGTCAACGTCGGTCCAGACCGACGGGATGAAGAGGTTCCAGCCTTCGGCGCGATGCGGCACTGCCGTGGCGCTCGCGTCGACGCGTGTGACGGCGCCGTGGAAGTGCTCGAACAAAATCGCCGACATGGGCGAAGGGACGCCGGCGAAGCGCGCGACGGCGATGTCGATCAGCTCGTCGGAGAGCCCGCGCGTGAAACTGGAGCGCCAGTAGTTGAGCGCTCCCTTCGGGTAACCGGCGTCGAGAATCGTGTTCATCACCGGATACGGCATCGGGCCGACCTGCACGACGAGCGGGGAGCCCCACGCCTCGAACGGTGCGAGGTCGCGTTCGGCGTCGGCGGTCTCTCCGCTGTGGAAGACGACCATGGCCGCGAGCTTCGCGCCCGACCCGTCAGGTGCGTGCACGAGGCCTGCAAAGACCGTCAGGTCGTCGGAGGCGTCCGCAACGGCATCGCGGTAGAAGCGCAGCATTGCGGGCGCGGCGTCGATCGGATGCGCGATCAGGCCGCCGACGATCGTCCGGAGCGGATGGAGACGGTACGTCAGCGACGTGACCACTCCGAAGTTCCCTCCCCCGCCGCGGAGCGCCCAGAAGAGATCGGGATGTGCGGCGTCGACTTCGAGGACGTCGCCGTCAGCGGTGACGAGCTCGACGCCGATTAGATTGTCGGCTGCGAGCCCGTACTTGGACATCAGCCAGCCGAGCCCCCCGCCGAGCGTGAGGCCGCCAATGCCGGTCGTCGAGACGACGCCGCCGGTCACGGCAAGTCCGTGCTCGGCGGTCGCGTCGTTCAGTTCGCTCCAGATCACGCCGCCCTCGGCGGTCACCGTGCGCGCCTGAGGGTCGACGGCGATCGCCTTCATCTCGGCGAGGTCGATCATCAGCCCGCCCTCTGTCACGGCGCGACCGGCGACGCTGTGGCCGCCGCCGCGGATCGAGATCTCGAGCTCCACGCGCCGCGCGAACGCCAGTGCGGCGACTACGTCGTCCGCAGTCCGGCAGCGCACGATCAGCGCAGGCTTGCGGTCGATCAGGCCGTTGTGAATTGCGCGCGCCTCGTCGTAGCCGGAATCGTGTGGGCGCAGGACGGTTCCGGTGATGCGGTCGGAAAGATCGCCGACGTACGCATCGCTGAGGGTAGTGGCCATTTCATGCTCCTTCCGGTCGTTACCGACCAGGATCCAGCGAAAGCCGACGCGCCACATCGAGGACTCCACGTGTCTTCGACCCCAAAGTTCCAGCGGACACCCCTAGGATTGATCGGGTGAGCGCTCGCACCAGCGGGAGAGCGCGCACGGCGCGCCTACTCGAGCGGGAGCACGAGCTCGAGACACTCGAGGCTGCAATTTTCTCGGCTGCGGAGGGCGCGGCAAGCCTCGTGCTCGTCGAAGGGCCTGCCGGGATCGGCAAGTCGCTCTTGCTCGCCGAGGCGCGGGTGCTCGCCGAGGAGAGTGACCTGGCCGTGCGCTCCGCGCGCGGCAGCGAGCTCGAGCGAGATTTTCCGTTCGGCGTGGTGCGGCAGCTGTTCGAGGCGCTGCTCGTCACGGAGACCGAGCGCTCGCGCTTGCTCTCGGGCGCGGCCGAGGGTGCGGCGCCGGTGTTCGGCGAAGGTATCGGGAAGGATGACCTGCCGACTGAAGGCATGTTCGCGAGGCTGCACGGGCTCTACTGGTTCGCGGTCAAGCTCTCGAGCGAGCGACCGCTGTTGTTGGCCGTCGACGATCTCCACTGGTGCGACACAGCTTCGCTCCGCTTCCTGGCGTACCTCGCGCGGCGCCTCGAAGACCTGCCGATCGTCCTCGCGGCAAGCCTGCGGGCCTCCGAGGCCGACGCGAATCAAGCGATCCTCGAAGAGCTGACGCGCGAGCCGCAGGCCAAGCTGCTGTTGCCCGGGCCGCTCACGGCGAGCGCCGTAGCCGATGTCGTCCGGGATCGATTGGGCGAGGGTGTCGAGCCGGCTTTCGCCGAGGCGTGTCATTCCTCGACCGGCGGCAATCCGCTCCTACTCAACGAGTTGCTCAAAGCGCTGGTCGCCGACCGCATCGTGCCCGATGCCGCCCACGTCGGTGTCGTCGCGGAGCTCGGTCCGCGTGCCGCGTCGCGAGCGGTGCTGCTTCGGCTCGTGCGCCTTTCTCCCGATGCTGTTCAAGTCGCGCGCGCGATTGCGGTTCTAGGCGACGGCGCGGACTTCGGCATCGTCGCGGAGCTCGCCGAGCTGGAGGCGCTCGCCGTTGCCGCAGCGACGCGAGAGCTCGTGCAGGCCGAGATCCTGCGACCCGAGTCGCCTCTCGGCTTCGTGCATCCCCTCGTCCAAGCGGCTGTCTATCACGACCTCACGCCTGTCGAGCGCGAGCTGTACCACGAGCGCGCGGCGATGGCGCTCCTCAGTCTCGGCGGGACGAAGCAAGAAATCGCCGCGCACGCACTCGTGATGCCGGCTCAGGGGCGGGCCTGGGTCGTCAACGTGTTGCGGGATGCTGCGGCTGTCGCGGCGGCCAAAGGCGATCTCGATGCTGCGAGCTCGCTGCTCGAACGCGCACTCGCCGAGCCGCCCGAGCCGGAGCTCGAGCGAAACCTCTTGCTCGAGCTTGGGCGTGTCGAAGGGATGACGTCGCTGCCCGCCGCAGCAAAACATCTGCACGGTGCCTACGAGCTCGCCGACGATCCGGCCACGCGCGGCTTCGCGGCCGACCAGCTGGCGCGGACGCTCATGTTCCTCGGCGCTCCCGACGAGTCGGCCGCCCTCGCCCGGGAGGCAGCGGCCGAGCTCCCACCGGAGCTCGCCGATCTCGCACGCCGGCTCGAGGCGGTCGAGCTGTTCGCCCTTGTGTTCGGCGCCGAGCCGCAGAGCGACCAGCATGAACGCCTTGCTGCAGCACGCGAGATCGACGTGTCGGCCGGCGTCGGCGCCCGCAGCCTGGCTGCGGTCGCCGCCTGGGACTGGGCACAACGGCCAGGACCGGCCGAGCGCGTGTGCGCACTCGCGCGCGCGGCACTTGACGGCGGTGAATTGCTCGCGGCCGACGGCCTGATGCCCATGGCTGCTGCCGTTACGCTCGCACTCGCCGACCTCGATGAGGCTCTCGAAGCCTGGGACGCTCAGCGCGCCGAGGCCCATCGCAAGGGATCGCTGATGCGCATCGGCGGCGTGAACCTCTGGAGCGGCTACACGCACTACCTCCGCGGGGATCTCATCGAGGCCGAGTCCGAGCTTCGTGCCTCGCTGGAGACGGCGACGGATTGGGGCATGCCGGCAGAGGCGCAGTGGACGGGGACCGTTCTCGCCGAGGTCCTGGTTGAGCGCGGCGCGATCGACGAGGCAAGTGCTCTGCTCGAGGCAGCGGGCGACGCGCCGTCGCGGTCGGACTACGCAATCTTGGCCGACCGCACGCGGATGCGGCTGCTGCTCGCTGAGGGGCGGCCGAACGAGGCGCTCGAACACGGCAAAGCCTTCGAGCTCCACGCCGACCGGAAGCAACACCCGCGGTTCGCGCCGTGGCGGTCGCTCACGGCGCAGGCGCTCGACCGGCTCGGGAGGCACGACGAGGCAGTCACTCTCGCCGAGGCGGAGGTCGAGATCGCGCGCAGCTGGGGAACACCGGGAACCGTCGGTCGCTCGCTGCGCGTCCTCGGAACGATCCTGCACGCCGAAGGGCACGAGCAGCTCGAAGAGGCCTGCGACGTCCTGGAACAGGCGCCCGCGCGTCTCGAGCAAGCGAAGGCGCTCGCCGCGCTCGGCGGCGCGCTACGGCATGCGCGTAAGCCGACGGAGGCTCGCGAGCCGCTGCGGCGTGCGCTCGAGCTGGCAGACATCTGCGGCGCGCAGCCGCTCGTCGACACCGTTCGCAGCGAGATCTACGCCACAGGGGCGCGTCCACGCACGACCGCCCTTGCGGGCGTCCTCGCGCTCACTGCGAGCGAGCGGCGTGTCGCAGATCTTGCTGCCGGCGGGCAGACGAACCGCGACATCGCACAGACGCTCTACGTCACGCCGAAGACCGTGGAGGTACATCTCAGCAATGCGTACCGCAAGCTCGGCATCGCATCGAGGCACGAGCTCCCACGTGTTCTAGCGGAGGCGGACTAGGCGCCTGCGGCTCTCAGGCCTGCTGCTTCGCGCGCATCTCCGCCTTGTGCGCCCGCTTCCGAGCGCGTAGTGATCGTCCAACCCTGCAGCGGCGTGCGGCGGCTGACCAGCAGCCGCAGCACAGCCGAGAAGGCGAGATAGGCGAACGAAAGAAGCATGCACCCGATGCTCCCCTCGCCCGCTACGACGCGCAGGAAGAGCAAGAACGCCGCGTTCCCGACCCCAGCTAATCAGTTGCGAGGCCCAGCGCGATCTGGTATTCGCGCGCGCGCGTGAATCATCTAAATCAGCGCACTGCCGGCGCGGCCGACCGAAACGGCATTTTGAACCCCTCAACCCCACGTACAGCACGCCTTCGCCGCGGACGGCCTCCTCCGCGATCCCGGAGCAGGGGGCCGTGTTGGCGTCCATCCTCGAAACGCTACGAGGGCAGAGAAGCGCTAGGTGCGCCGCCTGACGTACGACACCAGGCGGCGTGTGCTCAGTTCCAGTCGGAAGAGCGCGTCGATTCCTCGGGAGGTGCTGGCCGCCGCATGTGGAGTAACGGAAACGGCCGACCATCGCCGTCAAGGGGTGAGCGGCTAACGACTACGAAGCCGAGCGCCTCGTAGAACCCGCGTGCCGCGGGGTTCTGCTCGTTGACGTCGACCGTCAGGGAGCCGCCGCGCAACTGTTGGGCGTGTGTAACGAGCCGGCGCCCGGCTCCCTGCCCGCGGTGCGTCGGCTCGAGGAACAGCGCCGCGATGTCATGCTCCGCGAGCCCCATAAAGCCGACCGGCACGTCTGCCCTCTCCACCAGAACCCAGAGCTCGAGCGCGTCATCACTCAACGCCTCCCGGACAAGAGGTCGCAACGCGCCGATGTCGTCCTCGGTCAGGAAATCATGCGTCGCCCGCACCGAGCGCTCCCATAGCTCGACCAGCGTGTCGTAGTCCGCAGCACGCGCAAGACGGATGTGATCGAACGTGGCGTTGGTGACATGGTCGCTCAATGGTCGCCTTCCTTTCACGAATGGACAAGCCGAAGATAGGTTCGGGACCTGACTGGCCTCCAAGCGCGGGCTGAGCGCGTGCTTGACGCAAGTGCGGCGTGTGGAAAGACGCCGCCCGACGCCGCCGGTTGGGCCTACGGCCCTCGCGACATCGAAGCCGCACGCTAGAACGTTCGATCCCGTTGAGGATCGCGCTGACTCCGATCCCGCGAGTCTCGGTCGAAATCGGCCGCACCCCAGGTAGGGCTGTCAGCGACTCCACCAGCTCGCGGGCGTTCACTTCCGCCAGGCTCCCAGATCTGCCGGTGACGCAGGCCGGCGTCGAGGCCGAACTCTCGGGCGCCACGAGTGCTTCCTCGAACTCGCCGGCCGCAGGTCCGACTTTCGCCGAATCGCGTGGCAGCGCTATTGGCTGATGTAGACCCTGACCAAGACGGACGTGACCTTAGCCGCGATGGTGCGGGAGCTTGTTCCTCCGCTGCGCCTTGAGGGGCCTCGCGAGGCCCCGCGGGAGACGAGTCCGTCTTCAAGGAAAACTGGATTCTGCGCCCGTCCATCGCGGCTACGAGCGCGAAAGCTCCATAAACGGCTCCATACCCAGCGCACGCTGCGAAGCTTGCAAATCGATCCGAACACGAACCAGCGACGTGCGGCGCTTTTGCAGAGCCCTCTGACGGACTCGAACCGTCGACCCCCTCCTTACCATGGAGGTGCTCTACCAACTGAGCTAAGAGGGCGTGGCCGCGAATGCTAGCGGCAGTCACCTTGAGGCCTAGGGGCTCGGCTCAGTTGCAGTCGATCTGATTCTCGGTCCGATCGACGGTGACGACGCCGTTCGAGTTCATCGTCAGGTGCGCGCGCACGTGGTACCGAAAGTCGTCGAGTGTCCCGTCTTCGCCGAGGCGGTTGAGGATTCGCGTCTCGACGACGTTCGCCTCCGAGGCGCCGTCGAAGCTGAAGTTGGACGTCTCGGTCTGCGTGTCGGACTCGACGTACCGCGCACCGCTCACAGGCGCGACGCCCTTGACGCCCACGAGGTTCACCGTGACGTGGGAGTGCGTGCCGTTCGCGTCGATGGTCGAGCCCATCGTCGTGTGAATCATCCCCTGAACCTCGACGAGCTCGCCGTTGCAGCTGTTGAACGCGCCGGCCGTGTAGGGAAGCGTCGCCGACGTGTCCGCTGCTCCGGTCGCCGCAAGGACGAGTGCGGTCGCACCCAGAGACATGACAGCCGCGACCAGCCTGGACATTTGTTCTCCTCCCCGTTGGGTCGACTTTCTGCGGGTGAAACGCTCGACCCGGCGATATAGGTACGCAGACCTGCAGTGCGTGCCTTGACTTCTCACCAGCACCTTGCTAACGATCGACCGCGGTACGCCATCTGCGGTTATCGCGAGGGGGACGCTCGTGCGGCGGGGTCGATACGGATTCATAGCTCTTGCCGTGCTGCTCGGAGGAGCTTCCGTTGCCGGCAGGTCCGCAAACGGGGCGAGCACACCGTGCACGCTTGCTCCCCAGCTGCGTGACGTCACGATCGAGCAGGGCGTCGGCTCGTACTCCCCGCTCGAGTACGGGAAGGAAACGCTTGCGCGGCTCTATCTGAGCATGCCGTCGTGTGCCGCGAGCGGGGCGTCGATTCAAGTGACGGACGCGACGCTGAGCATGAGCGGCGGGGCGTCTGCGAATGTGCGAATGACACCGACGCCGTCACCGACGGCCTACCCGGTGATCGCGACCTTCAGTACAGCGCCTGCGATCGATTCGACTGGGGATCCGAAGTTCGTGATCCCCGGTTCCGCCGTCGCGCCCGCCGGCGGCGCGGCCTTCAGCACGACATTCAGCGCGACCGTCAACTACCAGGCGAAGTCCGGCAGGAGCGCGACGCCGGTGTCGGGCAGCGTCACGTTCACGCGGACACCCACGTCGCCGACGAATCCCGCTCCGAGCGCGAACGCGATCAGCGCGAGCTTCGACCGAAAGACGAACCCGTTCCATGTCCTCGTCGTCCCCATGGGCGACGCCTCGAAGGTCTACACCTCGCAGTTCAGCGCAGCGGCCCAGGCCGCCATTCAGGATGGGATGACGGGCACGTTGTCGCGGATCTTTCCGGTGGCGGCCGGCGTCGGGAACCTGGGCTCGATCGGCGGCGAGGGACTGCAGTACACGATCATCCCAACCCTGCTTCCGCTCAACGCGCTGCGTGACTCGAACGGATCGCCGCTGCTCGATTCGACCGGCAAGTTCTGCGGGACGGGGGCGAGCTACGCCGCGATCAAGGGTCAGCTGTACCAGATGCTCCGAACGTGGCAGACGGGGAATCCTGGGATTCAGGTCGACAGCGTGCTCGGCGCGATCGACCCGTTGATCGCGAAGGGACCGCCTGACCCGTGCTTCGAGGGCATGGGGTCGCTCGGCAGCGCCGAAGCGTGGACGCAGGCAATCACCGGCCGCGGCGGGCAGCTCTCTACCCTCGAGCTTGCCCACACGCTGGGGTTGACGCCCGCAGATCGTGAGAGCCCGTTCGATGCCGGCCACTCGCAGAACATCACGGCGGAGAACCCGCAGCTGAATCGCCGCTACAACGTCGTGCAGCGGGCGTTCATTCCGACCGATCGAAGCCTCATGAAACCGTCGGCGAGCTCGCCTGCCCCCGACAACAACAACACGCTCTTCGAGGCGCCGGACTTCGCGTACGCGCGGTCGGTGTTCGGCGGCACCCCTTCCGGCGAGTTCACGCAGTTCCCGAAAACGCTCGGATCGATCACGGCGGCAACGCTCGCGTTCGTGATGTCGGGCACCACTACCGGAAGCTCCGGGCTCGCTCCCGGCAGCACCGGGACGGCGCCTGGCACCAACATCGTCGAGTCGTATTACTCGTCGCAGACGCAACTGACGGATCCGGATCCAAGCAGCGGCTACTTCCTGCGTCAAGTCCCGGGTCAACCGACGGGCGTGCCCGTCAGCTTCGCGGACTCCGAGCACGGCGGCTCCGCCACGACGCACGCGGCGCCCTCCGCGCTCTTCTCCATCGCCCAGGCCGCCGACCCGAACGCGACACGAGTCGAGCTCTGGAAGGGCACGCCGGGAGTGGCGGGCTCGCTCCTCTTGTACGCGCGCGATAAAAGCACTCCCCCCGTGATCAACGGCATCAGCACCGGCAGCGGACCGCTGCTTGCGATGCGCGCTTCTTCCGGCGACAAGCGCCTGGCACCGCCGCCGCCGGCACGGCTCGAGCTCCGGCACGCGCACCACGCGGCACGCGCGAAGCCCCGGCGCCCCTCAAGGAGGGCCGCCACGCGAAAGCCTGCTGCCTTGAGCCGGGCGCTGGCCGGCAACACGTACACGGTCACGTCGCCCGCCGATGGCAACGGGTGCGCGCCCGGCGACTGCACCTTGCGCGGCGCGATCCTCGCTGCCAATGCCGACCCGGGCGCAGACACGATCGCGTTCAACATCGGCGCCACCGGCTCCAGTCAGACAATCGCGCTCGGCACGACCTCGCTGCCGCAGATCAACGACGCCGTCACCGTCGACGGCTGGAGCCAGGGCGGCCTCGAGTACACAGGGCCGCCGCTGATCGAGATCAACGGCGAAGCCTCGTCCGCCGACGGGCTGATGGCGAACGCACCCGTCACGATCCAGGGCCTCATCATCAACCGCGTTGCCGGCAACGCGATCGACCTCTTCCCCGGCAGCGGCGGGTCGGTCGTGCGCGGCAACTACCTCGGAACGAACAGCGCGGGCACCGCGGCGTCGCCGAACGGCAACAGTGGCGTCTACGTGGCTTCGGGCACCAACACGATCGGCGGCGTGCTGCGGAACGTGATCTCCGGCAACAAGGGTGCCGGGGTCGTCCTCACAGCCGCCGGCAACAACACCGTCACCGGCAACTACATCGGCACCTCGGCCGGCGGGACGGCAGTGATCGGCAACGACGATTCGGGCGTCCTCATCTCGAGCAACTCGAACACGGTCACGAATAACGTGACGTCCGGCGCGACCACGACGAGCGGTTCGGGTGCCGGTATCGCGCTCGACAGCGGCGTCCCCGACGCGCCGATCACCGACAACGTCATTCAGGGGAACTTCGTCGGGACGGACGCAACCGGCAACGCGGCGCTCGGGAACTCTCGTCGCGGGATCGAGATCTTCCGTGCCTCGCGGACCACCGTGAGCGGGAACGTCATCTCTGGCAACTCCGGCGATGGTGTCTTCCTCGCAGCCTCTGGAACGGCAAACGTGATCAAGGGAAACAAGATCGGTGTGGGTGCCGACGGCACCACTCCGCTCGGACAGAGTCATGGAATCGAGATCAGCGGCCTGTCGAACGACACGATCGGCGGCGTGAATGCGGGCGAGGGCAACGTGATCGCCAACAACATCGGCTTCGGGATCCTCATCACCGGGGCGGCGACAGGGGA
>VAXO01000110.1 GCA_005888435.1 Actinomycetota bacterium | reverse complement strand
ACGGGTTACCGCACGAGAAGCAGAAGCGGGCGCCGGCCGGATTCTCCTGCCCGCAGTTCGGACAACGCATTGGCGAAGCGTAGTGCTACGGCACGCGAGGAGACCAGGCCGCGGACAGCAGGCCGGCGGCGATCAAGAGCCCAGCCGCGGCGGCGAGGAACCCGTAGGTGATCTCCGTCTTGCCGGGCTTGCGTCCCAGCCGCGAGCCGAGCTTCGAGTACGCGGACTTGAGGGACTCCGCGTCGTGCGCGGCGAAGAACTCCCCGCCCGTGCGGTCTGCGATCGCGTGCAGCGTCGCGGGATCGGGCGGCACCGGCACTCGCCGTCCGAACCCGAAGCCGTTCGGAAAGCCCTGGGAGGGACGCTGGTTGCCGAACTGCAGGGTGCCGTTCGGCGTCCCGAGCGCAACCGTGTAGACCGGGATGCCGGCGTCGCGCGCGCGATCGGCGCCCTCGAGTGGGAGCAGTTGGCCGCGGGTCTGCGCGCCGTCCGAGAGGAACAGGATCGAGACGAGGCCGCGCGTCGGCTTCGACGGTGCCGCGGTCACCGATGCAAGGTTGCCGTTGCCGCCGCCGACTGCCTCCTGGCCGAGCCGTACCGCCTCGGCAAGCGCGTCGCCGATCGCCGTTCCGCCGAAGCTCGGGTACCACTGGATGGTTTCGAGCGCCGTGCGGACGAGGTCATGATCCGTCGTCGGCGGCGCAGCAACCGCAGGATCGCCGGCGAACGCGATCAACCCGACCTGCAGACGGTCGGGCACCTTCTTCAGGAACAGGCGCACAGCCTGCGTCGCTGCACCGATCCGCGAGGGCTTCACGTCCTTCGACTCCATCGACCGCGAGACGTCGACGACGAGGATCACCGTGGCCCGGTCCTTCGGCACGAGCGTCGTGCGCTGCGGACGCGCCACCCCGACGCACAGTGCGGCGAGCGCGAGCAGGAACAGTACGAGCGGGACGTACTGGCGCCAGACGCGTCCGCGCACAACGCCGGCCAGGACGTCCACGTTCGTGAACCGGATCGCGTAGCGCATGCGCCGCCGCTCGGCGAGCACGTAGAGCGCAATCGCGAGCGGGACGAGCAGCAGGGTGACGAGGAGGAGCGGGCGCTCGAAGGTCACGAGCCCCCTCCGCAGACAGCGCGAACGCCGGCGACAGCGGCGCCTGCGCGTACGCGCACCTCCACGCGATTGCCGCGCGAGCTACGCGACGCGCTGACGCTGTGCACGAGCGCCCCACTCGGCGCGGACGCCGTGTAGAAGCCGATCGCGTGCCAGCCGGAGATGAGTCGCTCACCGGCGGCGCATGCGGCGATCGCGCGCGTGCTGCCCGCGCGCAAGCTCACCGTCCGCACGCGCCGGATCGTCGGCTGGCCGGGCGGGACGGCCTGCAGCTTGCGATACGGCACCGGCCCGGATCCGCCACCGGCGACGGGAATGCAGCCGAGGTGTGGACGGAATGTCGGCGTGCGCACCGGCGCGCCCGTGTAGACGCCGCGGAAGACGACCGAGCGCGACGTCGTCGTCCCCGGGCCGACCGGGCTCCCGAGCAGTCCGAGGAAGTCGAGGTCGATCGTGCGGTCGCTCAGCTCGGCGTCCAGCCCGCCCGCGACGAAGCCGCGCGGGCACGAGAGCTGGAACTGTGTCCCAGCACGCGAATTGCCGACCTCCGCAGGGACGACCACCCAGGGGCCTCGGACCTTGACGCAGACCTGCAGGCCGCGGCATTCGCTCGTCGCACCGGCGGGCGCCGCCATGGCGCCGACTGCGGCGAGCGCGGCGGCGAGCGCGAGCAGGCGCTTCACGGAACCCTCCGGAACCACAGCGCTGAAAGCCCGCCGCCGATCAGCAGCAATGCGGCCGAGCCGCCGGCGAACAGATTGGTCACCTCACGCGATTCCCTGCGGCTCCCGAGCCGGGAACCGAGGTGCGCGTACACGGTGCGCAGCTGCGCCGCGTTCGGCGCGGCGAAGAAGTGGCCGCCCGTCGCCCGCGCGACCATGCGCAGCGTCTCT
This sequence comes from Actinomycetota bacterium, assembly GCA_005888435.1. Lineage (GTDB taxonomy): Bacteria > Actinomycetota > Thermoleophilia > Gaiellales > Gaiellaceae > 3-1-20CM-4-69-9. Next base: position 7,271 of record VAXO01000110.1, on the reverse strand, counting down.
GGGCTCGTCGGCACCCGCATCGCAGCTTTGAGCCCACCGGCGAGCGGAACGGTGATCACGCCGTCCGGCGTGCCGACCAGCACCGAATACACCGGGATATGCGCCTGTCGCGCTTTCAACGCGGCAGCGGCCGGCGACGTGTGGCCGCTGAACTGCGCGCCGTCGGAGATGACGATGATCGCGGCCGGCGGCTTCGACCCGTCGGAGGCGCGCTGCCGTCCGGCGATGCGCGTCGCGAGTGCGACGGCGTCGCCGAGAGACGTCCCCTCGGCGGTGTGCAGGTTCCTCAGTGCGACCACCGCGAGATCGCGGTCGTCGGTCGGCGGCAGCGCAACGTACGCACGTCCCGCGAAGCCGACAATCGCGAGGCGGTACTTCTTCGGCAGTTGGTCGAGAAACGCGCGTGCCTCCCTGCGCGCCGCCTCGAGACGCGTCGGCTTGACGTCGTCCGCACCCATCGAGAGCGATGTGTCAATGACCAGGATCGCGGTCGCCTCCTCGCGCTGGACACTCATCATCGCGTGCGGCCGCGCCACGCCGACGACCATCGCCGCCAGCGCGATCAGCAGGATCGCGAGGGGCAGGTGCCGGCGCCAGCGCGGCGACTCGTCGACGAGGTTCGGCAGCAGGCCGGGCGTCGTGAACCGCGACGCGTAGTCCGTGCGGCGCCGCTCGCGCCACACGTAGAGCGCGATCAGGACCGGCAGGACGACCAGCGCGACCAGCACGAGCGGCCACTCGAACGTCACCGGTGGCGCCCCCTACGGAGGAAGACAGCGAGCGAGCGCAGCCAGTCGCCTGACGTCGAGAGCACCACGTGGCGCGCGCCTGCGGACACGAGCGTACGCGCGACCTGCGCGCGCTCCTCCGCAGCGGCGGCGGCGAAGCGCGCCCGCAGCTTTGCGCTGCGCGTGTCGGCGCGGACCTGGCGGCCAGTCTCGGGATCGACGAGCCAGAGGACGCCCGCGTTCGGCAGCTCCTGCTCGCGCGGGTCGCGGATCTCGATCGCCACGACCTCATGGCGGCCCGCTAGCTCCACGAGCGGGCGCTTCCAGTCGAGCGGGCCGCGGAAGTCGCTGACGACGATCACGATTGCGCGCTGCGTCGACATCGCGCCGGTGCGGCGCAGCGCGCCGCCGAGCTCCGTCGCGCCGACACGCTCCCGGGCCTGCGGCTGCTCCTCGCGTAGCGCGTCCAGCAGGCCGAGCAGGCCGAGGCGTCCCTGGCGCGGCGGCAGCCAGCGCTGATGTTCCTCGCCGAAGGTGACGAACCCGAGCCGATTTCCTCTTCGCGTGGCGATGTGCCCGACCGCGATCGCGACGCCTTCCGCCACGTCGGCCTTGCGCCGCTCGGCGGTGCCGAACTGCATCGAAGGAGACGTGTCGAGCACGAGCCAGGTGACGAGCACGCGCTCAGCGAGGTGCACGCGTACGTGCGGCTCGCCCGTACGCGCCGTCACGTTCCAGTCGATGTGACGCACGTCGTCGCCGAAGACGTACGGGCGAACCTGCGCGAGCTCCGTTCCCTCGCCGAGGAGCGTCGAGCGGTAGTCGCCGGCGAGCAAGCCCCCGACCCGGCGGCCGATGCTGACCTCGAGTGCGCGAAGCAGGGCCTCGGGCAGCGGTCCGGGCCCCGGGCGCTCGGGCGTCGGCTCGGCCCGAAGCGCACGGAAAGGAGTCACGCGACGTTCGGTCTCGCGAGATCGGTCGCCGGCACCGGCACCGTCGACACGACGCGGTCGAGGATCGCGTCCGGCGACATCTCCTCCGCCAGCGCCTGGTACGTGAGCACGAGCCGGTGGCGCATCGCGTCCTTCATCAGCGCCTGCAGGTCCTCCGCGAGGACGTATTCGCGCCCCCGGATGAGGGCGAGCGCGCGTGCCGCCTGCACGAGGCTGATCGGCCCGCGTGGGCTGGCGCCGAACGCGATGTACTCCTTCAGCTCGTCGCCAGGCGCGCGCGTCGCCGTCGCGAGGTCGACCGCGTAGCTGACGAGAGCCGGGTCGACGTAGATGTCGGCGACGAGCCGCTGGAGCGCCTTCAGGTCGTCGAGCGACAGCGCCTGGCGCAGATCCGGCTGCTCGACGAGCTGGCGCTGCACGATCGTCAGCTCCTCGTCATGCGCCGGGTAGTCGATCAGGATCTTGAGCATGAAACGGTCGACCTGCGCCTCCGGCAGCGGGTAGGTGCCCTCCGACTCGATCGGGTTCTGCGTCGCCATCACGAGGAAGGGCTCCGGCACGGGATAGGTCGTGTGGCCGATCGTCACCTGTCGCTCTTGCATCACCTCGAGCAGCGCCGACTGCACCTTCGCGGGCGCGCGGTTGATCTCGTCCGCGAGCAGGAAGTTGCAGAAGACCGGCCCGAGCTCCGTGTCGAACGTGCCCTCGCCCGCTCGGTAGATCCGCGTCCCGACGAGGTCGGAGGGGACAAGATCCGGGGTGAACTGGACGCGCGCGAACGTCCCGCCGAGGACGCCCGCGGTCGTCTTGATCGTCAGCGTCTTCGCGAGACCGGGCACGCCCTCGATCAGCAGGTGGCCCTGCGCGAGCAGGCAGACGAGCACGCGCTCGAGCATGGCGTCCTGCCCTGCGATGACGCGCCTGATCTCGAAGAGCGCCTGCTCGAGGCGCTCCTGCGCCTCGCCGGGCGCGGACATCGGCTGCTCGCTCACCCCTGCCTCCCTGTTCGTTGGTACAGAGTCATATACGACAGCAGTCCAATCTAAGTTTCTTGTGAGAGCGTAGGCTTTCAGCCATGACTAAATTCTTGATCGAACGCACCTTCTCCGTCGGGCAGGATCAGATGGGGGACATCGGCAAGCGCTCACGACAGCTGACCGAAGACGAGTTCAGCGACATCACGTGGCACCACAGCCACGTCGTGGTCGACGGCGACGGCAACGTCAGGACCTACTGCGTCTACGAGGCGCCCGACGAGGACGTCGTCCGCCGCCACTCCGAGAAGCTCGGCTGGCACCGGATCGACGGCATCTACGAGATCGCCGGCGACGTCACTCCGGACGATTTTCCGCTGACCTAGGCGCCGCGCGGCCCGCCAGCATCTCGGGCACATGAAACGAAGCCTGCGCGGCCACCGCGTAGCGCTTCGCTACCTCGCGGCGTAGCTCGCGGTCGTCTTCGGGAATGACGCCCAGCGCGTGCTGGTAGTACTGCGCCGCCTGCTCCTTCGCCCAGCCGCGATTCGCTTGATCGCCGGCGGCGACGTAGTAGCGCGCAGCGCGCTCGAGATCGCCGGCCTCGTGCCAGTGGCTGCCCAGCGCCGGGGCGACGTCGCCGGTCTCGGCCACGGCCTCCTCGAGGAACACGGCGATCGCCTCGTGCCGTTCGCGCCGGCGCGCGCGCGGCAAAGTCGCGTACGCGACCTCCCGGATCAGCTGGTGCTTGAACGTGAACTGCGGATGCTGGGCGCCGAGCCGTGAAATAGGGTCTCGCCGGATCAGGTCGCGTCCCTCGAGTGCGTCGAGCGTCTCGGCCGTGACCGAGCCGACCGCGCCCGGCCAGAAGACCTTTCCGGCGACTGATGCATCGAGCAGCGCATCCCGCTCGGACGCAGGCAGCGCGTCGATGCGCGCTGCAACGATGTTTCTGATGCTCGTCGGCAGCTGCCCGGACTCGACACGCCCCTCCGCGAGCGACGCGACGAGCTCCTCGACGAACAGCGGGTTGCCCTCGGCCGTCTCTGCGAGCTCGGCGATGCGCTGCGCTTGAGCCCCGGCCGTCTCGAAGAGGCGCCGCGCAAGTTCCGCCGCCTCCTCCTGGCCCAGGGGCTCGAGCTGCACCGCGGTGTACGCCGGGAGCCCGCCGCCCCACGCCGGACGTGACGACAAGAGCTCCGGGCGTGCTTGCGTGAGCAGCAGCAGCGGCACGTCGCGAACACGCGACCCGAGCATCTCGAGCAGGTCGAGCATGCTCGACGCCGCCAGGTGGATGTCCTCGAACACGAGCACCGTCGGCTGCTCGAGGGCCAGCGCCTCCACATAGCGACGCGCCGAGTAGAAGAGCGTCTGGCGGTCGCCGGCGGCTCCTTCGCGCCCCACACCGATGAGCATCGCCAGATGCGCAGCTACCTCCCGAGCATCGCCGGCCCGGAGCGCACTCTCGACGGCGCGCTCCAGCTTCGCGCAGGCGGCGTCCGTCTCGTCGGTGTCGAACATGCCAACCATCTGCTTGATCTGCCCAGCGAAAGATCCGTACGGGGTCACCTCTCCATACGGGAGCGACCGACCCCAGACCACGCGTCCGTCGCGTTGCTGCTGCACCGCCTTCGTGAACTCGGAGCTGAGCCGGCTCTTGCCGATCCCGGCGGGACCGAAGAGCGTCACGAGCTGCGGCCGGCGGTCGGCGACGACGCGCTCCCAGGTGCGAAGCAGCGTCTGTAGCTCCGAGGCACGGCCGAGCATCGGCGCAGCGGCTGACGCTCCTGCTCCGAGATCTGCGCGTCGCCCGTGCGCGCGCCACACAGGCACGGGCTGCTGCTTGCCCTTGGCGAGGACGGGCTCGACTTCCTCGTACGCGATCGTGTTGCGCGTCGCGTGGTACGTCTCCTGGCCGACGAGGATCCCGTTCACCGGCGCGGCCGACTGCAGGCGCGCCGCGGTGTTGACGACGTCGCCCGACACGATGCCCTCGCCGTGCGCAGGGTTCGCGGACACGGAGACGAGGGCCTCGCCCGTGTTGACGGCGATGCGGACGTCGAGGTCCATCCCGTCGAGAATCGCCAGCGCGGCGCGGACCGCGCGCTCCGGGTCGTCTCCATGGGCGATGGGCGCGCCGAAAACGGCCATCACCGCGTCGCCGATGAACTTCTCCACGGTGCCGCCGAAGGACTCGATCACCGAGCGAACGCGTGAAAAGTAGGGAGCCTGGATGGCGCGCACGTCTTCGGGATCGAGCTGCTCTGACCGCGCCGTGAAGCCGACGAGGTCGACGAAGAGCACGGTGACGAGCTTCCGCTCCTCGGCCAGCGCCGAGGCTGACCGCGGCAGCGGCGCGGCGCAGGCGTTGCAGAACCGAGCCCCCGGCGGATTCTCGTTGCCGCAGCTAGGACAGATCTGCATAGACAAAGGCTACTCGCGTGCCGGCGTGCGTTTCTCGCGGCGCCAGAAAACGATCGCGGCGAGGACGGCGGCGAGCGCGACGGCGCCGGCCGCGATCGTGATGCGGTCCCGGGTGTTCGAGCCTCCGCTCGTGCCGCCGGCCGGCAGCTGGTGCCCGGACGCGGCGGCGAGCTTTCGGATCGCATGCGTCGCGCCCTGCACCTGCCTCGTCGCGTCCTTGCCGGGAGGCGGCAGACCGTTCACGACGCGGCTGCCGGCCGGGTCGGGCTTGCCGGCGATCGAGTAGCCGTACCCGTTCGGCATCACGACGAGCAGCCCGTCGTGGTACTGGAACGACAGCTCGAGCCCGAGGAACTCGGCGTACTTCGACGCCTTGTTGTAGAGCGAGAATGCGGTGCCGAGGTCGTAGCGCGACCCGATTACCGCAACCTTGATCTTGAAGCCCTTCTGGTCGGCAGCGCGGATCGTGTCTGCGAGCTCCTTCGACGCAGCCGGATCGACCTTCGCGTTGAACGGGAGGAAGCTGCTCTGGACGAGCAAGTAGTCGCTCGCCGGGTCGCCGTTCGCACGCGCAACGGCCGGTGCCATGAGCAACAGCACCACGGCGAGGATCCCGACGCGCCTAGCCAAGCACGTCCACCGCGAGCAGCACGACGACGATGCACGCCGCAGCGCCCGCGAAGAGCGCCACGAGCGCGGCGGTGAGGATCAGAGTGACGTTGCGGTTGCTCATCCGTTGGCCCGATCGACCAGGAGAACGCTAAACGGCGCGCCGCTCTTGGGCGTGACGTCGAACGAGAGGCCCCAGTGCCCGACCATCACGAGCGCCGGCGCGGCGTGCGAATAGACGCCCGGCGCCGTCTCGGTGAGCGCGTACGACTGGGTTCCCATCTCCATGTCGAGCATCGTCGCCCCGACGACGACCTCGGCGCCCGTGACCGGCTTGCCGCCGCGCGTGATCCGGAGGGCGAAGCTGTTCTGGGCAGCGGCCCGGTTCGGGCTGACGTGGAGCTCGATGCGGTACCCGTTCTTGTTGACAACCTCGGCCACCGGTCCGGGCCCGACGTGCGCGCTGGCGCCGCCGACCTTCGCGAGGGCCTTCGAAGGCGGCGGCAGGCTCGAAAGGACGGCCGCCGCGACGACCGCGCTGAGGACGAGCAGCACCTCGCCCGCGACGAGCCGGCGGAGCAGCGACGCGGCGCCGGGAGCGAGCTCGGGCCGCTCGCGATACGCGAGCAGCCGCGGGCGCGTGCGCAGCAGGTTCACCGCGGCGAGCAGCATCGCCGCGCTCAGGAGGCCGATCTTCACGAGCAGCGTCTGGCCGTACGAGGTCTGCCACAGCGACGCGAACGTCGGCATGTGCACGAGCGACGCGCCGATGCCCGAGCCGATCAGGACGAGCACCGACACGAACGCTGTATTCGAGAAGCGCGGCACGCAAACGACGAGCCCGGCGATGCGGCGCGCGACCGAGAAGCTCCGCCACATGACGAGCAGTCCGATCAGCCCCCCGACCCAGATCGAGCCGGCGACGAGATGGAGCCAATCGAAGAGGAGCGTCGCGCCGCGCGGCGACGTCTGCGCGGCATGCCCGGCAAGCCCCGGGAGGAGCAACACGGCCGCCGCGGCAGCCACGGCGCCGGTCACGGAGAGGATCTCGGCAATGGAACGCCACTCGCGTTCAGGCCGGTCGATCCACAGCGTGAGTCCGCCGGCGAGCACGAACAGCGCGAACACGATCTCCAGGTCGACGAGCCCGCGGCCGAAGGCGGACGCGCGCAGCAAGGGGAACAGCGCGCCGAGGTCGAACGCCGAGCGCAACGCGAATTGCGCCGTCGTCAGCACGAGGTAGACCGGAATGGCGACCAGACCGACGACCGCTGCTGTCCCGTAGGCGATGTCCAGCGGCCGGAGCCGCGACTCCGGCACGCGGCGGACGACCGGCCGCGCCGTCGCGATGCGCAGCACGAAGAGGCCGATCGCGGCCATGATCGCGACGAGAACAATCGAGCGCGCCGCGATCAGCCGCGGCGTCGCGGCCGTCTCCGAGATCGAGGGAATCACGAACTGCGGTTGCGGCCCCGGATTCGGCCCGACGGCGAAGATGAACGCGCCCCGGACCGGGTGGCCGTCGACGGAGATCACCCGCCAGTAGACGAGGTACCAGCCCTCGCCGACGCGCTTCAGGGGAA
>VAXO01000044.1 GCA_005888435.1 Actinomycetota bacterium | reverse complement strand
GGCGACGCCTCGTCGACGTAACGGACGGCCCGTTCACCTCGATCGGATGATGCTGTTTTCCTCTTCGCGTCTGCAGAGATAAGGCAGTCCCGAAGATCTTGGGGGTGTACGAGGGAGGGCGCCGACGTGCGGATCGAAGACTATGGCTTGATCGGCGACCTTCAGGCTGCGGCGCTCGTCGGCCGCAACGGATCGGTGGACTGGTTATGTCTCCCGCGATTCGACTCCTCGTCGTGTTTCTCCGCCCTGCTAGGGGATGAGACGCATGGGCGTTGGCTGGTGGCCCCGTCGGGCGAGGTGCGCTCAACGTCGCGCCGGTATCGACCCGGGACGCTGGTCCTCGAGACCGAGTTCGAGACGAAAGAAGGGGCGGTGCGCGTCATCGACTTCATGCCGCGGCGAGGTGATGGGCCGCCGCGCCTGATGCGTATCGTCGAGGGCATGAGGGGACGGGTGCCGATGCAGATGGAGCTTTCGCTGCGCCCGGATTACGCGTCAATCGTCCCGTGGATCGAGGCTGCGGCCGACGGGATCGTGGCGACTGCGGGCCCGGACGCTTTCCGCCTCACCACGGCTCGGCCGCTCGAGGTGGGCGACGGCAGCGTGCGGGCGGATTTCATCGCCGTCGAGGGTGCCCGTGAACGATTCACACTTACGTGGCACCTCTCATACGAGGAGGCGCCCGCGGTTGAGGACGCCGATTCGGCGCTTGCGCGCACTGAGGCGTGGTGGCGAGACTGGAGCGGACGCTGCACCTATCAAGGCGCGTATCGCGACGAGGTGCTGACATCGCTGATCGCACTCAAGGCGATGACCTTCGAGACGACTGGCGCAGTGATCGCCGCGCCGACGACGTCACTGCCCGAGGACATCGGTGGCGAGCGCAACTGGGATTACCGGTTCTGCTGGCTGCGTGACTCGGTGCTGACGCTCGAGGCCCTGCTCCAAACCGGCTACACCGAAGAGGCACTCGGTTTCCGCGACTTCCTGCTGAGAATCGGCACCGGCGACCCGTCGAAGATCCAGATCATGTACGGGATCGACGGCGGCCGGCGTCTGACTGAGTTCGAGCTGCCGGAGCTTCCCGGATACGAGGAGTCGAGACCGGTTCGGATCGGCAACGCCGCCTCCGAGCAGTTCCAGCTCGACGTCTACGGCGAGGTGATCGGCGTCGGGTTCCTCGGCGCCAACCTCACCGGCAGGATCGAAGAGCGGTTCTGGCCCCGCTGGCGCGCGGTCGTCGAGCATTTCGAAGGCATCTGGCGGGAACCGGACGACGGCATCTGGGAGAGCCGCGGACCGCGTCGCCACTACACCTACTCCAAGGTGATGGCCTGGGTGGTCTTCGAGCGAGCCATTCGACTCGCCGACCAGTTCGAGCTGGAAGCTCCCGTGGATCGCTGGAAGCTGATCCGCGAGGAGATTCACGACGAGGTCTGCAAGCGGGGCTACGATCCCGAGCGGCGCACCTTCACTCAGTACTACGGATCGAAGGAACTCGACGCGAGCGTCCTCAATATCCCGCTCGTGGGGTTTCTGCCGGGGACCGACGACCGCGTCACCGGCACGATCGACGCAATTTCGCGCGAGCTTGGACGCGACGGCTTCGTCTCTCGCTACTCGACAGCGGAGACCGACGACGGACTGTCCGGCGACGAAGGGCAGTTCCTAGCGTGCTCGTTCTGGCTCGTCAGCGCGCTCGCGCTTAACGACCGGGTCGAGGAGGCGCGCGCGCTGTTCGAGCGGCTGCTCGGCCTCTCCAACGACCTCGGCCTACTCGCCGAGGAATACGACGTGAAGCGGCAGCGGCAGGTCGGCAACTTCCCCCAGGCGTTCAGCCACCTCACCCTGGTCGGAGCGGCGACGGCGATTTCTGTAGCCGAGCACACCGAGTCGGCGTGACCGAAGCCGTGGCGCAGCGGCCGCTGGTTTCCCCGCGAAGGTTGATTGCTCCGCTCGCACTGGCCCAGTTCATCTGCAGCTTCGCCGGCTCGAACATGAACGTGATGATCAACGACATCAGCGACGACCTCGACACGACCGTCAAGGGCGTGCAGACCGCCATCACCTTGTTCCTGTTGATCATGGCGATCCTGATGATCCCCTGTAGCAAGTTGACTGACCGATGGGGTCGCAAGCGTTGCTTCCTTTGGGGACTTTCCCTCTATGGCGTAGGCGCGCTCCTCAGCGCAGTGGCGCCTAACCTTGGTGTGCTCATCCTCGGGAACTCGGTGTTCGAGGGCGTGGGGACGGCGCTCTTGATCCCGCCCGTCTACATCCTCGCGACCTTGTGGTTCAGCGATATGACGTCGCGTGCATGGGCGTTCGGCGCGATCAGCGGCCTCGGAGGAATCGGGGCCGCGGCGGGGCCGCTCATCGGCGGTGTCATCACGACGGGCATCAGTTGGCGCGCCGCGTTCGTGTTTCAGGCGCTCGTCGTCGGGACGATCATTCTCCTGAGCCGCCGCATGGTCGATCCGCTGTCTGCAGATCCATCGCGCCCCTTCGACCTGGCCGGCGCGATCCTGTCCGGAGTCGGGATGTTCTGCGTTGTCTTCGGAATCCTGCAGGCGGGCAGCAACAACGCACTCTTCGCGGTGTTCGTCGGCATTGGTGCTGCCCTGCTCGGTTGGTTCTTCTTCTACATCCGTTCACGGGAGAGAGCTGGAAAGGAAGCGCTGCTCTCAACCGGTCTTTTCAAGAACCGGACCTCGAACCTCGCGCTCATCACGCAGAACATCCAGTGGCTCTTGCTGATGGGCACCTCGTTCGTTGTCTCGGTGTTCCTGCAGGAGGTTCGGGGCTACAGCGCGATCAAGACTGGAGTGACCTTCACGGCTGCCACTCTCGGCATTCTCTTCTCGTCTCTCGCCGCGGAGCGCCTTGCCAAGCGTTACCCACAGAGCAAGCTGATCGTCGCCGGCTTTGTCGTCACGCTCGTCGGGATCGCCTTGCTGCTGGTGCTGGTCCCCGCTTGGGACAGCATCGCCGCGTTCGTACCCGGCCTGGCACTCGTCGGCCTCGGCCTCGGCGGGATGCTTACACCGTCGGTAAACGTGGTGCAGTCGAGCTTTCCTGAGCGGTTGCAGGGCGAAATCTCCGGACTCTCGCGAAGCGTCTCCAACCTTGGCTCCTCCTTCGGGACCGCGATCGCCGGCACGATTCTCATCTCGGTTGTGGCGACGGGGAATCGTGCGTACGCGTGGGCCCTGGCCGCGCTCATCGTCTTCGGGCTCGTCGGGCTCGGCGCGGCATTGTTCCTTCCTTCCAAGCTTGACCGGCACGCGCCTGCGAGCGATTGAAATTTTGCGCGGGTTCGATCCTCGCCGCCTCCATGATTGGCTCAACGGAGCCATTGCCCCTAGAGGCGAGATCAGCGCCGTCGAGTTGTCTTCGGGACGGTTATAGAATCCAGCCCCCAGATCGCCGGCCCAGCCCTCCGATCCCAGCATCCGATCCAATGGAGGTGACGCGATGAGCAGCAGACTTCGGCGTTCCCTTGTTCTGACGACCCTGTTGGCCGTCTTGCTCGGGGTATCAGGCGCCGCGGCGCCGATCGGCCTCGCGGCGAACCCGCCGAACACCAAGGTCGCCGGCATTGACGTCGACGCGACGACGATCCCGCAGCTCCAGCAGTTGATGAGCTCGCACCGGATCAACGCCGTCAACCTGATGAACTTCTATCTCCAGCGCATCCGCCAGCTCAATCCGACGCTCAATGCGGTAATCACGATCAGCCCAACGGCTCACGCCGATGCACTAGCGGCCGACAAGGCGCGACGCGACGGCGACCACCGTCCGCTGCTCGGGATTCCGATCATCGTCAAGGACAACGTCGACACCACCGGTATGCCGACGACAGCCGGCTCCTGGGCGCTCGCCGGGAGCACGCCCGGCGACGCGTTCATCGCGGCAAGGCTGAAGGCCGCCGGCGCGATCATCATCGGCAAGGCCAACCTGTCCGAGTGGGCGAACTTCCGGTCAGGCCCCTCGTCGAGCGGCTGGAGCGGCATCGGTGGCCAGACGAACATGCCCTACGTCCTCGATCGCAACCCGTGCGGCTCGAGCTCCGGGTCCGGAGTCGCCGCGGCCGCTGATCTCGCGGTCGCAGCCGTCGGCACGGAGACGGACGGCTCGATCGTCTGCCCGTCCGGCGCCAACGACGACGTGGGGGTCAAGCCGACACTCGGGTTGTGGAGCCGTGCAGGTGTCGTCCCGATCAGTGCGGACCAGGATACGGCCGGCCCGATCGCCCGCAACGTGACGGACGCGGCGGTGCTCCTCGGCGCCGCGACCGGGGTCGACCCGCACGACGCGGCCACGGCCGCCCAGGCCGGGCACGCCTTCACCGATTACACCCAGTTCCTGAACGATCACGCTCTCCAGGGCAAGCGCATCGGCGTTTGGCGCGCCGGCACGTACGACCCGAGCCTGACGGGACCGATCGTCGAGCCGATCCTGAACAACGTGATCACGGCGCTCAGGGCCCAGGGCGCGACGGTCGTCGACAACACCGACACCGACATCGACGTCTCGTCGACGGCGAACGAGTTCGGCGCCCTGCTCTGCGAGTTCAAGTCCGACATCGCGAGCTACCTGCAGACGTACACCGGCGCCGGCTACCCGAAGACCCTCCATGACCTGATCGCCTTCAACAACGCTCATCCGAACCTCGAGGGCCCGTGGAACAACGCCGTGTTCGACGCGGCCGAGGCGACCAACGGCCGCGATGCGGGTTGCACCGCGCTCCGCCAGGCGACGACGCCGCCCCTTCAGCGCGCAATCGACACGCTCATGTCCAACAACCACCTCGACGCGGTCATTGCCCTGACGAACAATCCCGCCTGGCCGACGAACGACGACCCGAACCTCGGTGATCTCGCCGGGCACTTCGAGTATTTCGTCAGCTCGTCGACGGCGGCTGCGGCGTCGGGCTACCCCGACATCACGGTGCCCGCCGGCTACGACGCGGGACTGCCGATCGGGATCACCTTCATCGGCGGCCGCTGGGCCGAACCAAAGCTGCTCGGCTTTGCCTACGACTACGAGCAGGCGACGCACGTTCGTGTACCGCCGCAGTTCATCCCGACGATCGGCGACGCTCTCTTCCCCGGCCTCCCGAACCCGCCGGATCAGGTGCAGGCGCTCCGGCAGCAGGCGACCCATGCTCAGCGTGATCCCGTCGTGCGCTCTCGGTAGAGGCGTGGCGTGAGACAACGAAGCCCGGCCACTGGGCCGGGCTTCGTGCTCTCGTCGTTGTAAAGCTGCTTTGTGTCGATGCGCGCTTAGAGCGCCGCATCGGCCTCAAGGCGCGCTATCTCTTCCGGCGGCGGTCGTCCGTCCACAGCGGACAAAGAAAACGACGTTACCCGCTCCTACTTCCAGTTTACACCGCAGCCGCCGCCTTCATGAAGCCCCGATTCGTGGCGCATAATCGCCGACCGCAGGCCAGAGACGACGAAAATGGGAGAACCGAGATGCGTGTGTGGATGTCGACGTTTGCGGCCGGGGCGTGGCGATGACCGAGCATGCGGTGGTGATCGCCGGAGGGGGCCCGACGGGGCTGATGCTGGGTGCCGAGTTAGCGCTGGCGAAGGTCGACGTCGCGATCGTGGAGCGGCGCGCCAGTCAAGAGCTCGCCGCCTCGCGCTCACGCGGCCTGCTCTCACGCACGATCGAGGTTCTCGATCAGCGTGGAGTCGCTGATCGGTTCCTCTCGGAGGGGCAGGTGGTTCAGGTCTGGGGGGAGTTCGCCGGGGTCCAGATGGGCATCGGCGACTTCCCCACGCGGCACAACTACGTGCTCGCGCTGTTGCAGAACCACATCGAGCGCATCCTCGCCGGCTGGGTCGACGAGCTGCCGGTGACGATCTACCGCGGACGGGACGTGACGGGTTTCGCGCAGGACGACACCGGCGTCGACGTCGAGATCTCCGACGGCGAGTCGCTGCGTGGGGAGTATCTCGTCGGGTGCGACGGGGGACGAAGCCTGATCCGCAAGGTGGCCGGCATCGAGTTCCCAGGGTGGGATCCGTCGACCAGCTCGTTGATCGCCGAGGTCGAGATGGACGGGGAGCCGGAGCTGGGCATCCGCCGCGACGAAAAGGGCATCCACGCCCTCGGCAGGCTCGACGACGGACGGGTGGGGGTCGTGGTGAGAGAAGAGCACCTCGGTGCGACCGATGAGCCGACCCTGCGTGATCTCAGCCGGCTGCTCGTCGCCGTGCGGGGGACGGATTACGGGCTGCGCAGTGCCACCTCGATCTCCAGGTTCACCGATATGACCCGGCAGGCGGCGTCCTATCGGGAAGGACGAGTGCTGCTGGCCGGCGACGCCGCGCACGTGCATTCCCCCATTGGTGGACAGGGGCTCGGCACTGGCGTGCAGGATGCGGTGAATCTGGGATGGAAGCTCGCCCAGGTGGTCAAGCGGACCTCTCCGGAAAGCCTGTTGGACACGTACCACGCCGAACGGCATCCGGTCGGAGCGCGGGTGTTGCAGACCACCATGGCGCTCACCGCGCTCGCTCGCGAAGACGCCCGTATCGAGGCCTTGCGCGCGACGATCGCCGACCTGCTCAGCATCGACGACGCTCGCAAGCGGTTCGCCGGGAGGCTGTCCGGCTTGGACATCCACTACGACCTCGGCGAGGGGCACCCGCTGCTCGGGCGACGCATGCCCGATCTCGACCTGGTCACGGCGGACGGCCCCCTGCGGGTCTTCACCCTGCTCCACGACGCCCGGCCCGTGTTCCTCAACCTCGGTGAGCCCGACGGCTTCGACATCACTCCATGGGCGGACCGGGTTCAGATGATCGACGCCACATATGTCGGTAAGTGGGAGCTTCCGGTCCTTGGCGAGGTCACCGCCCCGACCGCGGTGTTGATCCGGCCCGACGGCTATGTGGCGTGGGTGGGAGACCGGACCCAGCTGGGGCTCGCTGACGCGCTAACCACCTGGTTCGGACCGCCAACTACGGCGTAGCGCACGAGCGTCCAAGATCGAGGCCCGCCGCCGAACCCTGCGCGGAGTCAGGAGGACGCGCGTTCGATTCCCGCCGCCTGCGCTTAGTTTCCGCGCGTGACGCGCATGTTCGCGGAGAGCCACCGCTTCCGCGCCCGTTCGAGCAGCGGACGCAGGCGCGCGACCTCTCGTTCATCTCCGTCTGACGTCGCTGACTTGATCTGCCCGAGCAGCGTGAGGAAATGCTGGTGTAACGCGATCTCTTCAGCTCTTGGCTCGTGCCCGTGATCGAAGGGCTCCGACACAGGCAGCAAGCGTATTCCTTCGCCGACGCTCTCTCTCCTGGGTGCTGGCGACATTCGCGAAAGGCCGCTCCGCTGACAACCGACGAGGCGTAGTGTGCTCGCAATGACAGACATGAGTCGCACGACATTCATGAAGACGGTTGCAGTGGCTGTCGCGCTCGCTTCGTTGACGATCAACTTCGGGCTCATTGATCTGATCGACGGGTTCACGGGATACGTCGACCAGGCTCGCAACCAGGTCCTCGACGTGGGTTGGGGGGCGATGTTCGGCGTGATTGTTCCGCTGGGCTTGCTCACGCAGCTTCGCCGTCCCGAGCGGCGGATCGCCGGCATTCAGCAGCTTGCGATCGTCGCGCTCGCGCTTGCTCTTGCAGGCGTTGCCGGTAAGGCATGGTGGTATTTGGCGCTGGCGCTCGGAATCGCCGTGGCCTGTGCAGTGCTACTTGCATTGCATCCGACGCGGCGGACATTCTTTGACGCGGGACCTCGCCTCGAGCCGATGATGCTCGCGCTCGCAGCTGTTGCGGCTGTTCCTTGTCTCGTCTACGCATGGAGGATGATCTCGGCGCAGCGCGACGACCTGCCACCTCTAGATGCCGTGTCGAACGGCCTGCACCACTGGACGGTCATGGCTGCGCTGGCGCTGGTTGTGCTGCTACTCGTCGTGCTCTCTGCCATTCGCTCATCCGGGTGGCGGATCCCCGCGATCAGCGCGTCGATCGCGACAGGCGCATGGGCGATCTCCTGCTTGTTGGCCCCGACCGCGGCACCTGGAAGCGAAGGGCATACCTGGGCGTACGCCGCTCTCCTATGGTCTGTCGCAGCCCTGCTAGTCGGCGCCTGGCCTCGGACGCGCGACCAATCTGTCGCTGCAGCACCTCGACTGCAAGCGACCTGATCGCCCCCGTGCGTTCGGTTTGGCCGCGGGTGCGAGACTGCCGTTGTGTCGGCACGAGAGATCGACCAGTACCTCGCAGCAGTTGAGGAACCCAAACGGAGCACGCTTGAAGCGCTGCGGACGTCGATCCTGCAGGTCGCGCCACAGGCGGAACAGTGCATCTCCTACGGCATGCCCGCCTTCAGGGTCTCCGGCAAGACGGTGGCCGGTTTCGCTGCGTTCAAGCAGCATCTGAGTTACCTGCCTCACAGCGGCTCCGTCCTTTCCGCACTCGCCGACGACGTCGCCCGCTACGACACATCAAAAGGAGCGTTGCGATTCGCGGTCGACAAACCGCTGCCGAAGCGACTGGTGAAGAAGCTCATCACCACTCGCATGCGAGAACTCGGGCTGGCGTAAGAGTCGGTACCTCTTCGACGGTTACACACCGCGAGAGCCCTAGCCGAAGTGGCGCCAGTGCGTGGCGATGAGGAGGAGCAGACCCCTGACCGCGAGCTCAAGTCGCTACCAGCAGCGGAAGGTGCCAACCAGCAGGTGCGGCTTGGCCGTCGAAACCCAAGCGACGTGTGCACGGTACGACCCACGTGTCATGCCGGAAAAGAGCGACACGGCCGCCGCGTGATCGATGACACCGAGGGACGACTGCGGCGGCACAAACCCTCCCGCTTTCAAGTCGAGAGACACGTTGATCTCGTCGTAGCCGTTCGCCGGGCCGTACGTCCCGTCCTTGTCCACACCCTTGCCGTAGTCCTGGGTTCCGAAGTGCACTGAGAGCGTCCAGCCTTTCGCCGGAATCGTCACGGCACCGGGGCCCGCCGAGAAGCCCCACTCGCCCCGACCGTGCCCGCAACTGCCCCCCGTAAAGGAGAACTTTCGAGCGTCGAGCTTGAACTTGACGGCGGCGTGGCAGTAGAGGCGAAACCCGTTCTGTTTTCCGGGGTGACACGGAGCTTGCCCAGCGAGGGCGGCTGGGTTCACAGGGAACTGGCCCGGCTGTCCAACGCCGGGCGCGGCGGCGCTCGTCATCAGCAGGGCGGCGACCACTGTGCCGGCCAGAGCGGAGCCAGCGGCCTTGGTCCGGCGGGGCAGCTTCACAAGCACAACCCTCGCAGGTAGCAGATCAGTCATCCAAGTCATTTCCGGCGAGGCGTACAGACTCTGAGTGCTCCCCTGCGCACGGCGCGACAATCCGAGGCGCCGACGACGTTCGACCCTTCCGGGTCAGGCCATGAGCTGACGGTGAGCAATGTGGAACGACTGGCACGCCGAACGCGCATCGTAAGATCGACTCGTGGAAGGCGTGATTGCGAGGCGGCGGATCTCCGTCGAGCCCGCGGCGGCGTCGGTGCGAGCGGCAGAACCGCAGCCGAAGATGCGGAATGCGTTGCCGCTGCCACGCGGTCGCTCGGGTTTGACGGCGAGAGCCCGGCCGGCTGAAATGTTGTCGTCCGGCTGGAGACCTCTCGCTTTGACCCTTGCGAGCCTCGTAGTGGCTTTCGTGACTGCCGCGGGCAGTGCGACAGCGAGTCCCTCGGCAGGGGAAAGGAGAATCGCGAGCTACTGCAGCCCGAGCGGAGACGTCTGCTACGGCGTCTTCAACCGCGGTGGTCAGATCATCCTCCGGATCACGACTGCCGCTCGCTACTTCCAGCGCTACACGCTCTGCGTCACGCGCCTACCTCGAGGAACAAATCCCGAACACGCCCAGCGCTGCGGCTGGTTTCCCCTCTTCGGGCAGAGCGGCTCCACGTGGGGCTCATCCGTGAACTACGCACGTCAATTCGTGGGACCGGTTGCGCACCCGTTCACACCGCTTTCCGGCCGCTATCGGGTGACGTGGAGGAATGTCTGCTCGGCATGCCCATCCGCGGAGCGACGTCACAGCGATGGTGGGAGCCCGCTCGGCCCCTCGTTGTTCTTCAGGTTGCCGCTCCGGCGCTGACCGTCAGGCGGGCCGTACCTGTCGTGGACGGCTGCTCTCACCGCTCCAGTGTGGACCCCGAAGCCAAGCCCCGGCAAACCCCTCGTTCGATCCGCCATTTGGCTCAACCATGCGGTTTTGACCCCAACCTTGGGGGTAGGCAATTCGTACGACCCAATGAGGCGCAGCCTCGGAAGGAGGTCTCGAATGAGTGTCGTTGAGCTATGGACGTTCAATGTTGTGACCAACCCGCCCGATCTCACGGGCTACAAGGTCGAGGCGCGAGACGGGGACATCGGCAAGGTGGATGAGGCGACCCACGAGGCCGGCGGCAGCTTCGTCGTCGTCGACACGGGTCCCTGGATCTTCGGCAAGAAGGTCATGCTTCCGGCCGGCGTCATCCAGGACGTCGACCCGGACACCGAGACGGTCTTCGTCGGCTTGACCAAGGACGAGATCAAGAACGCGCCTGAGTTCGACGAGAAGCGCTACCGCGAACAGAGCTATCGAAGCGAGCTCGCCGACTACTACGGTCGTCGCCCGAGCGAGCGCGCGTAGCGCGTCACTCCGTTGACCAGATGAGACGAGGGCTCCGCCGAGGCGGGCCCTCATCCTTGCCGCGCCAGGGGCCGATGTTCAGGCGGTGAAGGTTTCCCCGTTGGTGATCGGAGCTCTGATGCTGTTGGCGTCGGGCTGTGCCCACGAGAGTTCGGGGTCGGCCCGACGGCAGTCCCCGCTGGTGCGCGAGATCAACGTCGAATCCGACTACGGCCAGATCTACATCTACGACGCCGAGACAGAGGCGTGGGGCGATACCGACACAGAGGAGAACAACCCGCTGAGCCGGGCGTTGGATGACGCATCGAACTCCCGTCGCTTCGTCGGCTACGACGACGGCCTCGTCGACGTCCTGACGCCCAGCCAGTACAACTGGAAGGCGCCGATGCGAATCGAGGTGAGCGACGGTCCACCGCCGCTCGACGTCGCCGGCTGGGATCACGTCGTCGAGGTGCCGTTGCCCGTACCGTCGGGGAGGCTCGCATTCGAGGCGTCCGGTGGTGGCACGCCGATCGAGACGAAGGTTCCGCCGAATACCTACCGTGCTCGGCTGTCCGGGCGAGGCTACGTAGCAGGGGCGGGCGAGATCGAGGGACACGAGCGCTACCGGCTTCAGCTCTGGCCGGCGCAGGAAGCGCCGCCGAGACTGATCAAGTACTGGGCCGGATACGACGTCATGCGCCCCTAGGGCTAGCACGACTACGATCCGCGCCGTCGTGTTCACGGTCGGACAACGCGAAGCGCTGCGCGAACGCGTCCTGGCTCTTGCCGAGGAAGACAGTCGCGTTGTCGCCGGAGCCGCGGTCGGCTCACTCGCGCTCGGCGGCGGCGATCGGTTCTCCGATCTCGACCTCACCTTCGGCGTCGCGGACGACGTGCCGGTTACGGACGTTCTCGAGGACTGGACGCGCACGCTAGGTGAGGAGGGTGCAGTGCACCTCGTCGACCTCGAGCGGGCCCCAACGATCTACCGGGTGTTCCTGCTCCCGGACGCGCTCCAGTTCGATCTCTCGCTCACACCGGCCGCGCGCTTCGCGCCGGCGGGTCCGCGCTGGCGCACGCTGTTCGGCGAGATCGCAGAAGAACACACCCGGACGCCCACGCCGCCGTCGGCCGAGGACCTGTTCGGCTGGGGCGTGATCTACGGCCTGCACGCGCGCACTTGCATTGACCGTGGTCGTCTCTGGCAGGCGGAGCACTACACCGGCGCGGTCCGCGACCACGCGCTGTCGCTCGCGTGCCTCCGCCGGGAGCTCCCCGCTGTTCAAGCACGCGGCTACGACGACCTACCCGCAGAAGCGCTCGCCGAATTCGGCGGCACGCATGTCGGTGCGCTCGAGCCCCAGCAGCTCCACGGTGCGCTGTCGGCGGGGATCCGGGCACTCCTCCGCGAGGCGAAAGAGGCGAACGTGCCGGCCGCAGACGCGGTCGCCGAGAGGCTCGATGACCGTGCCTGAGTCGCCGCTCGTCGACTCCGGCTCGGGCCTCGCGCCCGCAGCCGACGGGTGGTTCGTCGTCAACGTGCGCGACGCGCAGTGGCTGACCTCCGAGGGTGGCGAGAGGCAACCGTCGGGCGCCGAGTGTGCGTTCGAGAGCGAGGAGTTCTGGTTTCGTCAGCTCGGCGTCAGGCTGCACGTCCTCGAGCCCGGTGAACCGAACGGCCTGTACCACCGCGAGTCGGAGCAGGAGGCGTTCCTCATCCTGCACGGTGAGTGCACGCTCCTCGTCGAAGGGGAAGAGCGCCTGCTCAGGCAGTGGGACTTCTTCCACAGCCCGGGCGGCACCGAGCACATCTTCGTCGGCGCCGGCGACGGGCCGTGCGTGATTTTCATGGCCGGCACGCGGTCGGAGGACTGGCGGGTCGTCTACCCGGTCTCCGAGCTCGCGGCTCGCTACGGCGCGAGCGCCGAGCAAGAAGTGACCTCCCCGCGAGATGCGTACGCCGGGCGGTTCGAGCCGTCGCGGCGCGAACGTCCGTCGTACTGGCAGCTTCTTCCCTGGGCCTAGGCGAGCGCGTCGTGGCGGCAGCACGTCGACCCGTGACGGAACGAGTCCTGACGCTGCGCGAGCTGAATCGCGCGGCACTCGCACGCCAGGTGCTGCTCGAGCGCAAGCGGCTCTCACCGATCGCCCTGATCGAGCGGCTCGTCGGAATGCAGGCGCAGTGGCCGCCGGCGCCCTACGTCGGCATCTGGACGCGCACGACGGGCTTCAAGCGCGCGACGCTCGAGCGCGAGCTCGCGAAAGGCAACGTCGTCAAGGCGACCGTGATGCGTCAGACGCTCCACCTCGTCACACCACGCGACTACGCGCTCTTCCGCGCCGCCATGAGCGAGACGAACTTCCCTTGGGAGACCTCGATCGCCAAGCGGCTCGCGCCGGCCGTCCGCAAGCTCGCCGCCGACGGGCCCGTCGTCTCTGCCGACGCGATTGCGTATCTGGAGCGGAAGCACCGCATCACGGGCATCAGCGCGCGGCGCGCGTGGCATGCGGCGCGCATGCGTGCGCACCTCGTGCATCACCACGAGACCGCGCTGTGGCGCGCCCGGCCCGCCGGCAGGTTCGTGCTTCTCGACGAGCCGGAGCTGCACGTTCCGCTGGAGGCGCGGGCCGAGATGATCCGCCGTTACCTGACGGCATTCGGGCCCGCGTCCCTCCGGGATGTCGTGCAGTGGAGCATGATGCACGTGCCGGAGCTGAAAGCCTCGCTCGCGCTGCTCGAGCCGCTGCGGCGGTTCCGCGACGAGCACGGCCGCGAGCTCGTCGACGTCCCGCGGGCGCCGTTGCCCGACCCCGACACGCCCGCGCCGGTGCGCCTCCTGCCGAAGTGGGACAACGTGCTGCTCGCGTGGGCGGACCGCACGCGTGTCCTGCCCGAGGCGTATCGGAAGCAGGTGATCCGCATGAACGGTGACGTCGCGCAGACGTTTCTCGTCGACGGCTTCGTCGCCGGCACCTGGACGGTCGAGGACGGGCGGGTCGTGACAGCGCCTTTCGCGAAGCTCTCCAGCACGGTGCAGCGGGAGCTCAGGGACGAGGCCGGGCGGCTCGAGGCCTTTCTCGCGGACTGATGTCGAGAACGGGGCCGCAGCGCGCCCCATCACGATCTCGCAGAGCAGCGCTACCTGTCGATGCGCGCGGCCGGCTCACCGGCTAGGCGACGTTTTACGTCCGATTTACACGGAGCACATGTTCCGTTGATCGCTGTCGAGCACGATCGCGGAATGCGACGGCTCTGGCTGGTGCTTGCCTGCGCCGCCCTCGTTTTCGCACCCGTGAGCGCAGCTGCCGAGCGGGCTGTCGATCGAGGCATCGTCGTGCGGGTGGCGCCGCCGCGGCTCGCGGTCCGGGAGCTCGACGGCTCCCGCAAGGGATTCGTCGTCAAACGCGCGACGGTCGTCACGCTGAACGGGCGGCCGGTAGCGCTCGTGCGGCTGCGACGCGGCGACGTGGCGATCGTCGAACACAGGGGTAGGTTCGTGATCGCCGTCCGAGCGGTCCGGCCGTGAGCGGCGTCGCGCTCGTCATCGAGGACGACGACGCGATCGGCGCGCTGGTGGGTGCATACCTCGAGCAGGCGGGCTTCGCCGTGGTGCGCGAATACACGGGCGAAGCCGGCCTCGACGTTGCCATGCGCGAGCAGCTTCGGTTTGTCGTGCTCGACCTCGGCCTGCCCGACCTCGACGGCTTCGAGCTCTGCCGGCGCCTCCGTGGGAGCGCGGACGTCCCGATCCTGATCCTGACCGCCCGCGACGAGGAAGCCGACCGCGTCATCGGGCTCGAGCTAGGAGCCGACGACTACGTCACGAAGCCGTTTTCGCCGCGTGAGCTCGTCGCACGCGTGCGTGCGGTCCTGCGGCGCGCGGAGCCGCTTCCGGCCGACGCACAGCTGCACGAGCTCGGAGAGCTGCGCATCGACTTCCGCAGCCGCACCGTCACGATCGCCGGCTCACCGGTCGAGCTGCGCACCCTCGAGTTCGAGCTCCTTGCAGAGCTCGCGCGTAACGCGGGGCACGTCGTGACGCGCGACCGGCTGCTCGACCGCGTGTGGGGAGTGTCGTTCGCGGGTGGGACGCGCACGGTCGACGTCCACGTCGCGCAGCTGCGCAAGAAGCTCGGCCGGCCGGGCCTGATCCAGACCGTTCGCGGCGTCGGCTACCGCCTGCTCGAGGCGTGAGCTCGCTCCAGGCGCGCCTGCGGCTCGCGATCGGCGCCGCGGTGCTCACGGCGGTGTCGATCTCGCTGCTCGTCGGCGCCTTCTTCGTGCGGCGGTCGCTCGAGCAGACCGCCTTCGACGGTCTAGAGCGGCAGGCGCGGCTGCTCGCACAGGGCGATCTGCATCCGTCACCGGGACAGCTGGGGCGGTTCCTCGCAACGCAGGACGAGCGCCTCACCGTCCTGCCCGCGAAGCAGGCGCGCCTGCTCGTCCCTGCGGGGCCGAGCGGTCGGATCACGATCAACGGACGGGACTATCTCTATGCGACCCAACCGAGCGGCCGCGACGCCGTCGTCCTCCTGCGGACGGCCAGCTCGGTGCGCGCCGAAAGCCGGCCCTTCTTCGTTGCCTTGCTGATCGCCGGCGCCCTCGGCTGCGCCCTCGCGGTCGCGGTCGCCGCTGCGCTCGCGCGGGGCATCGCACGGCCGATCGCGCAGGTGGCGAGGGCGAGCCGCCGTCTCGCCGACGGGCGCGAGCCGGACACGCTCGCGGTCGCCGGGGCCCGCGAGGTGCGGGAGCTCGCGGAATCGTTCAACACGATGGCGGAGCAGCTCACGCGCGCTCGCGCGGCCGAGCGCTCGTTCCTGTTGTCCGTCGGTCACGAGCTGAAGACGCCGCTGACGGCGATCCGCGGCTACTCCGAGGCGCTCGAGGAAGGTGTGTTGAAGCCGGACGTCGCCGTCAAGGTGGTCCGCACCGAGGCAGCGCGTCTCGAACGTTTGATTGCCGACCTGATCAACCTCGCACGCCTCGACCAGCGCCGCTTCGACATCCAGCGGGACAGCGTCGACCTCGCCGAGATCGCGCGCGAGAGCGCGCAGCGCCATGCGGTCAGAGCGCGTGACCTCGGAGTCCGCATCCACGTCGAAGACGGACGGCGGGCGAATGCAAGCGCGGACCCCGACCGGCTGCTGCAGGCAGTGTCCAACCTCGTCGAGAACGCGCTGCGCTGCACGCCATGCGGAGGGATCGTGACGCTCAGCGCGGCACCGGGAGAGCTGACGGTGGCAGATACCGGTCCGGGCATCACAGCCGACGAGCTCCCGCGGGCATTCGACCGCTTCTTCCTCTACCGCCGCTACAGCGGGAGTCGTCCCGTCGGCACCGGCCTCGGGCTCGCGATCGTGCGCGAGCTCGCCCAGGCGATGGGCGGCGACGTGCGCGTGACGAGCTCGCCTACGGGCACGGCGTTCACCATCTCGCTGCCGACGGACGATTTACACGCGCTTACCCAGCGCTCATCCGTCGCACATACGCGCCTGGAATAAAGGGCGGCGTCAACGACCTTCGAGCGGAGGTTCAGAAAGTGCAGACCAAGTCGATCGTCCTTGTTGTTGTCGCCGCGCTCGTCCTGGCAGCCGGTGCGTCGGCGGCAGCGCTCGACGTCATCCGAGGCACCGACGGCCCCGACAACCTGAACGGGACCGGTGGGGCCGACCTGATCTACGGCCGCGGCGGCAACGACATCATCCGCTCCCACGACGGCAACGACGTGATCTACGCCGGACAAGGGAACGACGTCGTCCGCGGCGGGCCCGGCAACGACGTGCTCTATGGCGGGGCGGGCAACGACGTGATGTGGCCGGGCGCCGGCGCGGATGTCCAGTACGGAGGGGACGGGAACGACATCCTCCATGCGCTGGCAAACGACAACCAGCCGGACATTCTCAACTGCGGACCGGGTTACGACGTCGCGTACGTGATCGTGCACGACCCGGCCAGGTTCCACGGCTGTGAGCAGGTCATCCGGTTGACGCCGGAAGAGGCCGCCTCGATGGCCGCCGCCAACGACGACAACGGCTAGGCGTACTCCTCGCGCTGGGGAAGCTCGTCCGTGATCTCGAACCAGGGCGCCTTCGAGCCGACGAAGATGTGCTCGGTGGGCCGGACGCGCGGTTCGTCGGCGAGCGACCCCAGCGCGACGTGGACGTATGCACCGTCGCGCACGACCGAGTAGAGCAGGGACCCGCAGACGGCGCAGCGCGTGTGATTGTTCTCCGCGTCGCCCCAGATCAGGAGCTTGTCCGCGCCGCCGGTGACCTCGAGCTTCTCGCGCTCGATGCCGGCGAAGGGCTTGAATGCGGAGCCGGTCGACGCGCGGCAGTTCGAGCAGTGGCAGTTAGCCGCGTACCGGAACTCGTCCGCGACGCGATAGCGAACGGCTCCGCATTCACACTTTCCGCTGAGCACCTCTCCAGTCTACGAACGAGCCTCCAGCATGCGGAAATGGTTGCCGGACGAGTCGCGGAAGCCGGCGTCGGTGCCGTACGGCTGCTCGGTCGGCTCCTGCGTGAACTCCACTCCGCGGCCCTTCAGCTCCTCGTAGGCCTTCTGCGCGTCGTCCGTTGTGAAGAAGAGCCCGCCCGACGCTCCGCGTGAGAGCAGGTCCTGGATTTTCTGCCTCGTCTCCTCCTCGAAGACGGGCGGCCCGGGAATCGCCATCAGCGTGATCGCGACGTCGTCCTGTCCTGGCACGCCGACGCTGAGCCAGCGGAAGTCGCCCATCTCCGGAACGGTCACGTCCTCGCGCAGCTCCATCCCGAGCTTCTCGGTGTAGAACTTGAGCGCCTCGTCCTGGTCGTGGACCCAGACCTGCACGTGCGTGAGTTGCTTGAGCATGTCGTCCTCCGTGTCTGAGTTGAACTGTCGCAGCCGACGTTAGCCCTGCGCCGCGCGCCTGTCTTCTCGAAAACTGCTGGACACCGGCCGCGCGTATGCCTGCAGGACGCAGGTCGGAACCCGCGCGGCTCGGGAGGGGGGATGGGAGGCGCGGTACTCAGTCGGCGTCGTCCCGTAGACGCGGCGGAAGCTCGTCGTGAACGAGCCTACGCTCGTCAGTCCTACCTCGAAGCAGATTTCCGCGACGGAGTGGTCGGTGTTCCGCAGCATCGCCGCCGCGCGCTCCAGACGCCGCGTGAGCAGGTACTGGTGCGGCGTCTCGCCGAAGATGCGACGGAACTCGCGGCTGAAGTGCGCCGCGGAGAGGTGAGCGGCGCGCGCGAGGGTCGGGACGTCGAGCGGGTCGCGGTAGCGGGCGTCGATGAGGTCCTTCGCCCGTAGAAGGTGCCGGGTGGACGGGAGATGTACCACCGAGCCCAGCCTAAAGCTGGTCGGCGAAGTCCCAGGCACGCAGCCGTCCCGGCTCGAGGCGGATGAGCGTGTCGTCGCCCGCCGAGTCCGCGTACGCCGCGCCGTCTCGCTCGCCGAGGTAGCGGATCGCGATCTGGCGGACGGCGTCGCCGGCCGGTTCGAGCCGGGCGTCGCCGCGAACCTCGATTCCCCGGTACGGAGGGACGTGCTCGTAGACGACGATGCTCGCGCGCGGATCGCGGCGCAGGTGCCGCACCTTTACGTCGTCGCGTCCCGTGGCGACGTCGAAGCCGCCGTCGCGCCACCGGTGCCAGACAGGGGACAGGAGCACGCCGCCGTCGAGTCGATACGTGGCGAGCACGGCGACAAGCGGCTGCTCGAGCAGGTCGCCGAGGTCGTCCGGCGTCAGGTTCTTGCGCACCTAGAGGACCTCCGCCAACGCGGCGTGCCCGCCGCATAGCACCGGCTTGCCATGCGACACGAGCACGCGCTCGACCGGCAGCTCGAGCACCGGCCGCAGCGAGGCTCGCAGGTCGTCGTGCGTCTGCTTTCCGAGCCACCTTTCCGGACAGAGCCGCAACGGGGCATTGGTCGGCCGCGGCTTCGCACCGGCGCCGAGCAGCACGTCGCCGACGACGAAAGCGTGCTGGTCGGGCAGCCAGTAGGCAACCTCCGCGGCGCGTGCCGTCTGGAACGGCCGGATGCCGCCGGGGAGCTCGTCGGCGGTACGGAAGACGTCGGTGACGCCGACCCCGCGATTCCGGAGCGGCTGCGCCGACCGGCTCGGCGCCCACACCCGCCCGGCATCCACGTCCTCCGTCGAACGCCCGTGCCAGTACACCGTCACCAGCACGTGGTCGGCACGGCGCACGTCCGGGGGCGGGTCGAGCGGATCGAACAGCACGAGCCCGTCCCGCGTGTCGAGCGCGAGCGACGCGACTTCGTCCTCCCACTCCTCGTGCCACGCTGTCCAGCGGCGCAGGCCTGGCGCAAGTTCCTCGATGATTGGACGCTACTAGCTGTCGCGTCCGCAGTGGCGGAGGGCGTTGAGGCAGCCGTTCACGAGCGAAACGAGCGTTCCCTGTCGCCACGCGTTGAAGAAGTCCGCGTGCGCGGAGAACCGGCCGCCCGAGGAGAGCGTCACGCCGGAGCCGCCGGTGATCGGGTATCGATAGATCAGCGAGATGGCCGGCAGCCCGATCGGGTGCGACTCGGGGCAAGCGCCCCGCAGCGCATAGGCCATGTGGCTCTGGTGGTCGGCGCTGTCGAGGTGCTTCCCGTCCCAGCAGCTCGGGAAGTTCACATGCAGGCGCAGGCCCTGTCCGCGCGTGTTCGGACATGTCGGGACATCGGTCGATGCGGGCACGCTGCTCGCGGCGCCGCAGTTCCAGTACGTGATCTGCAGCCCCTGCGCCGACGTCGCGTGGCGATCGCCCGCGATCAGCTTGAGGCCGGCAGGAAACGCGTGCAGTGGCGCAAGCGTCTTGCGTCGGTAGTAGATCGTTGCACCCGCTGGTGCGACCATCTGTCCGTTCAGCAGCAACGTCGGCATCCAGTATGCAGCCGTCTCGCCGTCGCGTTTGCAGGTCGACGAGCCGGCGCGCAGTGAGCGCACCGTCGAGAACGCGTTCGTCGTCGTGTTGCCGACGAAGCTGTGGTCGTGCGACGCGCCGGGTTGCCTCGGGTAGACGATCGGGTCGTCCATCGCCATGTGGCTGAACGTGCACGAGCCGACGAAGTTGACGCCCTGCAGCGCGCGCAGATCGCGTGCGGCTGGACGAGCTGCCTCGCTCGTGTGGGCCAGGACGGCCATCCAGACGGCGACCCCGAGTGCGGCGACCGCAAGGCACACGCGCATGCGGTGACCCTAGAAGGCAATCGTTGGAGATTTCAAAGCGGATTGTTCGGGCTTTGTCAGCGTGCCGCTGCGGCGATCGCCTCGCGCGCGGCCTCGAACTGGGCCGGCGTCAGGCGGATGTAGGAATGGCGTCCGAGGCTACGCGGAAAGACCCCGGCGGCCTCCACCGGCGGCGCCTCGCTCAGCCGCCTGACCGTCAGCAGCGGACGCAGGGCGAACCGCCAGCGCCAGCGCTCCCGCGCGGGATCGTTCTCCGGATCGCCGACGACCTCGACGACCGCAAAGAGGTTCTGCCAGCCGGACGCGTAGCAGACCGCGAGATCGGCCTTCTGGACGGTTGGACGCCGGGTGGAGGAGTGCCCCCGCAACGCGGCTGGGTCGACGTCGTCGGGGAGGAGCCGTCCCGCCCTGCCGCGAACCAGGAGCCAGTGCTGGAGCACCGAGGTTTCTTAACACCGCCGAAGTACCCTCGGCGCATCGGACCGAGGCTGCTCGTCGCGTTTTCCGTGGTCGCGCTGGCGGGCTGCGGCAGTTCGTCCTCGAGCGAGAGCGAGCCGCCGGCGGCCGGCACGACGACGGCGACCGCACCGACGACGACGGCCGAGCAGACGCAGACCGATCCACTGGCCGGAGCGGGCACGACCGTCGTGGTCGCAACGAGCACTGCGAAGGCGACGTCGCTGCTCGAGCGGGTCGCGATCGGGCATCACGAGGGCTACGACCGCGTCGTCTTCCAGTTCCGCGACGAGGGCCTGCCCGGTTATCGCGTCGAATACGTGCAGCCGCCGCTGCAGGAGGACGGCTCCGGCGCTCCCGTGGACGTCGCCGGGAAGGCGTTCGTCGTCGTGCGGATGGAGCCGGCGTCCGGCTTCGACCTGAACAGCGGCGAAGGCGAGCTCGTGTACAAGGGGCCGAAGCGCATCTCCGGCGGGGAAGCCGGTGCGACCGTCGTCAATGAGGTCGTGCGCACCGGCGACTTCGAGGCCGTGCTCAGCTGGGCGATCGGCCTCGAGAGCAAGGCGGCCTTCCGCGTTACGACTGCCGCGTCACCTTCGCGGCTGATCGTAGATTTTCGGAATCAGTAGACCCGTCATCGGTATCACGACGTACGTCACTTCGGCCCGTTGGAGCCACTGGGACGAGGAGGCGGCGCTCGTGCCGGCCGCCTACGTCCGGGCCGTCGAGCGCGCCGGCGGACGGCCGGTGCTGATCCCGCCGAGCGAGGACGGGGTGGAGGAGACGTTGGGGGCCGTCGACGGAATGGTTTTCTCGGGCGGCTCCGATCTGGATCCGGAGCTCTACGACGAAGAACCCCACGAGGAGACGTTCGGCATCGTCCCCGAGCGTGACCGCGCCGAGCTCGCCCTGCTCGAAGCCGCGCTCGCGCGCGACATGCCCGTGCTCGCCGTCTGCCGCGGAAGCCAGGTCTTGAACGTCGCGCGCGGCGGCGACCTCGTCCAGCATCTGCCCGATGTGGTCGGCGACGACAAGCACAAGCACACCCCTGGCGCGTTCGCGGATCACGACGTGACGCTCGAGCCGGGAACGCGGCTCGCCGAGTTGCTGGGCGACCGCGCAGCGGTGAAGTCACATCACCATCAGGGCTTCGGTCGGGTCGGTGACGGCCTACGCGTCGCGGCGCATGCCGAGGACGGCACGATCGAGGCCGTGGAGGACCCATCGCATCGCTTCGCGCTCGGCGTGCTCTGGCATCCGGAGGCCGGTGAGGACCGGAAGCTCTTCGAGGAGCTCGTCGGCGCAGCGGCCGAGTATCGGGCGGCGCGCTAGCGGTTCGGGGCCCAGCGCGTCGGGTCGAACCCGAAGGTGTCGACGAGGTCCTTGCGCGCGAGCTCGGCCGCGGCTGCCCTCGTCTCGCTGTACGTCCAGACCGTCTCCTGCTCCTCGCCGGCGATCCGTTCGATCTCGAGCGCCTCGGGCGCGTGGGTCTGCACGTATTCCATGGCGAAGTCGGCGGCGTCGAGGAAGTTCGCGGTTTCGCAGAGGCTGCTGCGCTGTTGAAAGCCCTGGCGGAAGCCGACGCTGTACACGCGGTAGACGGGCACTGTCTGCACCGCCGGCTTCAGCGTCGTCTCCAGCTCGCCCGTCAGCTCGACGCCGTGCTGCTCGCCGAGTGCGTGGGCGAGGTCGGAGCCCGTGATGACTCCGCGCTCGATGAGGATCTCCCCGAGCGGGCTGTTCGTGTCGTTCTGCTGGATCAGCGCTTCGGCGAGCTGCGTCTGCGTGATCAGGCCCTTCTCCACGAGCAGGCGTCCGAGCGGACGCCATGTCGTCGGCACGACGGTGAGGTGAGGCTCCGGCTCCGGGTCGGGGCGCTGCAACTCGACACCGTGCTGGGCGGAGAGCACGCGCGCGAGCGAGAACGCCGACACATAGCCGCGGTCGACGACGATCTGACCGAGCAGACGGCCCGTGCGGCGCTGCTCGTCGAGCGCGAGCTCGAGCTCGGTCTCGGTGAGCAGGCCTTCGTCGGCGAGCAGCGTGCCGAGCTGGCGCCAGGGAAAGAGGGATGCAGCTGCTGAGGTCTCCACAGCGACTCTTATCGGCACGAAGGGGCTAGTAGCTCAAGCCCTCCCCTCGCGCGATCACGCGGATCGTGCGAAAGACGATTGCCAGGTCGTAACGCACAAGCCCCCAGCCTCCGAGCGCGCGGCAGCGCTCGACGTAGGCGATGTCGAGGTCGGCGTAGCGCTGATCCGAGCCCTTCGTCAGCTGGGCAAGGCCGGTCAGGCCGGCTGGGACCTCGTCGCGGTAGGTGACGCCCTCGGCACGCTGCTGCTCGACGAGCTGGGGCGGCCACGGACGCGGCCCGACAAGGCTGAGGTCGCCGCGCAGGATGTTCCAGAGCTGCGGGACCTCGTCGACGTACCACGGCTTCAGGATCCGCCGCCCCAGCCACGTCAGGTTGGCCGGATCCGCTTCGAGCAGACGCGCGTGCCCGCCGGCGCGCGCGAGCACGTCCGTGCGCAGCGTGCGGAACTTCAGCAGCCCGAACGTGCGGCCGCGCGAGATGCGCGGCTCGCGGTAGAAGAGGCTGCCCCGGTCGCGCCCCTCGAATGCCGCGTCGAGCGCGAACGCGACGAGGACGAACGCGATGACGGGCGAGAGCAGGAGCAGCAGCGCCGCGGAGACGGCGACGTCGAGCAGGCGCTTGGCGAGCGGCCGCGACACGGCCGCATCTTCGCGCGTCGGCTAGGTGCCGGTCATGTACGTCGGGACGACCGAGACCATCGCCGACGCGGCACGTGAATAGAGGATCGGGCGAACGCCGTTCGTGATCTTCATGAACAGGCGTGAGGCCGGCGGCAGCGCAGCGGCCTCGAAGCCGGTGGCCCCGCCGATGATGTTGCCCTCCGCATCGAACACGACGCCGGAGAGCTCGACGAACTGGATCGTCCTGCGCGGGCTGTCGTTCTGCACCTCCCCTTCGATCGAGCCGGCGAATGCGGGCTCGAACGAGCTCGGAAGCACGCGGATGAAGGAGATGCCCGGCTTCGTGTGCGTCGCGGGTGCGGCGCTTCCGATCTTGACGACGATCTCGAGGCGGGCAATCGGCGCGCCGGACGGGAAGCTCAGCTCGCCGCCGGTCGCGTGCTTGCTGTCCGCGGCGATGTCGCTGACGCGCACCGTCATCGAGCCGATCAGCCGATTGTCCGACATGACGAAGTTGCAGAGGACCTGCACGTCCTTGGCGTCCTGGGTCTTCGACGCGTTCGAGAGGATGACGCCCCAGCTGACACCGGTGCCCCCGAACGGGTAGCCGCGTGTCGACCAGCCCGACTGCACGACGTCGATTTTCGGCGGCAGGACGCCGCCGATGACGGTCATGGTGCGGGCCGCGCGACCCGCGCCGGCGCAAGAGGCGGTGACATGCGTCACGCCGGGCTGCACGTGGCGGGGAACGGTCCACGTCCACGACGCTGTGCCGCCCGCTGCGGTCACCGTCTTCAGGCCCTTCTGCCTGGCACCGGACTTGTACCGAACGGACAGCGAGCAGCGTGTGCCGGCCGGGGAGACGGTCACCGACACGGTCGCCGGGTTGCCCTGCACGACGCGCGACGGGCCCGCAACGAAAGCGACGGCTTGAGTGCGCCCGCTCGCCGCGCCGGCGAAGGCGGTCACTGCGACGCCGGCCGCAAGTGCGAGAGGGAGAAGGCGCTTTGCGGTGGTTGTGGCAGTCATGTCCTCGAAGTGGCGTGCCGCGGCGCCACTCCCTGTTTCGCCCCGCTTCCGAAGCGGCGCTACCCCTCGAACGAGGGATCCGACCGGCTAAGCGCGGCGCGCGCGGCGCCATGGCCGCACGTGCCTGCGCAGCCTAACCGGGAACGCCGGAGTTAATTCCCTACGACCTGAACCAACCAGCGGCGATCGCGCTCGCGATCGAGCTCGATGAAGAGCACGCGCTGCCAGGTTCCGAGGCAGAGCTCGCCGTCGCGCACAGGCACGGACTCGCCCGCAGTCCCGAGCAGCATGGCCATGCAGTGGGAGTGCCCGTTGCCGACGGCCATGTCCTCGGGGCAGATGTTCTCAGTGCGTTTGTCCCAGTCGTCGTGCGCGTAGTAGGTCTCGCGCGGGACGAGCCGCTGCAGCAGCCCGGCGAAGTCCTCCAGGAAGCCACGCTCGAACTCGTTGACCCGCACACAGCACGTCGTGTGCGGGGAGTAGATGCAGGCGATGCCCTCGCTGATCCCACTCTCGCGGACGGCCTCGATGACCTCGCCCGTGATGTCGCGGACCGACAGCCCCCCCGCGGTCCGTAGTTCTGTTTCGCGCTGGAAGACCTTCACGGCGCCCTCTCCTCCTCGATCGAGCGTGCCACGACCGCCCTATTGTGAGGGTTCCGGAGAGCTACGTCACGGGGGAACCGTCAATAGCCCGGCATGCCGCTGGTGGTCGTCTCGCCCTCGGGATTCGTCGTGGTGCCGCCTCCGGCCGCTCCGCCGACGCTGATCGTCCCTGCCATGCCCATCGCCTTGTGGCCGTCGATCGGGCAGTACATCTCGTAAGGCTTGCCGGCCTGGAAGGTGAATTTGATCGTCTTCTTCGAGCCCGGGCTGATGTCACCGCTCTCCATCTCATCGCCGCCGCCGCTGGCCTCGACAGTGAAGGCGTGCGTGATCTTGCCGTCGTTCGTGACCTCGAAGGCGTAGGTGCCGGGCTTCGGCACGGTGATCGTGCTCGGGTTGAGCGAGTATTCCTTCTCGGAGATCCGGATTGTCTGGATGGCGGCGCCGCCGCCGGCGCTCCCCTGGCTGCCGCTGCTGCTGCCCCCGCCGTAGCCGCCGCAGGCGGCGGCCAGGAGGCCGACCGGAAGGAGGATGAGCAGGCGACGCACCTCAGTGCTACGGAGGAGGGAGGACGTTCGGTTTCCCCTGTACCGTTTCGCGTGACCGGGCCCGTAGCTCAGTTGGTCAGAGCAGCGAACTCATAATTCGTTGGTCCCTGGTTCGAGTCCAGGCGGGCCCACTCGAACGTCCAGTAAATGACGGCGCGGCTGCGAGCGCACGCAAGGTGAATGTCGCTGGAACGGCGCAAATGCGAAGTCGTAACGCGCATTTCACGGGCAGGCGACGAAGTGAACCAGCCAACGACGAGGTGTCGTGTGTCGCCACACCTGCTCTCGCCATCTGGAGGAAAGCGGCTCGGCCCAGTAGCGCGTTGGCGCAGGCTCGAATACACGTGTCGCTTCGTCTTCGCGAGCACCGCACCACGGTTGGTAGCGCGCACTTTGACGCGAAGATTCGACTCGCCTATCCGATTGGGATGACGCACAGACGTTCCCGTTGACTTGCACTTGCGAAGGAGTGATCATCGAACGACTGCGACTGCGCGCCCGATACGAAGCGCGCAACGGGGAAGTC
>VAXO01000043.1 GCA_005888435.1 Actinomycetota bacterium | reverse complement strand
GCCGAGCGTTGGTGGGAGATCGTCGAGCGCTACAAGGTCGACATCCTCTACACGGCGCCGACGGCGATCCGCTCGCACATGAAGTGGGGTCCCGAGCACGCAGAGAAGCACGATCTGTCATCACTCCGGTTGCTGGGCTCGGTCGGCGAGCCGATCAATCCGGAGGCGTGGGTCTGGTATCGGGAGCACATCGGCGGCGACCGCACTCCCGTCGTCGACACCTGGTGGCAGACGGAGACGGGGATGATCCTGATCACGCCGCTGCCGGGCGTGACGACACTCAAGCCGGGCTCCGCCACGAAGCCCTTCCCGGGTGTCTCCGTGGCAGTCGTCGACGAGCAGGGCAACGAGGTCGGTCCGGGTGCGGGCGGCTATCTCGTGCTCAAGCGTCCGTGGCCGGCGATGCTGCGCGGGATCTACAACGACGACCAGCGCTACAGAGAGACGTACTGGAGCCGATTCGAGGATGTCTACTTCGCGGGCGACGGCGCCCGTGTGGACGAGGACGGCGACTTCTGGCTACTCGGCCGCGTGGACGATGTCATGAACGTCTCCGGCCATCGCATCTCGACGATCGAGGTCGAGAGCGCCCTCGTCGACCATCCCGAAGTGGCGGAGGCCGCGGTGTGCGGGCGCAAGGACGAACGCACAGGCCAGGCGATCGTCGCCTACGTCAGCCTCAAGGGAGGCCGCGAAGGGTCGGTTGCGAAGCTCGAGGAGCTGCGCGATCACGTCGGCACGAAGATCGGCCCGATCGCGAAGCCGGCCAACATCGTCTTCACACCGGAGCTGCCGAAGACGCGCAGCGGCAAGATCATGCGGCGGCTGCTCCGCGACGTTGCCGAGCAGCGAACCCTCGGCGACACGACGACCCTCGCTGACCCGGCGGTCGTCGACGAAATCAAGCAGCGCGCGGCGACAGGTCAGAAGGAGGAGTAAGGCCCGCTGTCTGCGTGCGGTAGTCCGGGCGATGCCCGGGCTACCGCCGCGGGCGCATCATGTGATCGCCCGGACCGCAGGCGCACGCACTGCGCTGCAAGCCGCAGGCGTTGCACATGCTCTGCCACCAGATCCACCACAAGCGGACGAGGCACGCGGGTGTGCCAACGCCGAGCAGCGAAAGAGCGAGAACGGGATGAACCATCAAGTGTTTGAGTGTATTCCGATGAGTTGCCGTTGACTATCGACGGTTCGTCGGTTGCGCTTGACTCCCAGGATGGCTCTCACGTTAACCACATCCTTCAGCCAAGCGTTCGCGGCAGGACGAATCGCGGCGCCCCTCCTTGGCCTTGCGCTCGCAGCGAGCGCCTGCGAAGCACACCCGCATGGAACGGCTCCATCCAAGGCGTCGCCGCTGGGTGTGGTCTCCACCGCGACGCCGCGCTTCCCCGTCGCGCGCTTCGCGACCGGCGGCACCTATCCGCAGTTTCGCGATGGAACGGTCGCAGTGCGGGGCGTCAACCGAGCTCTCCGCGCCGCGATCCTCAGGGATCAACGTGGCTTCGAGCCGTACGCCCGGCGCTACGCCAAGCAGGTGGCCGGCCGGCGACTTCCCTCCCGATACGCCGGCTACTACCAGACTGAGCTCGACCGGACGCTCATCTCGGCGAGCACGACGGTCGTGAGCGTTCTGATCCCCCGCACGAGAGCGGTGCTGCCTCTTCGCCCCCGCTCCGACGGCTGGCTCGGTATCACGATTCGGGTCCCCTCCGGCGCACGCGTGGCGCTCCCGGAGCTCTTCGCTCGGCGTGGGAGCGCAATGCGCGTCCTCGAGGCCCACGCTCGCAGCGACAAGCTCTTCGTCGGATCCCTTCGCCGGCGCCCGGCGGCGGCGCTTCGGAACGCCCAATTTGCCCTCCTGCCGAGCGGGCTTGCGGTGGGAGTCGTCGGGCCTGCCTACCAGGACGACGTGATCGTTCCCTATCGCGTGCTCAGGCCGTACTTGAGCGCGCTCGGCGTGAAGCTCGCCGCGCAAGCCCGTTGGCCCGACTATCGCCCCGACCGCGCAAACCTCAGCTACTGCCGTCGGCCCGCGCTCTCGCTGGCCGAGCTCTCTGCGACAGGGGACGTCCCATGCGCGACGGCCCGCAAAGTCGAGGCCGGTGTCTTCTCGCAGCGATGCGGCTCGAAAAATCGTTGCGTTGCGTCCGGCTTCACCTGCCTCGCCTTCTGGGACGGGCGGTATGACCGGCCGTTCGACTACACCCACCACGCCGTTTGCCATGACGGGACGCGGCGGATCGAGATGGACGAAGGGTAGCCGGGCTCATCGACAGCACGTACTGACGCACGCGACAGGATCGGCTCGCGCGGTGACCGATCGTTGACGAAAGCGTGCCGAAACACAAACGGACACTTTCGGCGCGCAGCGCGCTCGTCTATTCAGAGCGACGACCGTTCTTTCGACCGATCGGAGCGCACATGCATCGCATCTTCCTGCTCGCCGTTCTGTCCGCGTTACTCCTCCTGCCGAGCCCGGCCGGTGCGAGCGCGTCGGGCGTCGTCGTGAGCCAGGTCTACGGCGGCGGCGGTAACAGCGGCGCGACCTTCCAGAACGACTTCGTAGAGCTCTTCAATGCCGGCGCAAGCGCCGTCGACATCTCGGGGTGGACGGTGCAGTACGCGACCGCGGCCGGAACGTCGTGGCAGACAACGCCGCTGACGGGAACAATGCCGGCCGGGCGCTACTACCTGATCCAGCTTGCATCGAGTGCGGCGGTCGGCGCGCCGCTGCCGGCTCCCGACGCGGCGGGAACGAGCAATCTCGCCGCGACGAGTGGGAAGATCGCGCTCGTCCGCGGCGCCACTGCGCTCACGTGCGGCGCGTCGGCCGGCACCTGTTCCGCAGACCCATCCGTCGAAGACCTCGTCGGCTATGGCAGCGCCAGCGATTTCGAGGGCACCGGCTCGGCACCGGCTCCGACCAACATCCTGGCTGCGCGCCGCGCGAGCGAAGGCTGCGGCGACACTGGCGATAACGCAGCGGACTTCACTGCCGCGACTCCCGACCCGCGGAATGCCGCCTCGACTGCACACGTCTGCGCGGGGACGCCGACGCCCGGGCCCGGAGCCGCGGTGCACGTCGACCTCGATGTCGCGTCCATCCTCTCGCTCTCGCTGGATCGCACTTCGCTCAGCTTCGGGACGGCTGCCGCCGGTGCAACGCCGGCGCCGATGGCGGAAAACGTGACCGTCTCGAGCAACAACGCAACCGGTTACTCGCTTGCCGTCGCGCGCACGGCATTCGCCCCGCATGATCTGCCGCTGGCGATTGGCGCGACAGCACCGGCCGGTGGCAGCCTTGCACCCCCTCTTGCCGGCGGCGCACTCATTCCGATCCCGGTGCAGCCCGCAGCGGCCCTGACGATCGGTACGAAGGACTCGCCGACCGCGGGCAGCGGCGACGTCTGGCCGGCGCGGCTCGGCTTTTCGTCCCCCCTGCCCCTTGTCCCGACCGGCCGCTACAGCGCGACCGTGACCTTCACCGCCATCGCACGGTGAGTCTCGCGTTTGCCGCCGCGGTCGCCATTGCGGCGACGACCCCCGTCTCCGCCGACACGGTGAGCGCCGGTTCTGTGGCGCTCACCGTATCGCCCGCACGGGCCGTCCTCCTCGCGCCGAGCTCGCGGACGCTCCAGCTGAGCAACCTCGGCTCGGAACGGATGGCCGTCGACGTCGCCTGGAGGTCGCTCGGCCGCAGCATCCCGTCGAAGGGCTGGCTCAGCATCGCTCCGCGCCGGCTCGTGCTCCGCAGCGGGGCGCGCGCCCTGCTGACGGTCCGCGCCGGTGCCGGTGCGAGCCCAGGTGATCACCACCTGCTCGTACTGGTCACGGGACGACCCTCGGAACCAAACGGCATAGCTGTACGCCTACGTGTGGGCGTCCGCGTCCGTATCCGCGCGCCGGGTCGACTCGTACGCAAGATCGCCGTGGCTGGGCTACGGGCACGGCGCTTCAACGGCAAGCACGCGCTGCTCGTCGCGGTCGCGAACCGTGGAAATGTCACCGAGCAACTGCGGGGTCGACTCACCGTGACGCTCGTCGACCACGACCGCGTTATCTCGCGGCTGCGGCTCGGACGATCTCGCGAGCTCTATCCCGGCGCGCGTGCAGTGGTCGTGCTGCCGTACGCGGGCCGCGCACGCGGTGTCGTGACAGCTGTCGTCGGGATTCGGCTCGGTGCACGCGTCCCTCCAGTCGAGCGCCGCTACCGGCTCTTGCTCTGACGAGAGACGGAGGAGCCCCGCTGCGGGCAGGGCTCCTCCGACGCAGAGCTCAGGGCAGCGTCACGTACTGGGACAGAAAGGCGCGCGCCGAGGCGCTGTCGAGGCGATAGTCGACGTTCGTCGAGCGGCACGGCGTGTCGCCGGTGATCGTCGTTGCCGCCACGATGCGCGTCTCGGTCGAGCCGGCGCCGAGGAAGTTCGGTCCGCCCGAGTCGCCGTAACAGGTACCGCCGTTACCGGTCGAGACGTTCTGCGAGATGCGCAGCCAGGAGTCGTTGCCCGGCGCGGAGTTGAGCGTGCCGACTGCGACATAGCGGACATCTGCGTAATGGAACGTCTTACCGCCGGGGCCGTTCGTCACGGCCTGTGCGCCGTAGCCGACGGAGGTGAACTGCTGCTCGCCGGACAGATTGCTCAGAGAGTTAGCCGCCGGCAACTGCGCCGGCGTAATGCCGCGGACTGCCTTGTCGAGGACGACGACGGCGATGTCGTGCGGGTCGCTCTGCGACTTGTTGTATGCAGGATCGCCGTGCCACGTCCCCGAGTAGGTCGTGCTCGTCGCGCGGTCGAACGTCGACGCGAACGTCACCTCGACGCGGCTGACGCCTTCGTCGCAGTGCTCGGCGGTCAGGAAGACGCGCGGGGCGATCAGCGTCCCCGTGCATTCCTCCCATGTTCCGTCGGAGAAGGCTTGCTGGGCGAGCAGCGCGCCGACCTCCGGATGACGGTTGCCGTCGGGCTGGCCGTTGGTGATCGCGAGAGCCCCTCCGACCACGAGGAGCGTCGCAAAGATCGCGGCAGATGCCGCAAAGATGTGCCTCTTCAAGATTCCCTCCCCTTGGACTGTCCGGGCAGAGTAGACACCGAATAGCCAGACGTCTACCGGTGCCACTCCGCAGGCGGGAATGCCGCCGAAGTCAGCCCCGACGAGCTCCCGCGAGAAGTTCGAGGCCGGCAGGTCGGTCTGCTTCAGGAACTGGACGGCCATGGCGAGCATGATGAGTCAGCGCACCGACTCGGCACGGTGCGCCGATCACCGCGTCGACGCCCCGCGAGAAATGCAGGAGCGGCAGGCCGGCGAGCGTCAGCCCCGCCGGCGCGAGGGTGTTGAGCTCGATCGAGGCGTCGGCCGTCTGCAGCAGCCACGGCGAATGCGCGACTTCGGCGCCGACGAGGTCACCGGCGCGGAGCGCAAAGAGGCGGTAACGCTCGACGAGCCATTCCTCGAGCGACCCACGCTCCGGCGCCGCGGCCGGGCCGACGGGCTCGTAGCTCGCGACGAACGCCCGGTCTGCGTGGACGCTCGCGTAGTAGATGCGCGAGCCGTGCCGCGCGACGATCATGTCGGCGCGGCGATAGGCGAGCCCGTAGAGCGTGCGCCCGACGCCGACGAACAACGGGCTCGACGTGTCGAGCGTGATGAACCAAACGCCGCGGCGGGCGCCGACGCGGACATACGTGCGGAGGTTCAGCTCTGGAATCGAACCGAGGCCGCGCGGCGGAAAGAGGCCGCCGGCCCGGGTGTCAGTCATCCGGAATGCCACGACGCCGACCCACGCACGGTCCTCGCGAACGTCGGGCTGGACTCCGGCCGGCAGGAACGCGCGGAGCTCATCCGGATCGACCGGCCAGTGGGCGAAGAGGAGGTCGTCCCAGCGCTGTGAGAGAAAGGTGTTAATCAGTTGATTAAAGCATATGATTAAGACAGATGCAAGCGCCTGACAGCACCAGGCAGCAGATCCTCCAGGCAGCCTTCGACACGCTCAGGGACAGGGGGTTCGCGGCCGCGACGTCACGGGCGGTCGCCGAGCGCGGCGGGTTCAACCAAGCGCTGGTCTTCTACTACTTCGGCAGCATGGACACGCTGCTGCTGGCCGCGCTGGACTGGACGAACGAACAGCGCCTGGCGGCGTACAGAACGGCGCTCGCCGGTGCGCAGACGGTCGACGAGCTCTTCGCCACAGCCGCGCACTTGTTCGAGGAGGACCGCGACTCCGGCCACGTCACTGTCGTGTCGCAGATGATCGCCGGCAGCATCGCGCGCCCGGAGCTCGCACCCGAGACGCTCGAGCGCATGGAGCCCTGGCTCGAGCTCTGCGAGCAGACCCTCGAGCGCGTCCTCGGGAAGTCACCGCTCACGCAAATGTTTCCGACCCGGGATCTCGCGTACGGAATCGTCACGTTCTACCTCGGCGCGAACCTGCTCACTCACCTCGAAGGCGACCGGGCGCGTGCGGAGGCCTTGCTCGCACGGCTGCGCGAGCTCGAACCGCTCGCGAGCGGGCTATTCAGCCGCTCCGGCGGAGCGCCTTGACGAGCTCGGCCTTGCCCATCCTGGACCGCCCTGTCGCGCTTCTTCGCGAGCTCGCACAGCCGCTGACGGTTGCGGCTGACGACGTCGTTTCAGTCGAGCGCGTCTTCGCCGCGAACGAGCACCCGCCGGATCTCGAGCGAGTCGTCGAGCATGACGACGTCCGCCACCGAGCCTGGGGCGAGCGTTCCGAGGTCGGGCCGCCCGGCGATCTGAGCCGGCAGCGCCGACGCCGCCGACAGCGCCGCCTCGACGGACGCGCCCAGGGCCACCAGATTGCGCACCGCGTCGATCATGCACACCGTGCTCCCGGCGAGCACGCGGTCCGCGTTCCGCGCGACACCGTCTTCGACCTCGAACTCGACGCCGGCGATCGTGTACGCGCCATCCCCGACGTGTGCCGCGGCAATCGCATCGGTCACCAGGGCGACACGCCCGCCGGCGACCTGCCAGACCAACCGAGCAGTGTCCTCGGCGAGGTGCACGCCGTCGAGGATCAACTGCACGACCACGTCGCTCGTCACCAGGGCTGCGCCCGCCAACCCCGGCTCGCGTGCGGCGAACGGCCTCATCGCGTTGAAGATGTGGGTCACGGTCTTGACGCCGCGGGCGAACGCCTCGCGCGCCTCGGCCGCAGTTGCGTCGGAATGTCCGCACGACACCGTCACGCCGCGCTCGCGCAGCAGCTCCACCAGCTCGAGCGCACCCGGCAGCTCCGGCGCCAGGGTGACGTGGCTCACCGGGCCGGCCGCGAGCAAGCGCTCGAGTAGCGCGCGGTCTGGGTCGCGCCGCGCGTCGGCGGGATGCGTTCCCAACCGCTCCGGCGAGATGAACGGACCTTCCAGGTGCGCGCCCAGCACGCGTGGCGCGGCGCCGTTCACCGGCACCTCCGCGAGTGCGGCCACGAGCTGCTCCTCCGGTGAAGTGATGAACGTCGGCTGGTACGACGTCACGCCACACTCGAGCAGCCCCTTCCCCGCGCGCCCGTAGCCGTCGGTATCTGCGCCGAAGAAGTCCACGCCCGCGAACCCGTTCACCTGCAGGTCGACGAACCCCGGCGAAGCAATCCCGGCTCCGTTCGCCGACTCGAGCCCGACGGCCGCGATCTTGCCGTCCGCGACCTCGACGTCGCCGGGCACCAGCGTGCCGTCGACCAGCGCTGCCCCGACGCCGAGTCGCATCGCTACCCCGCCACTCCGGCCACCGCCGGAACGTCCGTCGTCGGCAGCGCCAAGCCCGTCTCGAGATCGAAGAAGTGCAGCAGACTGGGATCGATCGCCACCTCAACCGCTTCGCCCGGCGTGAGGAGGAGGTGCCGGTCGAAGCGGCCGAGGAGCGTCACCGACCGCTCGAGCTCCTCGACGCCGAGGGTAGGCCCTGGGGGCTGGGCCGCGGCGTCGACGAGATCTGCCCGCTCGAGCGGGCTTGCGGCGATCTCGATGTGGATGAGCTGTTCTGCGCCGAGCGCTTCGACGAGCAGGACTCGGCCGCGCACGCGTGCGCCGTCCCAGCCGGAGGCTTCGCGCACTTCTTCGGGTCGAATGCCGACGACGAGGCGTCGTCCGCTGTAGTCCCGCAGGAGGCGGCCGCCGAGCTCGAGGCGCGTCTCGCCGAAGACAAGCTGCGTACCGTCCGCCTCGACCGTCGCCTCGAACAGGTTCATGGGCGGCGAGCCGACGAAGCTGGCGACGAAGAGGTTGGCCGGCGCGTCGTACAGGCGCTGCGGCGTGTCGACCTGCTGGAGGACGCCGTCGCGCATGACCGCCACGCGGTCGCCCATGGTCATCGCCTCGACCTGGTCGTGCGTGACGTACAGCGT
Source organism: Actinomycetota bacterium (assembly GCA_005888435.1). Lineage (GTDB taxonomy): Bacteria > Actinomycetota > Thermoleophilia > Gaiellales > Gaiellaceae > 3-1-20CM-4-69-9. Next base: position 18,392 of record VAXO01000043.1, on the reverse strand, counting down.
CGTCACCTCCAGGGCCTGCTGGATGCGCGCGATCTCCGCCCGCATCTGCACGCGCAACTTCGCGTCGAGGTTGGAGAGCGGCTCGTCCATCAGGAACGCCTCCGGCTCGCGGACGATCGCGCGCCCCATCGCGACGCGCTGCCGCTGTCCGCCGGAGAGTTGCGCCGGCCTGCGGTTGAGCATGTCGGCGAGCCCGAGCTTCTGCGCGATCTCCTCGACGCGCCTGCGCTGCTCGTCCTTCGGCACCTTGCGCATGCGCAGGCCGAAGGCGAGGTTCTCGTAGATCGTCTTATGCGGGTAGAGCGCGTAGTTCTGGAAGACCATCGCGATGTCACGCTCGCGCGGCGCGAGGTCGTTCACGACGCGGTCGCCGATGCGGATCTCGCCCTCCGTGATCTCCTCGAGACCGGCGACCATGCGCAGCGCGGTCGTCTTGCCGCACCCCGACGGGCCGACCAGCACGACGAACTCGCCCTCGTCGATCTTCAGGTTGAGATCGCGGACGGCAGGCGCCTCGCCGCCGTACGTCTTGCCGACGTGGATGAACTCGAGCTCGGCCATCAGCCTTTGACGGCCCCCGCGGTCAGCCCGAACGCGATCTTCCGCTGCACGAGGACGAAGAAGATGATCACCGGCAGCGAGCAGAGCGTCGCGCCTGCCATGAGCGGTCCCCAATCGGTGCCGCGCAGCGTCGTGAACGAGGCGAGCCACACCATCAGCGTCTGCTTCTCGGGTGTGTGCAGGAAGACGTAGGCGATGATGAACTCGTTCCAGGCCTGGATGAACGCGAAGATCGACGTCGCGACGAGGCCCGGCCCCAACAACGGCAGCAGGATCCGTACGAATGCCCCGAAGCGCGTCGCGCCGTCGACCATTGCCGATTCCTCCAGTTCCTTCGGCACGCCGAGCAGGAACCCACGCAGCGTCCAGACCGCGAACGGGAGCACGAACGTTAGGTACATGACAATGACTCCCGACAGCTTGTCGACCTGATGGACGCGGGACATCAGGATGTACAACGGGATGATCAGCGCCGCGAGCGGCACCATCTGCACGCCGAGGATCACGACGATGAACGGCTTACGCCCGTAGAAGCTGAATTTCGCCAACGCGAGCGCGGCGAGGAATGCGAGCACGAGCGAGAGCACGACGACGACGCTGGTGACGATCAGGCTGTTCTTCACCGCGTTCCAGAAGAACTGCTGGTGGATCGCGTCGGTGAAGTTCGACAGCACCGGATGTGTCGGGATGAACTGCGGCGTGTAGCTGAGGATGTCGTGGCCGGGCTTGAACGCCGTCGAGACCATCCAGTACACGGGGAACACCATCACGGCCAGCACGAGCAGGCCGAGCACGTTCCAGCCGGCCTTGCGCAGGCGCTTGCGCGAGCGCGGCCGCGTCACGACCGGTGCGACGGGCGTCGGCGCGATCTGCGTGACGGAGCTCAATTCACCTCTCCGGTCCGCAGCATCTGACGCAGGTAGAGCAGCGTCGCGGCGAACATGAACAGGACCATCACGACCGCGATCGCCGCGCCGAGGCCGTACTCACTGATCTGGAACGACTGGTGGAACGCGTAGATCGCCATCGTGTAGTAGTCGCTCGAAGGTCTCCCGTCGAGCATCACCCAGATCTGCTGGAAGACCTGGAAGTCCCAGATGATCGACAGGCTTATGAGGATCACGAAGATCGGCTTCAGCAGCGGCAGCGTCACCTCGCGGAAGATCGCCCACGGCTTGGCGCCGTCGATCGCCGCCGCCTCGAGCAGCTCGTGCGGAACCTGCGCGAGCGCCGCGTAGACCGTGATCGCGACGAACGGGATCGCACCCCAGACGATCAGCAGCGTGAAGACGCCGAAACCGGTCCACGGATTCGCGAACCAGTCGTGCCGCGCGAAGTTCCCGAGGTGCAGCTCCGTCAGGATCCAGTTCGCGACGCCGAACTGGTAGTCGACCATCCACCGCCAGATGTCGACCGCGACGATGACCGGTACCGCCCAGACGAGCACGAGCCCGGTCGTGAGCGCAATCCGCACCCAGCGGCTGACCTGCAGCAGGAGCAACGCGATCGCGGTTCCGAGGATCATCGTCAGCGAAACGCACACCGCCGTGAAGAGGAGCGTGCGCAGCACGACGTGCCAGAACTCCGCGTCATGGAAGATCGATGCGTAGTTTGCGGTGCCGATCCACTTGCCCTGGTGCCGGATCAGCTCGAAGAGGCCGTACTTCTGGAACGACATCTTGACCAGCAGGTACAGCGGATACGCCAGCACCAGCCCGATCACGGCCGCTGCCGGCGTCAGCAGCACATAGGGAGCCACCGCTTGCCCGACACGGCGCCGGCTGAAGCGCCGCCGCCGAGAGGCGGGAATGTACCCGCTCTCGGCGACGGACGCCACAGCAGCTCCTTCGGGCGCGAGGCGACTCACGCGCCGGTGTTCAGGATCCTCGTGATCTGACTACTGGCGCTCGCGGCCGCGGCCCGCACGGACGCGCGACCGGTTGCGATCTTGACGAGCATGTTCTGCAGCACGTTCGCATTCTCCACGTTCACCCAGTTCGGGCTGTTAGGCACGAACCAACCCGATGAAGCAGCACGTGCGAACGGTGCGAGCTTCGGATTCGATTTGCTGGCGGAGAGGAGCTTCGTCGTGTTCGCGATGTTGCCGGCCTTGACGATCTCCGTCTGTGCCGCGGTGCTGGTGAACGCCTTGATCCAGTCGACTGCAAGGCTCTGGTTCTTCGTCGTCACCGGGATGGCGAGATCGGAGCCGCCGATGAACGTCGGCATGATCCGGCCCTTGACGTGGCTGGGCATTGGGTATGCGCCCATGTCGTTCGCGATAGACGGATTCCCGACCTTCGGGTCGAGAGCGTACGGCCACTCCCAGCCGTTCCCCCAGAACGAGCCGACCTGTCCCTTGGAGAACACGAGCGACTGCTGCGGGTTCGCCTCGTCGCCCGTCTTGCTCGCGCGGCTGAGCGCGAACGCCTTCTTCACCTGGTTGAGCCCGGCGAGTGCCCGCGGTGTGTTCAGGGAGCCCTTCCACTTACCGCCCTTCTGGACGGCGATCGACCCGCCGTAGTCGTAGACGAACGACATCGCGGCGTACCAGTACTTGCCCGGGAAGTAGACAGCGGAGTAGTTGCTGTTGTTCCCGAACTTCTTCATCAGCTTCTTGTTGTCCGCGAACCATTGCGCCAGGCTCTTCGGCGCGCTCTTGATTCCCGCCTGCCTGTACTGATCCGTGCGGTAGATGACGGCACGGCAACCGGCGTAATAGGGAACGCCGAAGAGCTTGCCGTTGTACGTCGACGAAGCCTTGAGACCCGTCAACCAGCTCTTGTTGTTGGGGAACGCCGACTGCGTGAGCCTCTTGAACGCACCGGCCGCCATGTACTTCGCCATCTCGCTGTTCCCGAGCTCGATGACGTCTGGTGCGTCGCCGCCGGCGAGGCCGGCATCGAGCTTCGTCAGATGTGCGCCCCACGTCTGGTACTGGACGTCGACCTCGACGTCAGGGTGCTGTGCCTTGAAGTTCCTGTTGGCAAGAGCAACAGCATCCGGCCAACCACTCTGCGCGTCGTTCATGAGCCACACCACGATCTTCGTGGCGTGAGTCCGCGACGTGCCGCCGCTCGCGGTCGAAGCCGCAACGGCGAGCATGGCGATGAGCAACCCCACCGCCAGATACCGAACTTTCATGTCGCCTCCTGGAGCTCCCGGAAGCCAGAACGGCCCCCGGATTGGTTAAGACCACCAACCACCCGCGAGAGATTGGCATAGACCAATCATCGTGTCAAGAGGGTGAAAACTGCGCTGCTTGCGGCGAAGTGGTCTTGACCATGGGCCGGAGCCTGTGCTTCCATAGGGCAGGGATGCGAAAACAGGTACTGACCAGGCAGCGGGTGCTCGAGCTGATCGACCAGCTCCAGGTGGGCGAGGCGATTCCCTCCGAACGCCGCCTCAGCAGCGAGCTCGGCATCTCCCGCCTGACGGTCCGGGCGGCCCTGGACGACCTCGTCCGCGACGGCTACCTCGAGCGGCGCCACGGCTCCGGCACCTTTGTGAGCGAGCCAAAGATCGCGCAGCAGCTGACGCTGACGTCCTTCAGCGAGGACATGCGCCGGCGCGGCATGGTCGCCGGCAGCCGGACGATCGAGCTGCGCGAGATCCACGCCGGCGCCGCGGTCGGGCGCTCGCTCAGCGTCTCCCCGGATTCACGCGTGATGTTGATCCGTCGTCTCCGGCTCGCCGACGGCGAGCCGATGGCGCTCGAGACGCTGCACGTGCCGGCCGCGCTCGTCCCCGGACTGACGCGCGACCGGCTCGAGAACTCGTCGTTCTACGACCTGCTCGAGCGCGACTACGGTGTCGTCATCTCGCACGGGACGCAGTCGATCGAGCCCACGGTGACGAACGAAGAGGAATCCGAGCTGCTCGGCGTGCCCCTGCACTCGCCCGCTTTCTTGTTCGAGCGCACGAGCCGCACGGACGACGGTGAGACGGTCGAATTCGTGCGTTCGCTCTACCGGGGCGATCGGTACCGGCTCGTCGCTGAGCTCTCGCAGCGCCGCGACCGCCCCGCGTCCGCGCAAGCCGCCCTCGTCGCCGCGGAATGAGCCGCGCCGGCGTCTCGTACTTCGGCGTCCGCATTCTCCGTCACGTTCGCCGGGACCTCGAAGACATCGCCGCACGCGGATTCACGTCCGTCTTGCACACGTTCTCCGAGAACGACCTCGTCTATTACCGCGGCACGATGGGCGACATCGTCTCGGCCTCGCATGACGTCGGACTCGAAGTTCAGATGTGCCCGTGGGGCGTCGGCCGGACGTTCGGCGGCGAGGCGGAGAGCCGCTGGGTGACGATGCACCCGGAGGCCTGCCAGGTCCTCGACGACGGCCGGCGCGTCGCGACGGGCTGCTTCAACCAGCCCGCATACCGTGCCTTCTGCAAGGAGTGGGCGGACGCGGCGGTCGAGTGCGGGACGGACTACGTCTTCTGGGATGAGCCGCACTGGACGGTCCCGGAGCACGTCGGCATCGACGACAAGGAACGCTGGGCCTGCCGCTGCGACGTCTGCCGCGAGCTCGCCGGCGGCGAGGTGACGCAGGAGTTCCGCGAAGCGTCGCTCGTCGACTTCCTCCGTGAGATGACGGCGCATGTCGCTGCACGCGGAGGCAAGAACACGATCTGCGTGCTGCCGCTGACCGAGGGCTCGCACGGGATCAAGGACTGGGACGGCGTCGCGGCGCTGCCGGGGCTCGACGTCTTCGCGACCGATCCGTACTGGAAGAACTTCGACGAGGAGCCCGGCGCGTTCGTCGGCCGTTTCGCGAAGCTGCTCTCCGAAACGGCCGTGCGTCACGGCGTCCGGCCGCAGCTGTGGGTACCGAGCTTCGGCCTGACCGGCGAGGACATTCCCGACCTCGAGGCCGCGATCGTCGCCACGCGCGCCGCGGGCATCGACGACGTGTGGACGTGGGGCTACGAGGCGTGCGGCCACATGACGCACCTCGCCACGCCCGATGCGCCGCTGGTGTGGGAGGCGGTCACGCGTGCGCTCACCCGGCGTCCCGAGCTCGAGCTGCGGCCGACGCGCGACCTCGTTCGCTCGATCAACGTCGGCGACGCGACGGTTCCCGACGCGGTCGCGCGCGCGGCCGACCAGATCGCCGCGGCGGTCGACGCGATCGTTGCCCGCCTGGAAGGCGGCGGGCGGCTGGTATACGTCGGGGCGGGCACGTCAGGGCGCATCGCGGCGTCCGACGCCGCCGAGTGCGGGCCGACGTTCTCGACCGACCTGATCACGGCCGTGCACACCGAGGCGGAGGCCGAGGAGGACGACGCGGAGCTGGCGCAACTCGACGTCGGCGAGCGGGACGTGGTGCTCGGCGTCAGCGCGAGTGGGCGCACGCCGTACACGCTGGGTGCGCTCGGCCGAGCGAGGGCCGTAGGTGCGCTCACGATCGGGCTCGCCTGCGCGCCCGGATCCGAGCTTGCACGCGCCGCCGATCTCGCGATCGAGGCCGACGTCGGCCTGGAGTTCATCTCGGGCTCGACGCGCATGAAGGCAGGCACCGCGCAGAAGCTGGTGCTGAACACGATCTCGACCGTGACGATGGTGAAGCTCGGCAAGACGTTCGGGAACCTGATGGTCGACGTCACGCCGACGAACGAGAAGCTGCGCTCGCGTGCGCGCACGGCCGTCGCCCTGGCGACTGCGGCGCCCGACGACGCGGTGAGCGCGGCGATGGCGGAGGCCGACGGCAACGCGAAAGTGGCGATCGTGTCGCTGCTGGCAGGCGTCGACGCCGACACGGCGCGCTCGCGCCTGAGCGCGGCGCGGGGCGTAATCCGGGAGGCAGTGGCAGATGTCGTGGGTTGAGGCCGAGCTGCGCGAGCAGCCGGCCGCGCTCGAGCGCTTCCTCGCCGCCGAGACCGCACAGGCGACGGAGATCGTGCGCGGGCTCGTCCGCGACGACGTCAGCTATCTCCTGATCGTGTCGCGCGGCAGCTCGAGCAACGTCGCCCGCTACCTCCAGTACCTCTTCGGCACGGCCAACCGGCTGACCGTCGCCTTCGCGACGCCGTCGCTCTACACCGTGTACGAGGCGCCGCCGAAGCTCGGGCCCGCCGCCGTGATCGGCATCTCGCAGTCCGGTGCGTCGCCCGACGTCGTCGCCGTGCTCGACGAGGCGAAGCGGCAAGGCCGGCCGACGCTCGCGATCACGAACAACTCGAGGTCACCACTGGCCGAGACGGCCGACTGGGTGCTGCCGCTGCACGCGGGCGAAGAGCGCGCCGTCGCCGCGACGAAGACGTACCTCAACTCCATCGCGGCGGTCGCGCTGCTCTCCACGGTCGCGCTCGGCGACAAGGAGCGGCTGCAGGCCCTCCGCGCCGCCCCGTTCGCGGTCGAGAAGCAGATCGAGAGCACGCTCGGCGTCGCAGGCCGGTTCGACCGTTACACCGACGTCGAGAGCGGCAGCGTCGTCACGCGCGGCGTGAACTACGGGACCGCGTACGAGATCGCGCTGAAGATCCGCGAGCTGTCGGGCGCGCCGTTCGAGGCGTTCTCGTCGGCAGACCTGCTGCACGGCCCGATCGCCGCCGTAAAGCGCGGCCGGCCGGCGATCGTGATCGCGCCAAGCGGACGCACGCTCGACAGCATGCGCGACGCGCTCGAGAAGATCCGAGAGCGCGGCGCCGAGCTGATCGCGATCAGCGACGACAAGGAGTTCCTCGCGTCCGCGCAGACTGCTTTCCCGCTCGTGCCCGACCTGCCCGAGTGGCTGAGCCCGCTCCTGACCGTCGTCCCGGGTCAGGTCGCCGCGGTGCAGCTCGCCAAGCTACGCGGCGCGGACATCGACAGCCCAATCGGGCTGACGAAGGTCACGCGCACACGCTGACTCGGTCTACCGGCTGAAAGCGCCGGGGTCTGACCCAGCAGTTCGGGGCGTGCCTCAAAGGGCGTGGGTCAGACCCTTGCCTTTGGAGCCAGGTCCCGCTCCTGACGCCGCACGAAGAGAACAGCCGCTCACGGACTAACCGGCTGAAAAGGCCGGGATCTGACCCCAGCACTTCGGGGCCCGCCCCAAAAGGCAAGGGTCTGACCCCAGCCTTTGGAGCCACGTCCCGCTGCGAACGCCGGAGCCTAAGCCCTCGCGGAGCGGGGCTTACGTGGAGGCGGAACTGATGCGACGCGAACGGGCGCTGACTCCGTCGAACCGGGTTCAAAGGGCTGGGTCAGACCCCTTCGGGGCCAGACCCCTCTCTGGTCTTCGTAACCCTCGCTTCGCGTCGGCTCACGCTGCGGCCTCAGGGTCTGGCCCGCAGGTCAGACCCTTAGTTCCGCGATGCCCAGGGATCGACGTAGATGTCGTCGACCTGGACGTTGCCGCTCAGCTCCGTGAACCTCAGCTGGATTGAAGAGACGCCGATGAGGCCGAGCAGCGAGTCGAGGTTCAGTACCCCCGGACCGGGACTCCAGCTCGAGCCCGCCGACACGTCTGAGACCTGAAGGACGCCGAGCACCTGGCCGAGCAGGTTCCTCAGGACGACCTGGACACGCACGCGGCCGCCGTCGTCGCTGCGCACGAAGAAGCGGGTCACCGTGGACGTCGTGCCCATGCAGAGGTTCGGCGAGAGCGCCGAGTCACCGGGCGACAGCGAGAGCGAGTACCGGTCGGAGCCCGAGTGAACATAGAAGGACTCGTTGCCCTTCACGACCTGGCTGCCGCCGAGCGACCAGCCGGTCGAGCCATTCTCCAGGCCGCCGTTCGCGCCGAACGTGTAGCTCCGGTAGTCGCCGAACTGCGCGAAAGGCTGCGACGTGGAGCCGCAGTTGTTGTTCAAGCCGAGCAGGGAACCACCAGCCATCGCCGCCGGCGCGCAAAGCGCGACGAGCACCGCCACCAAGACGAGACAAACCGCAGAACGTCGTGCCACAGAGCCCTCCTCCAGAGCCGTTTCAAAGCCGCCCTCCCATCCTCATCGGAGCGGGTCCCGCTGCATCACCCTGGTGGGGTATCTGGATCCCTCGTGCGAGGGAATCTCGGCCCGCGTCCAGGCCGATTCTTGTTCCATGACGACTGCGGCCGCGACGTTCGACCCTGAGGTCGACCAGCACATCGGCGCCGTCCGCGAGGAGGAAACCGGTGGGATGCACGGTCGCAACCTCCGGTCGGCCCTCTTCTTCGCGACGGGCTTCCTGGTTTTCGCCGCGGCGCTGCCGCTCGCCATCGACTCCTCGCGCTCCCCGAGCGCGGTCACCGTCCTCGCGCTGATCGTCGCCTACGCCGCCGCCTCGCAGGCGCGGTTCGAGGTCGGCACCGGGCTGTTCCTGCCGACCGGCTTGATCTTCGTCCCGATGCTCTTCCTACTGCCGCTCGGCTGGGTGCCGGCGGCGATCTGCGCCGGCCTGCTCGTCGGGTCGTCGACCGACCTCCTCCGCCGCGGCCTACCGCTCGAGCGGATCCTGATCGTCCCGCTCAACTCCTGGTACTCGATCGGACCGGTCGTCCTGCTGGCCGTCGCGGGCGAGCGGAACCCGACGCTGTCGGACTGGCCGGTCTACGTCGCGGCCCTCGCGGCGCAGTGCGCCGTCGATTACGCCATCCAGGCCCCGCATCAGCGCTTCGTGAACGGCCTGCCCTTCTCGGTGATGGCCCGGTACATGTCGTGGGCTTTTCTCGTCGAGGTAGCGCTCGCGCCGGTGGGGCTGCTTGTCGCCCTCGTGGCGGTCGACCAGCCGGTCGCGCTCACCTTCGTGCTGCCGCTGATCGGCCTGCTCTTCGTGTTCGCGCGCGAGCGACAGGTGCGGATCGACCACGCGCTCGAGCTCTCGCACGCATACCGGGGCACGGCTCTGCTGCTCGGCGACGTCGTCGAAGCGGACGACGCCTACACCGGCCTGCACAGCCGCGACGTGGTCTCGCTCGTGCTCGACGTGTGCGACAAGCTGAACGTCGACGGCCGGGCACGTCGCGACGCGGAGTTCGCAGCGCTGCTGCACGACGTCGGCAAGATCAAGATCCCGTCCGAGATCATCAACAAGCCCGGCAAGCTGACCGACGAGGAGTTCGAGCTGATCAAGACGCACACCGTCGAGGGCGAGCGGCTGCTCTCGCAGGTCGGCGGCTTGCTCGGCAGCGTCGGGCGCATCGTCCGCTCCTGCCACGAAGACTGGGACGGCACCGGCTATCCCGACGGGCTGCGCGGCGAGGAGATTCCGCTGGTCGCGCGCATCGTCCGCTGTTGCGACGCGTTCAGCGCGATGACAACCGATCGCGCGTACCGCAAGGCGCTCCCTGTCGAGAACGCGATCGCCGAGCTGGAACGTTGCTCCGGGACGGACTTCGCTCCAGCCGTGGTCGACGCGCTCGTCGCGACCGTTCGCGGCTGAAAAGGCCGGGGTCAGACCCCTTCGGGGGTCAGACCCCTAGAGTTGGCGGCGTGGAACGCACGCTGCCGTGGTCGTGGTACGCCGATCCCGAGGTGCTGCGGCGGGAGGGGCAGCAGATCTTCGCGCGGGCCTGGCAGTACGCCGGTCACACCGGACAGCTCGAGGGCGACGGCTCCTACTTCGCCTCGGCCGCCGGACAGATTCCCGTGGTAGTTACACGCGCGCGCGACGTCCGGCTCCGAGCGTTCCTCAACGTCTGCCGGCACCGCGGCCACGTCGTCGCCGCCGGCGCCGGCAGACGCGAGACGCTGCAGTGCCCGTACCACGCGTGGACGTACGGGCTCGACGGCGCGCTGCGAGCGGCGCCACGCGCGGACCGCGAGCCCGGCTTCGACTTCGGCGAGCTCGGGCTCCAGGAGATCGCGGTCGACACCTGGGGGCCGTTCGTCTTCGTCAACCCCGACCCGCATGCGATGCCGCTGGCCGAGACGCTCGGCGACGTCCCCGCGCGGCTTGCCGAGATCGTCGACGTCGACGCGCTCGAGTTCCGTTTCCGGACGGAGTTCGAGCTCGACGCGAACTGGAAGATCGCCTGCGAGAACTTCCTCGAGTGCTACCACTGCGCGGTCGCGCACCCCGGCTTCACGGCCGCCGTCGACGTCTCACCCGACTCGTACCGGCTCGAGGCGGACGGCCTGACGTCCAGCCAGCTCGGGCCGCTGCGCGAGAACGGGGACTCCTTCCTGGCGCACGGCGAGGTCGGGCGCAGCCAGTTCCACTTCCTCTGGCCGAACTTCGGGATCAACGTCTTCCCCGGACAGCCGAATCTCTCGTGCGGGGCGATCCTCCCGCTCGGCCCGGAGCGCACGGCGCGCTTCCTGGACTACTTCTTCACACCCGGCGTCGACCAGTCCTGGATCGACGAGCTCATGGCCTTCGACGACCAGATCGGCCGCGAGGACACTGCGCTCGTGGAGGGCGTCCAGCGCGGCGTCCGGACGGGCGTTCTACCCGAAGGGCGGCTGCTGAGCGAGAGCGAGCAGCTCGTCGCCCATTTCCAGCGGCTTTGCGCAGAAGCGTTGGCAGAGTAGAGTTCCGGCCCCGATGGCAAGCGTCACCTTCGACCACGTCACGAAGGCCTACGCCGAGGACGTCGTCGCGGTCGACGACCTCGACCTCCTGATCAAGGACGGCGAGTTCCTCGTCCTTGTCGGGCCGTCGGGTTGCGGCAAGACGACCGCGCTGCGGTGTCTGGCGGGGCTCGAGGAGATTACGGGCGGCCAGCTCAAGATCGGCGAGCGGGTCGTCAACCGCGTGCCGTCGAAGGACCGCGACATCGCCATGGTCTTTCAGTCATACGCGCTCTATCCGCACATGACGGTCTACGACAACCTCGCGTTCGGGCTGAAGCTGCTGAAGACCCCGAAGCAGGAGATCAAGCGGCGCGTGAACGAGGCCGCCAAGATCCTCAACCTCGAGAATCTCCTCGACCGGAAGCCGAAGGCCCTCTCGGGCGGGCAGCGCCAGCGGGTGGCGCTCGGTCGCGCAATCGTGCGCGAGCCGGCGGCCTTCCTGATGGACGAGCCGCTGTCGAACCTCGACGCAAAGCTGCGCGTGCAGACGCGCGCGGAGATCCTGCGGCTGCAGGACCGCCTCGGCACCACCACCATCTACGTCACGCACGACCAGGTAGAGGCGATGACGATGGGCGACCGCATCGCCGTGATGAACCTCGGCGTCCTCCAGCAGATCGGCAGCCCGCCGGAGCTCTACGACAACCCGGTCAACGTGTTCGTGGCGGCGTTCATCGGCTCGCCGGCGATGAACTTCGCCACCGCAAAGGCGCATGACGACGGGTTGCAGCTCGGCAGCACGAAGCTCGAGCTCACCGGCCGTGCCGCGAAGGCCGCACAGCAAAATCGCGGCCGCGACCTTCTGATCGGCTTTCGCCCCGAAGACCTTCAGATCGACGGCCAGCCCGGCTCGGGCGCGGTCCGGATCCCGGCGAAGATCGACGTCGTCGAGTATCTCGGCCACGAGGAGCTCATCCACGCGCAGTCGGAGGGCCACGAGATCGTCGCCCTCGTGCCCGCTGACCAGAAGGTGCAGTCGGGTGACGAGGTGACCTTCGCGATCGCGTCGGAGAAGCTCCACGTCTTCGACCCCGAGACGGAGCTCACGCTGACGGCAAAGGCTTGAAAACACCCTCGCTCTGAGAGGTACGATCAGGGCGATACGGGGGTTGAGCAGGGAAGTTTGAGCTCGTGCAACGGCGGTGCCTCGCGGCCGCCAGGAGGAGGAGGGCATGAAACGAAGGAGACCGTTCATTGCGTTGGCCGTCGTGCTCGCACTCGTCGCCGCCGGACTTACAGCGACGGCGATCAGCGCGAAGCCGGCGAAGCGCAATGCGAACTCGATCGAAGTCCTCTCGCTGTGGGGTGGCAGTGAGAAGGACGCATTCCTGAAGGTGACGGCTGCCTTCACCAAAGCGACCGGCATCAACGTCCAGTACACGTCAGCCCGCGACTTCATTCCGGACATCCGGACGCGTCTCGCCGCCGGCAACCCACCGGAGATCGGCATCCTGCCGCGACCGGGCTACATCGGGACGCTCGCGAAGCAGGGCGCGTTGAAGCCGCTGTCGGGCCTCGGCCTCACGAACGCGTACATGAAGTCCAACTACTCGGCGGGATGGCTCTCCCTCGGCAGCTCCGGAGGGAAGCTCTACGGCGTCCCGGCGAAGGCGAACTCGAAGAGCGTCATCTGGTACAAGCCGCAGTCCTTCAAGAAGTACCACTTCAAGATCCCCGCGACCTGGACCCAGCTCCTGGCGATCACGAAGAAGTACAAGGCGAAGGGGCTCGTACCGTGGTCGGTCGGCGCCGGCCCGAGCCAGAGCCAGTGGACGCTGACTGACTGGTTCGAGAACATCTACGCGAGGACGGCGGGCCCGGCCAAGTACCAGGCCCTCTTCACCGGCAAGCTGCCGTTCACCGATCCGTCCGTCGCGAAAGCGGCGCGGACCATGACGCAGATCATCAACAACAAGTACGTGCTGAACGGCGTGCAGGGTGTGCTCGGCCAGAGCTTCGTCGGCGGGATCACCGACGTGTTCGGGACGAAGCCGAAGGCGCAGCTCTACTTCGAGGGCGGCTTCGTCGGCGGCATTGCGCTGCAGCAGGTCAACACGAGCCTGAAGCCCGGCAAGACGATCGCGTCCTTCCCGTGGCCCACGGTGACGCCGAGCCGCGGTCGCCCGATTGTCGGCGCGGCCGACTTCGCAGCGGCGTTCAAAGACACGCCAGAGGTGCGGCAGTTCCTGAAATACATCTCGACGAAGGCGGCAGGCACGATCTGGGTGTCGACCGGCGCGGTCAACTCGCCGAACAAGCGCGTCTCGGGCAAGGCCTATCCGAACGTGCTCGCACGGGCGGAAGCGCACCAGCTCGCGACGGCGAAGACGTTCCTCTTCGACGGCTCCGATCTCCTGCCGGGCGCCTTCGGCGACACATGGGGCTTCGCACTGCAGGACGTCATCCAGCATCCGAGCAACATCAACTCGATCCTGTCGGACTTCCAGAAGAAGATCAAAGGTCAGTTCTAGGCCCTGAGCAGACGGCGGCGCCTGAGTAAAGGCGCCGCCGTCTCGTTTCACCCGACGAGATGAGCACCCAGCCGCTACCGGCTCCCGCAGCACCGGCCCCGGACGCCAAGGGCCATCAGGTGTTGCTGCGGTCGCGGGTCGAGGGCCTGAAGGGGTTCCTGTTCGTTCTGCCGGCGCTCGTTGTGCTCGCGATCTTCCTGATCTATCCGGCCTACTACACGATCCGACTTGCCTTCTACGAAGGCGATTTCCACTTCGGCTTCTTCCACTACCTCGGTATCGAGAACTTCAAGCAGCTGCTGACGAACGACAAGGACTTCCTCGACCTCAGCAAGTTCCCCCCCGGCGGCGCGCTGATCAACAACCTGCGCTGGCTGATCGTCTACATCTCGCTCTCGCTGCTCATCGGCCTCGGGCTCGCCGTCCTGGCCGTGCGGGTGCGGTACGAGCGCTTCGTGAAGACGGCGATCTTCGTGCCGATGGCGATCGCGGCCGTCGCGGTCGGGATCATCTGGCTGCTCGTCTACAGCCCGGATGCGGACGTCGGCGTGCTCAACGCATTGCTACGCGGCGGCGGCTTGCACACGCAGTCGTGGCTCGGCAACCCGTCCCTCGTCAACTACGCCTTGATTTTCGCGTACATCTGGGCGTCAGTCGGCTTCGTGATGGTCGTGCTGTCCGCGGCGATCAAAGGTCTACCTGCGGACGTGCTCGAGGCCGCGCGCGTCGACGGCGCGAACGAGTGGCAGATCTTCCGACGAATCATGTTTCCACTGCTGAGCCTGCCAATCTCGGTCGTGACGATCTGGCTCTTCATCAACGTCATCAAGGTGTTCGACATCATCTACGTGATGACGGGCGGCGGCCCGGGGACGTCGAGCCGGGTAATCGCCTTCACGATGTACGAGGAGACTTTCCACAACGGGCGGCCGGGCTACGGTGCCGCAGTCGCCGTGATCATGCTCGTGCTGATCGCGCCCGTGATGGTTCTCAACGTGCGCCGTTTCCGCAGCGAACGAGTCGTCGCCTGATGGCGACCGTCGACCAGGCCGTACGGCTCCGGACAGGCACGCGTAGCGAGCGCCTCGTGCGCTGGGTGACACGGACGCCGATCCACATCGGTCTGATCGCAATCGCAGTGATCTGGCTCGTGCCGACGGTCGGCCTCGCGCTCACGTCATTTCGCAAGCCGGAGAACATCGCCAACAGCGGCTGGTGGCATGCATTCACGCAGTGGGACTGGACGCTGCACAACTACGGCTCGGTCATCCACGCCACCGGCATGGGACACGCGTGGGTGAACAGCCTGATCATCACCGTGCCGGCAACGCTCCTGCCGCTTACGCTCGGCGCACTCGCCGCGTTCGGCTTCGCGTGGATCCCGTTTCCGTTTCGCGACACGCTCTTCCTGCTCATCGTCGCGCTGATGATCGTCCCGATCCAGACCTCGCTCGTGCCGCTGCTCAAGCTCTTCGCCGAGCACGGTCACCTGAACAACGGCTACTGGGGCATCTGGCTCGCGCACACGGCCTTCGGATTGCCGCTTGCGGTCTTCCTGCTGCGGAACTTCTTCATAACGCTTCCGAAAGACCTGATCGAGGCAGCCCGGATGGACGGCGCGTCGAACTTGTCGATCTTCCGCCGGATCGTCGTGCCGCTCTCCGTTCCGGCGCTCGCCTCGTTCGGCATCTTCCAGTTCCTGTGGGTCTGGAACGACCTGCTGATGGCGCTGATCTTCGTCAGCGACCCGTCGAAGCAGCCGATGACGGTTCGGATTCCGTACCTGATTTCCACGTACGGGCAGGAGTACAACCTGCTCGCGGCCGCCGCTTTCCTGCTCATGATCGTGCCGCTGATCGTGTTCTTCGCGCTGCAGCGCTACTTCGTGCAGGGCCTGCTCGCGGGCTCCGTGAAGTCATAGCGGTCTTCCTCGTCCCGCATACGCACTGGGACCGGGAGTGGTACCGGCCATTCCAGTCGTTCCGCATGTCCCTCGTCGACGTCGTCGACGAGGTGCTCGACGAGCTGGAGCGCGACGAGCGCTTGCGCTTCACGCTCGACGGCCAGCTGGCGACGGTCGACGACTATCTCGAGATCCGGCCGGAGGCGGAAAGCCGGATCCGCGCGCTCGTGGAGTCGGGACGGCTGGCGATCGGCCCCTGGCAGACGCTCGTGGACGAGTTCCTCGTCGACGGCGAGACGATCGCGCGCAACCTCGAGACAGGGCTCGCCCGCGCGGCGGAGCTCGGCGGGACGATGCGAGTGGGCTACCTGCCGGACATGTTCGGGCACGTCGCGCAGATGCCGCAGATCCTGCGCAGCGAAGGGATCGGCACCGCCGTCGTGTGGCGCGGGGTTCCGTCGGCGGTCGGGTTCCACCGGTTCGTGTGGGAGTCACCCGACGGCTCGTCGGTCGTCGCCGAGTACCTCCCCGGCGGTTACGGCAATGCGGCGCACGTGCAGGAGACCGACGCGCTCGAACAGCGCTACCGCCCCTGGTTCGGCTCCGACGCCATCCTCGGGATGGTCGGCACGGACCACATGCCGCTCGTGCACGACCTTCCGTCAGACGCGGGCATCGGCACGCTCGCGGAGTACCTCGCGGACGTCGGCGAAGACGGTCTCACGACCTGGCGCGGCGAGATGCGCTCCGCGGCGCGCGCGAACCTGCTGCCGGGCGTCGTGTCGGCGCGCATCGACCTCAAGGCGGCGTGCTCTCGTGCCGAGCGCTGGCTCGAGCGGTACGCGGAGCCGCTGCAGACGCTGTACGGCGACGACGAGCCGGAGCCGTTCCTGCGCGAGGCGTGGAAACGGATGTTCCAGAACGCCGCGCACGACTCGATCTGCGGCTGCTCGGCCGACGAGGTGTCGGCGCAGGTGCTCGTGCGCTATGCCGAGGCGGAGCAGATCGCCCGCGAGCTGACGCAGCGCGCCCTGCGCCCGATCGCCGAGCAGGTTCCTTACGGCGCAATCGCCATCGTCAATCCCTCGCCGTGGGAGCGAACCGACCTCGTCGAGCTCGAGCTCGTCATGCCGGAGGAATGGGAGGCTGTCGCGCTCGAGCTCCCCGACGGCACGCAGCTGCCGACGCAGGAGCTCCGCCGCCAGGATCCAATCCTCTGGGAACAGAAACTCCTGGGGGCCGCCGTCCCAGAGGCGGTAGCGCGCCGTCTACACGGCCGGGAATTCTTCGGGCGCTACGTCAACGGCTACCGCATCGAGGACGGCCGCGCCGTGCTCGATGTCGGCGACGACCCGGACCCGGAGTGGCACGACGTCGACCGGATGATGGAGGACCTCACCGTCGAGACGGCCGACGGCACCTGGGACCTTCGCGTCGTAGCGCAGCCGAAGCGCACGGTCGTTGCAGCAGTCCCCGCTCCCCCACTCGGCTGGACGGCTGTCCGCCCGGCACGTGTCTCAGAGACTGTCCCCGAGCCGTGTCCCGAGCCGACACCCGTGCCGCGGCTTGTGCGCGGGAAGGACTTCGGGGACTCGTACAACTACGCGCCGCCGGAGGACGACGAGCTGGTCGACACGCCCGTCGCCGAGCGGCGCGAGACCCTCGAGGACGGGCCGCTCCGCCGCGTCGACGTCGTGCACCGCGCGTACGTCTGGGACGGCCGTGAGGTCGAGACGCAGACGCGGCTCGAGCAGCGGGCGCACGAGCCGTTCCTCCGCGTGCGGATCGACTTCGACAACCCGTGCGACGACCAGCGTGTACGGGTGCATGTCCCGTTGCGCGATCCCGCAGAAACGTCGCTGGCGGAAGGGCAGTTCGCGATCGTGGAGCGCGGCCGCGAGCCGGAGGGTGGCTACGGCGAGGTCGCGCTCGCGACGTATCCCGCGAGTGCGTTCGTCGCTGCCGGCGGCGTCACGGTTCTGCTCGAGCACGTCACCGAGTACGAGCTGCTCGACGAGGAGCTCGCACTGACCGTGCTCCGTTCGAGCGGCCTGATCAGCCGCAACGACAACCGCTACCGGGAGGATCCCGCCGGGCCTTCGCTGCCCATCCCGGACGCACAGTTGCACGGTCCGTGGACGTTCTCGTTCGCCTACCTCCCGAGCATCGACGACGTGCTCGGGAATGCGGAGGCGTTTCGGCTCCCGTTCCTGACGGCTGCAGGGCGGGGCGACGCGGAGCTCACCGCACGCGCGGGCCCCTCGATCGAGGGACACGGTGTCGTGCTGACCTCACTGCGCCCGGGCCGCACGCGGCTTGTGAATGAGAGCCCGCACTCCGTCGACGCGACTTTCGCGAACCGAAAGCTGCGATTCGAGCCGTGGCAGATACAAACCACGACGCACGATTGACGTCAAAGACTGCATGCGGCTCGTTGCTCTCTGTCTCATCGCCTGGCTCGTGCTGGCAGTTGCGGCTCTAGCGTCCGGCGGGACGAACGGCAACCACGGGTCCGGCGGGACGCACGGCCTCGTCGCGCGCTAGCGCTTGACGATGTAGAAGTCGCTCGACCCGATGAGCGGCCCGTACTTGTTCGCGCTGCGCTTGCCCAGCCCGGGATAGACGTACCAGCGATAGTGGCCGCGTGCGAGGGCGCGTTTCTTCGTGTTCCACTCCCAGGCCTTCTTGAGCCGGTAGTGCGGCTTGAGCGGCCAGGTGCTCAGGATCTTCCGCCCGCTCACGTCGACCGATGCGACTCGCCGGAGCCCACTGCCGACGCCGACGTACAGCTGGAGGTTGTAGTACGTCGCCCCGCTGAACGGCCTCCACGCGAGCAGCGGCGGGTTGACGACGCTCGAACCGCGTGCCGGTGAGTAGAGCTTCGCGCCGGGAACGATGCTCACCGTGTCGACGGCCTTGTTGCCGGCCTCGTCGAGTCCCGTAATCGTGTAGACGTACTTCACCTTGTTCTGCAGGCC
>VAXO01000046.1 GCA_005888435.1 Actinomycetota bacterium | reverse complement strand
CTGCCGCCGCTATCCGAGAATTTGGCGATTGCCCGCGCTAGGCCGAGGCTCCATGGCGAGCCTGCATGAACGGGGGCGGCCCTCCGAGGGCGCCCAGACGCTGCGGCCAACGCGGGCGCGCTCGGGAAGAGAGCCGCCCTCATCTAGATTCGCACGGCTCAGTGGCCTCCGGAACCGCCGAACGGGTAGGAAGAACCACGAGAGAAACCCAGGTAGCACGCGCCGATAGGCGTTAGTTCGCCGACACGTCCCGCTCGTCGAGCTCGATCGGCGCGACGAACAGCTTTCCCACCAGATCCCCCTCGTCGTTGACCGCGTCCTCGAGTGCGGCAAACGCGTCTTCACGTCGTATGAAGACGTCGAGAGCCAGTGAGTCACCGAGCTCGGCCAAGGCGTAAGCGCGCATGTGCGCGAGCGTAACCCGTTCGCAGCGCTCGAGTATTGGTCGAAAGGGCCGTTTCACTGGCCGTTCGGCTGATGACACGCGGCTTGACGCGTCAGGCTATCCCTGACACTCTGTCAGGAGTTACCTGACAACTGACGCGGAGGCTACACCCAATGGACGACAAGCTCACAACGCGCTGCACCTTCTGCCAGAAGCGAGCCCCCGATGTGAGCAAGCTCATCGCCGGGCCAGGGATCTACATCTGCGATCAATGCGTGCAAGCCTGCGTCGAGATTCTCGAGCAGACAGCTCCGAGCCCTGAAGAAGGAGCGGCCCAGCTTCCGTCCTGGCATTCCATGGCCGACGCGGAGCTGCTCAGTCGGCTCCCGCGGATCGCGGCCGTCGGGACGCAAGTCGAGGGCAGCCTGCAGCGCTGGGTCGGTGAAGCCCGTCGAAGAGGATCCTCCTGGGCAAGCATCGGCGAATCGCTCGGGATGTCGCGACAATCGGCGTGGGAGCGCTTCGCCGGCAACGAAGAAGCCGCGTAACTGTTCGCGCGCGTTACTTGACGAGCGAGAGCATGCGGAACATCGGCAGGTACATCGCGATCACGATCACGCCGACCATGCAGCCGACGAGGATCATCATCAACGGCTCGATGATCGAGGTCAGCGACTGGATGGCCGCGTCGACCTCGTCCTCGTAGAAGTCGGCGATCTTGCCGAGCATCTTCTCCAGTTCTCCCGTCTCTTCGCCGATCTTCACCATCTGGCTGACCATCGGCGGGAAGATGTCGTTGTCGACGAGCGGCTGCGCAATCGGTACGCCTTCGTGGACCTTCGCCCGCACGTCGGCGAGCGCGTTCTCGACGCGCCAGTTGCCGGACGTCTGACCGGTGATCTCGAGCGCCTGGATGATGTCGACCCCGGCGGCAACGAGCGTCGAGAGCGTCCGCGAGAAGCGCGCCATCGTCACCTTGAGGACGACCGGGCCAATCTTCGGAACGCGCAGCTTGAAGCGGTCCCACTGCTTCCGGCCGGTCTCGGTCTTCTTCCACTTGAAGAAACCGAAGAGCGAGCCGCCGAAGGCCGGGAAGATGATGTACCACTTGTGCTTCAGCAGGTCGGAGACGTTCACGACGTACTGCGTCAGCTTCGGCAGGTCGCCACCCAGCTGCTGGAAGATGTGGACGAAGACCGGCACGAGGAACAGCAGCAGGCCGGTCAAGACGAGCGTCGCGAACGACATGACCATGAGCGGGTAGAGCATCGCGCCCTTCACACGCCGTTTGATCTGCGTCGACTTCTCGATGTGCAGAGCGACGCGGTCGAGCACCTCGTCCAGGATGCCCGCGGCCTCGCCCGCCTCGACCATCGAGATGAAGAGCCGCTCGAAGATCTTCGGGTGGCGCTTCATCGCCTCCGAGAGCAGCATGCCTCCCTCGACGTCGGCGCGCAGTTCCCTGACGACCGAGGCGAAGTACGCGTCCTCGGTCTGCTCCTCGAGGATGACGAGCGCCTGAACGACGTTCAGGCCCGCCTCGATCATCGTCGCGAACTGGCGCGAGAAGATCTGGAGGGTCTTCGGCTTGACCTTCTTGAAGACGTTGCGCGCGCTGTTGTCGCCCGCCGAGGGGAGCTCGTCGACGCGGCTCGCCAGCAGCCCGCGGATCCGGAGCTGCTCCCGGGCGCCCGTGAGGTCGGGCGCATGCAGCTCGCCGCTGAGCTCGACGCCCTGGGCGTTGATCGCGGAGTACGAGTAGGCAGCCACAGTCCCTCGACCTGGCTATCGGCAAGGGGGTTGAGGCTCTAAAGGGGCATGCCGATAGCCCTTACGTGCACACGCGCGCGCGCGACGAGAGCGGCTTCGGCCTGCTCGAGCTCCTGATGGCGATGGTGATGCTGAACGTCGGCATCCTCGCGATCGTGGCCGCGTTCTCCTCGGGGAACGCCGCACTGGCGCGCGCAAGCCAGGTGTCGACCGCAACGGCCCTCGCCGACAAGCAGATGGAGTCCTACCGCGGCCTCATCTACGACAACATCGTCTTCACGACGACGGAGTGGAACGCCGCGATCGCAGATTCGTCCTATAAGGCAGACACGGCGTACACCTCCAACATGCAGAGCCCCGTCGCTCCGAAAGCGCTCGTCAGCACCGTCACGAACTGTCCGACGAACGTCCCGACGACGTCGTGCGACCCCAGCTATACGACCAGCGGCCCGGATCACCGCTCCTATCGCGTCGACACCTACCTGTACTACGACGCACCTGGCGGCGGCGCGCAGCTCAAGACGATTACCGTCGTCATCCGGCCGGCCGCGTCTCCGTCGCGGGCCCTGGCGCGTCTCACGTCGACGTTCGACTCGTCGACCAACCCGGCCTAAAGAGCCCGGCCGCGTCCTACGGAGACGAGGGCGGCGGGACCGTGACCGTCGTCGACGTCGTGGACGTCGGCCCAGCAGGAGCAGCGACGGGCGTGCCCACCGGCTTGAGGATCAGCTTGTAGCGCGTGCCGTCCGCGGTGTTCATCAGCGTCACGGGCTTGTTCTCCTGCAGCGTCACCGCCGGAGTGCCGTTCGCGTACGACCCGCCGGCGATCGAGATCTTCGCCGAGTGCGCCGTCACCGACACGAGATGGAAGAGCGGCTGGATCGACGCATCGGTCGAGCTCGCGTCCGGGAAGTTGTTGCCGACTGCGACCGAGTAGAGCGTCCCGTTGACAGAGATGACCGCCGTGCCCGGCGTGGGCGCGCTCGCACTGCGGCCGGAGGGTGACGACGACTCGCCGCTACCACCCCTCGGCACGGAGGAACGGCCGGTCGAACCGCCCCCGGACGAGCTCGCGGAGGAGGTCGGGGCCCTGTCGCTGAGCTGCTGCGCGAAGGGATCCTTGCTGGCGAACAGGCTGAAGGACGAGAGCTGGCCATCAGCGACGGGCGGCGCCGAAGACGCCAGGGACGTATCGGTGGAGGACGTCGACGCAGGCGCTTCGCTTCCGCCGAGCGTCGGGGCGGCGAGGCTCGGCGTACCCGCCGTCGTCGATGTCTCGTTGTACGACGGCCTTGCCGGCGCCGTGGCCGGATGCAACTGCTTCCACAGGCGCGGGCCCTGGAAGCCGAGCACGCCGATGAAGAGGACGCCGAGCACGGCAGCGACGATCTTCTGCTTCTTCTGCTTCGCCTTGAGGGAGTCGACGCGCCTGTTCGCCATTACGGGGCTCCTGTCGCGGAGGCGCTGCTGGAAGGCGTCTCGCCGGTCGTGGTGGTCTCAGTCGTCGTCGACGCCGGCGTGCTCGCGGCCGGCGGCGTGGCGGCCGGAACCGACGCCGGCGCCGCGGCGTAGACGAACGCGTCGATCACGAGCGTCGCCTGGATCTGCGGGAACTTCTGCTCGCTCTCGTTGAAGGCGAGCGTGTCGACCGAGAACAGCCGGCCCGTCGCGTCGAGCCTCCCGGCGTGGACGGTAACGAGGGAGCGCAGGCGGTAGAGAAAGTCGGCGAGGTTGTAGAAGTTGCCGTTGAAGGTGACGGAGATCGGGAGCACCGAATAGCTCCCGACCGCTGCGGCCGGCTGCGGCGAGATCGAGTCGAAGCTGATGCCGGTGTCACGCGCCAGCTGGCTCAGCTCGAGGACGAGATCGGGCATCTCCGTCTGCGACGGCATCGCCTTCGCGAGGCGGTAGACATCGGCAACCTCGATCTTCGGCGCCGAGCGTGCGGCAGTCACCTGCTGGTGGTAGGCGTCGATCTTCTCCTGCACGTCCTGCGCCTGCCGCTTCAGGTTTGCGACCTTGCCGGACTGCGGGTGAACGACCAGGAACCACGCCGCGAGCCCGAAGACGAGCACGCCGGCGACGATGATCCCGATCAGCGCGTTCTGGGAGAGCTTGCCCTTCACGAACCGCTCCCGGAGCCCGACGCGATGTCGGCGGCGATCGTGAACTCGACCACCGGCTGTTTGCCGACCTTCGAGCGGGTCGCGCTGATCAGCTGCACGTTCGTCAGGTCGGGGACGACCTGCAGGCGTGAGAGCAGCCGCGCGACGCCGTCGTGTGAATACGTGCGGCCCTGGATCGTGAACATCGACGGCACCGTGCTGCCACCCGTACTCGACGTGTTCGTCGCGGGCGAGATCGGAGACTTGGCGCTGAGCGACGTCAGCCAGACGTCGTCGGGCAGAACGAGCGAGAACTCGCGGAAGATTCGATCCCAGGAGACGCGGCTCGTCATCGCTGTCGTCAGCGCACTGAGTCGCGCGTTCTGCTCACCGGCGAGCTGCTGCTGCGCAGCGCTCGGGCCCGGGGGCGGCGGAGGAAGCGCCTCGAACTGACGGTTCAGGTCGTCCAGGCCGCGCTTCGCAGCAGCGATCTTCCCGCTCCCCATCATGAACATCGCTCCGAGGACGGCGATGACGAGCAGCCCTGCGCACCCACCGACGAGGACCGGCAGGCTCTCCTTCTTGATGGTGCGCTGACCGTGGTCGCGTGGGAGAAGGTTGACGGCACGCATCGCTAGTCCTCGATCCCCAGGCCGATCGCCACCGCCAGCGAGCCGACTTGCTCGGCCTCGCCGACCTTCTTCGAAACCTTCATGCGCGCGAGCGGATCGCCGACGCGCACACGCACGCCGATCAGCCGCTCGAGCTCGCCGGCGAGGCCCGCGAGATGCGCCGTGCCGCCGGTCAGGACGATCTCGCCGATGCCGAGCGAGCCGGGTTGGTTCTGGTAGTACTGCAGCGAGGACACGAGCTCGCGCGCGAAGGTCTGAATCGCCCGCCGCATTGCGTCCCGCGCCTTCTTCGCCTGCTCGTCGGTCAGGCCTTCCGGGACCATCTCGTCGGTGAGCGCGAGCGCGCGCTTCACGCCGTCGACCTCGGACGGCGCAGCGTCGAGGGCGCGCGCGATCGCGACGTTGAGCGCCGAACCGCCCCATTCGACGACGCGCGTGAACTCGCACACGCGGCCATCGGACACCGCGAACGTCGAGCGGTCGTGGCCGATCGAGACGGCGACGAGCGCCGCCGCCGAGTCACCGCCGACGCCGTCCTGCGGGGCCTGCAGCACGCGCAGCAGAGCGAACGCCTCGAGGTCGATCCCGACCAGCGAGATGCCCGCCTTCTTGCACGCGTTCAGGTAGCGGTCGATCAGCTCGCGGTACGCGACGACGAGCAGGATCCGCTTCGTCGGCTGCCCCTGCTCGTCGGTGCCCTCGCCGAGCACGTGATAGTCGAGCACGGCCTCGTCAATCGGGATCGGCAGGGCCTCCTGCGCACGAAAGCGGATCGCGTTCGTCAACTGCTTCTCGTCGTCGATACCGGCGATCTCGAACGTGCGGACGCCGATGCGGTTGTTGGCGATACCGAGGCGCACGCCTTTCTTCGGAAGGCCGTTTGCCGCGAAGAACTGCTTCAGAGCCGCGGCGAGCGCATCTGGATCGCGCAACTCGCCGCCGACGACGATTCCGGGCTCGAGCGACGTGCGCGCGACCTGCAGCAGCTCGGCGGAGCCGTTGTTGGCCACACGCGCAGCGGCGAGCTGCGAAGCACCGATCTTCAGGCCGGTGATGCGCTTCGCGCCGCGGCTGCCGCGCGCTGCTTTGACCTTCGGCTCCTTCGGCTTGCGCTGCTTCGGGGCCTTCGGCTCCTTCGGCGCCTTCTCTTTCTTCGCCTTTGGCTGTTTCGGCGTGCGCTCCACCTTCGGCTGCTTCTTGCCGCCGATCTCCTTCTTCCAGAACCGAACCTTCTCGTCCGGCTCGGGGTCGTCGGCCGGAGCCGCATCCGTCGTCACAGGTGCGCTCTCGGCCTTCGCCTTCTTCTTGCCTCCGATCTCTTTCTTCCAGAACGGAACCTTCTTCTCGGCCTCCGGCTCGTCGAGCGGCGGCAACTCGTCCGCGGTGACCGGCGCATGTACGCCCGGCGCCGGTTCGGGGATTGCCGCAACCGGCTCGGGCTCGGCGTTCGGCTCGGGGGTCGGCGCAGGCGCGCGGCTGAAGGAAGCCTCCTTCGTCCAGACCGGCTCTGCCGGAGTCGGCGCTTCCACAATCGGCTGTTCCGGGCTCGGCTCGGGGTCTGACCCCGAGACAGCGCCGGATTCGTGGCTTTCCGTCAAGACCGGCTCCACCGCGGCCGCCTCTGACGCGACGGGCGCTTCCACAGTCCCCGAGACAGCGACTGTCTCCGGCTGCGTGTCGGCAACAGGCAACTCGACGACAGGCGCCGGAGTCTCCGCGATCAGCGTGACCGGTTCCGGCTCGGCCGCGATGACCTCGGTCGGCTCTTCCGCGAGGGGTGCGGACTCTTCCGACGGCGCCTTACGCCCGAACGAGACGGCGCGCGTCCACGTCTCCTCCGACGGCTCGGGCTCCTCCGAGACCTCGGCGACAACCTCCGGCTCCTGCTGCTTCTTCTTCCGTCCGAAGCTGATCTCTTTCTTCCAGACGGACGCCTGCTCCTCGGTCCGCTCGGACTCGGCCGGCGCCTCCTCCTTGCGCTTGCGCCCGAAGGAGATCTCCTTCTTCCAGATCGACTCGTCGGCCATCGCTAACTCCCGGCGACGCGCAGGCCGGCGCCGAGCGGCTGCTCCTGCGCCGTGGGCGCCGCGCTGAGGTCAGGCGCCAGATCGACGGGGAAGCCAGAGCGCTCGAGCAGGCCGATGAGCTGGCTCGGGCGGCTCGACCGCGAAACGCCGACCTCGAGGTCGACGACACGGCGCATGATCAGGTCACCGAGCGACTGCTCCATCGTCTGCATGCCGCGACCGGTGTTCGTCTGCATGACGGAGTAGATCTGCTCGACCTTGCCCTGGCGGATCAGGTTCCGGACTGCGTCGTCCGGCAGCAGGATCTCGAGCGCCGGAACGCGCCCCATCCCGTCCGCGGTCGGCAGCAGCGCCTGGGTGACGACGCCCTGCAGTGAGTTCGCGATCTGGATGCGGACCTGTTCCTGCTGCTCCGCGGGAAACACGTCGATGATCCGGTCAATCGTCGACGGCGCGCTCTGCGTATGGAGGGTGCCAAACACGAGGTGGCCGGTCTCGGCCGCGGTCAACGCGGTCGAGATCGTCTCGAGGTCGCGCATCTCGCCCACGAGGATCACGTCGGGGTCCTGGCGCAGCGCCGCGCGCAGGGCGTCCGCGAACGTCGTCGCGTCCGGCCCGATCTCGCGCTGGTTGACGATGCAGCGCTTGTGCCGGTGCAGGAACTCGATCGGGTCCTCGATCGTCAGGATGTGCTCCGACCGGTTCCGGTTGATCTCGTCGATGATCGCCGCGAGGGTCGTCGACTTACCGGAGCCCGTCGGGCCCGTAACGAGCACGAGGCCGCGCGGCTTCTCGGCCAGTACGTGCAGCGAATCCGGGATGCCGAGCTCCTCGAGCGTCTTCAGCTCGGTGGGAATGAGCCGGAAGGCGGCGCCGATCGACTCCCGCTGGAAGTACACGTTGACGCGGAAGCGCGCGAGCCCGGGCATCGAGTAGGAGAAGTCGAGCTGACGGTTCAGCTCGAAGTTCTTCTGCTGCTCGCTGGAGAGGATCCGATAGAGCAGCTGCTGCGTCTCCTCCGCCGTGAGCGGGTCGAAGCCTTCGAGACGCTCGACGTCTCCACGCACGCGAATAGCAGGGGGCGTCCCCGTCGTCACATGGAGGTCGGAGGCATTCGCCTCCACCATGCGTTCGAGCAGTTCGTCTATCGAGTGCGCCGCCGGCATAACTCGAACGAGTCATCGGCACGCCGTCGAGCTTCCTTTACACGGTTCGAGAAGCGGTTTTCAAATGTCCCGGAATCACCCATCCGAGGGTTACCCACGGTGGGGGATACGGCCGATGCACGGCAGGCCACTTCGTTCGTTCGTTCGTTCGTACCCCCATGGAAGGAGCACGTGAATGACCAGCAAGATCCGGCAGCGGCTGGCCGGTGAGGAAAGCGGTTTCACCCTCATCGAGCTCCTCGTTGTCATCATCATTCTCGGCATCCTGCTCGCCATCGCGGTTCCCTCGTACCTGAGCTTCCGCGATCGTGCGAACAACTCGG
>VAXO01000042.1 GCA_005888435.1 Actinomycetota bacterium | reverse complement strand
TCGTACTGCTCGATCGCGACTCGCGTAGCCCCGGTCGTCTGGGCCGTGAGCTCGGCGAGCCGCTCGCCCGCCTCGGTGCTTGCCCTCAGCGCTTCCTCGTCGGCCCAGAGGGAGATCACGAGCGTCTTGCCGTTCTCCCGGTCGAGCAGCCGAATGAGCCCGCGGTAGCCCGAGACATCACGGAGCCAGGGGAGCAATTGGTCGCGGACGATCTCGAGGCCCGTGTCCGACTGCTCAGGAGTCGTTTCGAGGGTGTGCATGCGCGCGAACACGATTCCGTTCTACACTCTTTCCATGCCGTTCGCCGCTCGCTTGTTCATCGCTTGGGTGATCAATCTGCTCGCCCTGTGGGTGGCGAACGCACTCTGGGACAGCGTGTCGATCCACGGCTGGGAGGCGTATCTGATCGGATCGGCCGTGCTCGGCATCGCCAACACGATCGTCAAGCCTCTGCTCGCGATCCTGACGCTGCCCCTGATCATCGTCACGCTCGGGTTCTTCTACCTCCTGATCAACATCGCGATGGTCGCGCTCGCGGAGTGGATCGCGCCGAACTTCTCCATCGACGGCTTCTGGACGTACGTCGGGGTCGTGTTCATCGTGTGGGCGGTCAACTGGATCGCCGGACAAGTGCTCGGAGACGTCGAAGGCCGCCGAAGCCGCCTCCGCCTGACCTGACGTCTTCGGAGAGCGGAAAGCGCCCGGCTTCACGCTCGTGCCGGACGCAGTCGAGGTGTGCGTGACGTCGCCGCTCGACGTCGCCCCCAGGCGCGATGACGACGTGTTCGCTCATCGCGTGCAGCAGCTGACCGCAGAAGGGGCAGCGATACGTCGCCGGCCGATTGCTGTGCGCGCGCCGCATCGTCCAGTAGCGAGGTTTGGACGGATCGCCGGACGGTGAGGGATTGGTCATGAGCACCTACCGAGAACAACATAGGCGTTCCGGCTGGAGCCGGACACGCTGGCTCGTTCTCGGGGCAGTTCTCGTAGCGATCGTCGTCGCGGTCGTCCTCATCGCTGTGTATTCCGGCGGTGGCGGCTCCGGCGGCGGTGGCGGCTACTAGAAAGAGATCTGGGGTCTGACCCGTCGGGTCAGACCCCAGTTTTTGTACGCCGCTTCGCGGGAAGCGAGCGTGTCAGTCGGTGCGGCGAATTCCCTTCGCGGCGAGGCGCTTGGGGTCTGACCCTGGCCGGAAAGGCCGGGGTCTGACCCCAGTCTTTCGGGTCACGTCAGGACGAGGGCGCGCCTCGCGGGTCGTCCTCGACGTACGGTTCGGCCGCCGGGATCTTGTCGACGACGACGTAATCGTCGCTCCACTCGACGGCGTGCTCGATCTCGAGCGTCTCGTGGCCCGGGCGCACGACGAAGCGGTCGTCCTGCGAGCGGACGCGTTCGTAGACGTCGAGTGGGACGCGGACGCGCTGTCCGCAACCGCCCTCTTCTCCGCACTCGCAGAGGAACTCGACCGTTCCGTCGGGTGACCAGGCCTGCGCGTTCTCGCCGAGCGTCGCGATCCGCTCGTTGACCTCCCGGAACAGGGCCTCGTTCTGCGCCTGCCGTGCGAACCGCTTGTCGAGGCTCACGCCGCGAAGCGCTTCGCCGCGCGCTCGCGTGCGCGAGCGGCCTCGACCTCGCGATCCTTCGGCGACGCGGAGGTGACGAGGCCGTCGATCAGGCGCTGGGTCGCGCTCGCGACCTCCTCGACCGCGCGCGCAAACACTTCCTCGTTCGCGCGCGACGGCTTCGTGAAGCCGCTGATCTTGCGGACGTACTGCAGCGCAGCGTCTTCGACCTCGTGCTCGGTGGCGGGCGGCTCGTAATTGAACAGCGTGTGGATATTGCGGCACATACGAACATCCTACGCACACAAATCCCTCGGCCGAGGGAGTCGTCCCGGGCCGCAGAGAGCGATCCTTCTCCTACTCAAGGAGTTGAGCATGCGGCGACCTGGTCCTCGGGGTCAGAAACAACTGAAGAAGTCCTTCGGCAGCTCGAGCGTGCAGGCGCTGCTCGAGGTGACGAGCGTCGTGCGCGGACAGCGCGATCTCGCGAGCGCGCTCGCGACGATCGTGAAGACCGTCGCCGAGGCCCTCGAGTTCAAGACGGTCGTGCTCAACCTCTATCGACCGGAGTTCGACGACTTCTGCGTCACGGACGTCCACGGCAGCAAGGAGGCGCGCGACGCGCTCCTCGGCAGCACGTACGAGTGGGGCGCGTGGCGCCATCTGCTGACCGAGCAGTTCCGGCGGGGCGGCGCGTATCTGATCCCGCACGGCTCGTTCGACTGGAGCGAGGACATCGGCACCCGCTACGTGCCGAAGCTGGAGCCGTCGGACGACCCGGACGCCTGGCATCCGGAGGATGAGCTCTTCGTTCCGCTGGAGGACTCGGAGGGCCAAATGCTCGCGATCTTCTCCGTGGGCGAGCCGCGCAGCCGCAGGCGTCCGAACGATGCGGAGCTCGAGGTGCTGTGCGCGCTCGCCGCGCACGCGGCCATCGCGATCGAGACAGCGCAGCAGTCCGAGCGCACTGCGCGTCACCGCGCGAGCCTGGAGCAGCTGCTCGAAGTCTCCTCGACGCTGACGGCGGCGCAGTCCACGCAGGCGATCCTCGAGACGGTGTGCCGCGGCATTCACACGGCGCTCGGGTTCCACAAGGTGTCGATCGAGCTTCTGGACGGCGATACGGGCCTGCTTCGCTCGCGCGCATCGTCGGGGTGGGCGCCCGGCGACCCGGCGGTGCTGCGTGCGATTCCCTTCGATCCGATGCGCGCGCTCTTCGATCCCGAGTTCGCCGTCTCCGGGTGCTACCTCGTCCCTGGGGACACCGCGCACGAGCGCATCGGCCCCGAGCACGTCAAGTACAGCTCGCAACGCAACGGGCGCGGCCCGCGCGCATGGAGTCATCACTGGCTCCTCGTGCCGCTGTACGACCGGAACGGGGAGGAGATGGGCTTCATCTGGGCAGACGACCCCGAGGATCGGCTGATTCCCACGGCGGAACGCCTGCAGGCGCTACGCGTCTTCGCGAACCAGGCCACAACGGCGCTCTACGCGGCCGAGCAATTCGAGCAACTGCGGTTCTTGGCCGATCACGACCCGCTCACGAATCTCCTCAACAGGCGCTCCTTCGTGCAGCACCTCGACGCAGAGGTCGCTCGCAGCCGGCGCTACGACCGCCCTCTCGCGCTCGTCGTCTTCGATCTCGACGAGCTGAAGTCGGTCAACGATACGCAGGGGCATGCCGCCGGGGACGAGGTGATCAAGCGCGTCGCCGACGCCCTGCGCGCGACGATCCGAAGCGGTGACAATGCCTTCCGCATCGGAGGCGACGAGTTCGCGGTTTTGCTCGCGGAGGCGGACGAGCAGGAAGCCGCCGCCGCCGCCCAGCGCATTGCCGACGAGCTGCAGCTCGCGGCGAGCTTCGGCGTCGCGGTCTGCGCGTCCGAGAGCGAGGCCGGTGCGCTGTTGCGCGAGGCCGACGATGCGATGTACCGGATGAAGCGGCAGCGGCGCGCCGCTCGTTTCGGGGACGACCTCAGCGCGGTGGTATGAGCTCTGTGCGCAGCTCGTGGCTCTCGTCCGGCAGCCGCGCCTCGTAGTAGATCCGATAGCCGCCGTCAGGGAGAGCCAGGACGTCGAGATAGCGCGCGTCGGCTGCCGGCTCGTCGTTCGTCTGCTCGAGCTCGCCGGGCCGGTTGCCCGTCAGGCGCGCGAGGCCGATCTGCTCGAACCAGTTCTCCTCCTTCGTCGCGCGACCGTCGTAGGCGGCGCGGCCGTCGGGGAGGACGGCGGTCAGGCGCGCCCCCCGCCCGTCCCACCTGCCTGGTCGAGGGGCGAGCACGGTTCCGTGCCAGTCCCACGCCAGCCCGTCGGCGCTCGTCGCGTACGCCGTCGTCATGCGGTCCTCCTCGTCGGGGACGTCGAGCGGGTGGCAGCAGATCCACGCTTCCCAGCCGCCGTCGGGTGTGCGGCGCACGAACGGGTCCTTGACGCCGGTGTTCTCGTCGCCCGGAAAGACGGTGCGCGCCTCCGCGTCCGCGAAGCCTGCCGGATCGTCCGCCTCGAGCACGTCGATCCACCAGTGCTTGCTCGGTGCGGGCGCCGCCGGGCAGACGTACAAGTGCCAGCGGCCGTCGTCGGTGCGGACCAGCGACGGCTTCTCGAGCGACTGTGCGCGGAAGCGATCCTGCTCGATCGTGCAGACCGTCGTGAGGCGCTCGCCGTCCTCAGAACGCGCGACGACGTTCGACCCGCGACCGTGCACGCCAGTGCGCACGCGGTAGGCGATCACGTAGGTGCCGTCGTCGTCGAGTGCGGCCTGCGACGACCCGGCCCACCAGCCGACGCCGGTGCCGGGTGCCGGGACGGCCACGGCGGCCGGCGTGCTCCCTGGCCGCGGGAAGTCAGGCAAAGTCGATCACGCTGCGAATGCCATCCTGCGCTTCCATGAGCTCGAAGCCGCGGTTGACGTCTTCGAGCGTCAGCTTGTGCGAGACGAACGTGTCGACGTCGATCTCACCCGCCAGGTAGCGGTCGACGAACTGCGGCACCTGGTCGCGTCCCTTGACGCCGCCGAACGACGAGCCAGCGACGCGGCGTCCGGTGATCAGGAAGCGGGGTACGACATCGAGCGTCTCGCCCTTGCCCGCAACCCCACAGACGGTGGCCAGCCCCCAGCCCATCCGAGCCGCCTCGACGGCCTGCCGCATCACCTGCACATTGCCGGTCGCCTCGAACGTGTAGTCGGCTCCGAACCCGCCGGTCAGGTCGAGGATCGCCTGCACCGCGTCGGGGCCTCCCTTGATCGTGTGGGTCGCCCCCTGGCGGCGCGCCAGCGCGAGCCGCTCGTCGGAGAGGTCGACGCAGACGATGCGCTCGGCGCCCTCGAGCCGGCATCCGGCGACCGCGCCGAGGCCGACCATGCCGGCTCCGAAGACGACGCACGTCGAGCCGGGCCCGACCTTCGCCGTGTTGATCGCCGCGCCTAGGCCGGTCGAGAGGCCGCAGGCGAACAGACAGGCCCTGTCCAGCGGAGCGTCGGGGTCGATCTTCGCCAGTGCGATCTCGGGCATGACCGTGTACTCCGCGAACGTCGACGTCCCCATGAAGTGGCGGATCGGCTCGCCGTCACGCGAGAGGCGCGTCGTCCCGTCCGGCAGGTAGCCCTGGTTCTGCTGCTCCCGGATCGCCAGGCAGAGATTGGTGCGGTGGTCGCGGCAGTGGATGCACTCGCGGCACTGCGGCGAGAACAGCGTCACGACGTGGTCGCCCGGGGCGACGTCACGCACTCCTTCTCCGATGCGCTCGACGACACCGGCGCCCTCGTGGCCGAGAACCGTAGGTGTGTAACCGGACGGATCGGCGCCGGACGCGGTGTAGAGGTCGGTGTGGCAGACGCCGCAGGCGGTGAGGCGTACCAGCACCTCACCCGCCTGCGGCTCCGCCAGATCGAGCTCCTGCACCTCCAGCGGTGAGCCGAACTCTTCGAGCAGCGCCGCGCGAATCTTCACGCGGCGATTCTCCTACATCGTCGTGACCGGCTCGTACTTCGCCGGACGCAGGAACATCAGCACGGAAACGACGAGGATCCAGAGAAGGAACAGGAACTGGGGGAAGAACACGATCGCCGCCAGCGACAGCACGCCGATCACGATCCCCAGCCAGCCCGCCCACTTCGGCCACGCACCGCGGGACATGAACGCGTACGACGCGGCGATGATCATCGCTGCGAGACCAGCGGCGCCGCTCGCGTGGATCACCCAGCCGGCGTCGTCCGCGGCGTGGATCAGCTCCGGATACACGCGGTGCTGGAACGTGTCGTCGCTCATCGTGCGGATGCCGTCGTTGAGCGCGACGGCCACGAGGGCGAGTGCGGCGTAGATGCTGCCGCCGATCGTCACCACGGACGTCAGGATCCCGTCAGGGTCGCCGGCGTTGACCGCCCGCCGCAGCGCGGCGATGAACCACAGCAGGAAGAAGATGCTGAGGCCGATCAGGATCCAGCCGAAGTTGACCCGGTCGCGATGCCCGCTGTCCGAGTACCACTTGATGACCGTTGCGGGCGGATCGTCCCCGCCCTTCGCGCCGCTGAAGAGGACGATTGTCCCGACCACGAAGAGCAGCACGTAGACCGCCCCTGAGAGTGCCGCCCACCGGGCAAAGCCGGTGCGAGGGCGCCCACCTACCGCAGCTTCCATTCATGCCTCCTAGTCGAGGGGGTAAGAGCGCGTCAAACTCTGACGAATGCTTCGGACGCGCTTCACGGAGGTCACCGGCGTCGAGCATCCGGTCGCGTCGGCCGGGATGGGCGGCGGCGCCACGAGTGGGGAGCTGGTCGGCGCCGTGTCCGAGGCCGGAGGGCTCGGAGTCCTGGGCGCATCGTTTCTCCCCCCGGACGACGTCGCGGACATGGTGCGCAGCGCGCGAGAGCGGACGTCGAAGCCGATCGGCGTCAACCTGCTGCTGCATGCGACCGAGGATCGCATCGACGAGATTCTCGCCCTCGGGCCGGAGGTTTTCTCGACGGCATGGCCGCGTGACGACCAGGATCTCGCTCCGATCTTCGCGAAAGCGCACGAGCGCGGCTGCAAGGTGATGCACATGGTCCCGCTCGTCGAAGACGCGGTGCGCGCGGCCGACGCTGGAGCCGACGTGATCGTCGCGCAGGGCAACGAGGGTGGGGGACACATCGGCGAGGTCGCGAGCACCGTGATCGTGCGGCAGGTCGTCAAGGCTGTCTCGCCGCTACCCGTCCTCGCCGCGGGAGGCTTCGTCGACGGTGCCGGCCTGGCTGCTGCGCTCGCGCTCGGCGCCGACGGCGTGCTGCTCGGCACGCGGTTTCTCGCGACCGACGAGGCGCCGGTCGAGCAGGCCTACAAGGACGCGATCGTCACGAGCGACGGGACCGACACGGTGATGACGACGCTGTCGGACTCGCTGAGCGGGCGCGACTGGCCGGGCGCCTGGGCGCGGCTGAAGCGGACGCGCTTCGTCGAGCACTGGCTCGGCCGCGAGCCCGAGCTTCGTCGCCGTCGCGCAGAGCTCTGGGACGAGGTTGGGGCCTTTCAGGAATCGAACGCCGACGACGGTCTGATGTGGATCGGCCAGTCGGCCGGCCTGATCGATTCGGTCGAGCCGGCGGGCGACGTCGTGCGGCGCATCGTCGCCGAGGCAGAAGAGATCATCGCGGCGCTGGGTCGCTGAGCTCGATCGTCGCCCACTGCGTGTTGCTCCGGCGGTTGAACCAGTCGAGCGCGCGCTTCTGCCAGCCGTACTTCTGACGCAGGAGCTCGTCGATTCGCTGGTGCTCGATCACGCGCGCGGCCGCTTCGATCCGCGCGCCGCGTTCCTTGCCGCGGAAGTTCGCCGGAGCGACGAGCACACGTGGATTGCGTCGGATACGGCGCACCTTCCATGTCTTCGCCGCGCTCCAGACGAGCAGACGCTTGCCGTCGTCGCTGACGACCCACACCGGCGTGGACACCTGTGTGCCGTCGCGCTTGAAGGTTGTCAGGCTGATGTAGCGTCGGCTCTTGAGATCAGCGAGTGTATACACCGTATACGTTTCAGTGTACACCGTATACTCACCCCGTGGCCAATCTCGACCTCGAAGCGGTGGTCGACGCGGCCGTGTCGCTCGCGGACGACGCCGGGCTCGATGCCGTCAGTGTGCGCCGCGTCGCCGCCCGCCTCGGGGTGACACCGATGGCGCTGTACCGCTACATCGAGAGCAAGGATGACCTGCTCGACGCGATGGCGGATCGCTTGTACGAGGGCCTGGCTCTCCCCGACACCGACGCCGAGTGGTGGCACGGGCTCGCCGAGCTCGCGCGGTCGACCCGTCGGGTGCTACTTGCTCGGCCATGGTCAGCACCGCTCTTTGCCCGGCCCCTGCGCGGTCTCAATGCACACGCCGTGGACGAGGCGTTGCAAGGAGCGCTCCGCAATGCCGGGTTCTCCGAGGCGGAGACGCGCGAGCTGCACGACCAGCTGAGCAACATGGTCTTCGCGCTCGTCGTGCCGGAGCTCCACGGCAAGCGCAACCGCGCGGCGTTCGAGCGGGGCCTCGAGCTCCTGCACGCAGGGCTCGAGGCCCGACTCGACGCGTGACTACATCGACGGCGGGTTCGTAGCCCAGGGATCTTCCCCGGGGTCACCGCCGGCGGCAGCGATCTCGAGCCGCTCGAGGTAGTGATCCCAGCCCTTGGCGTGCGAAGCCGCCTGCTCGGGCGAGAGGTCGCGGTGGACGAAGCGGAGGCTTGTCCCGCTCCCCTCCGGCGTCAGCTCCGCCTCTACCGTCGACGAACCGGGTGGCAGGGCCTGGTTTCCGTCCCAGCCCCATGTGAAGACGAGGCGGCGCGGCTTGTCGACCTCGACGAACTCGCCGCGGGCCGTGTTCCCGGAGATGACGTTCAGGCGGTAGATGCCGCCGGGCTGCGGATCGAGCTCGGCGTCGATGCCCATCCAGCGCATGACCTTCTGCGGGTCGACCAGGAAATCCCAGACCGTCTCC
This sequence comes from Actinomycetota bacterium, assembly GCA_005888435.1. Lineage (GTDB taxonomy): Bacteria > Actinomycetota > Thermoleophilia > Gaiellales > Gaiellaceae > 3-1-20CM-4-69-9. Next base: position 18,758 of record VAXO01000042.1, on the reverse strand, counting down.
GGGCTGGCGTCGATCGCGATCGTGCGGTCGTACACAGCGGTGTCAGTGACTGCGTCCATGCTTCTTCCTTTCCTCCTTCTCTGCCTCGCGTTTGAGTGCCTCGAGCCGGACGTCCCAGAAGCCCTCGAGGAAATCCCGTAGCTCCACGAGCCCTTCGGGACGTGCCCGGTAGAGGCGCCGGGTGCCGTTGCGTCGCTCGCTCACGAGCCCCGCCTCCTTCAGGACGTTCAGGTGCTGGGAGACCGCCGGCCGCGTGACCTCGAAGTGCGACGCGATCTCGCCGGCGCTGAGCTCTCCGTCGCGGACGAGGCTCAGGATCGCGCGCCGTCTCGGTTCTGCGATCGCTTTGAGTGCGGCCTCCACAGAGACTATTTAAGCAAGCACTTACGTAAGTGTCAACTTAACTAGCCCTTCGGCGGTTGCACGAGCCCCCAGCACCACCTCAGACTTGACGCTTCCTAGCGAACTTGGAGGTTTCTGCGGTGAAGTCCCACCTGCGCGGTCTCGCGCTCTTGATTTGTGCGCTCTCGATTGTCCTGCTCGGAGGGGCAAGCACGTTGAGGGCAAGCCCGACGCCCTCGACCTATTGCAACTCACCGGCTCCCAGCGGGCGCCTGTTCTGCGCGACCGTCGACGACGTCGACGGCGTTTCGCCCTCGGGCCATCTCGGCTCGGGTATCCGCCAGGCCGACGTCGAGGCCTACCAGTTCTACAAGATCACCATCGCCAACATGGGCGGCAGCAGCCTGACGAACGGAACGATGAGCGTCGTCCTGACCGACAACTTCCCGGGTGGTGCGAAGGCGACGTCGACCGCACTGTACGTTCCATCACCCGGTGCGCCGACGTGCGCGGTCGTCTCGACCACGCCGAACCGGGTCGACTGCACTCTCGGAAATCTCGGGGCCAACACGTCGACGCCCACGATCGTCCTCGCATACCGGACGTCGACGAGCCCCGACGTCACGTCGACGGACGCAGCCGCCACGGTCGGCTTCAAGGAAGGTTCGAACGGACCGAACGGCGCCAACCCGGCCACGTTGTCGTTCGTGGAGAACACGAGCCTGGAGCCCGATCCGGAGGGCTCCGTGGGCTGGTCGCCGCCGGGTCACCACGTCGCGCTGAGCACGAGCCCGACCTTCGACAGTCAGTTCACGTCTCTGCAGTACAACGTTCCCGCCGGGAAGCCGGCCTTCACGGCAACGATGAACGAGTCGCTCGGCCAGGTCTGCGCGCCGAGTGTCCAGTGCTTCGGGGAGCTCGTCACGACCGACCTCCACGCCGCTGCCCTCGGTACGTTCAGCGCCGACAGTCCGTTCCACCTGCAACTGACGCTGGATTTCGCGCTCCTGCCGGGAGGGAACACCAAGGGAGTGGTCCTCTCGCATCGCCTCGACAACGGTGATTTCGAGGTGGTCAGCCGTAAATGCTCGGCCAGCCCGCCCGCGCCGAGCGAGGCGCTGCCGTGCCTAACGGTGACAGTCGTGACCGAAAAGAAGGTGAAGCTACTCGTCATCGACGCGTGGGGGATCCAGAACGGGGGCTGGCACCCGGGGCTCGAGTAGCGGGGAGCGGCTGCTATCCGAGCGCCGACCGCGCAGCCCGCTCGCTGACCAGGTTCTCCTTGCGCTCGTAGAGCGACATTGCCTCGTGCAGAGCCGTCGCGCGCTCGTCGGCTCTGCCCTGGTCTTGGAGGACGCTCGCCTGGACGATCAGCGCGTCGGCGATCTGGACGAGCGCGTCGGTCCTGCGCAGCAGCTCGACGGCCGCGCGTGCGGTCGTCTCCGCTGCCGCCGCGTCCCCGCCGCGCGCGAGAATGAGCGCCTTCGCCGAGCGCCAGAGCGCCTGAGATTCGACGTCGTCGTCAGCGGCGACCTCCTCCGCGATGTTCGCGAACCGCGCCGCGTCGTCGAAGTCTTTCTGGCGGCAGCGGATGAGCGCGAGGTTGGCCGCGACAGTCGGGCGCAGGTAGCGCTCGCCCAGACTGTCGAGCGTCTCGTAGTCCCGGCGGAGCTCGCGCTCTGCTGCCTCGAGATCGCCCGCGAGTAGCTCGACGACCGCGGACTGGAGCGATGTGCGCGCGCCGAGCAGGGTGGCGCCGAGCTCGTCGAATGAGGCCCGCGCCTCCCCGTACAGCCGGCGAGCGGTCTCGAATTCGCCGGACATCGCGTGCAGCGGCGACATCAGCAGCGTCACGAACGCCTGCAGCTTGCGGTTGCCGGCCGTCGCGTTGAGCGTCTCCTCGCAACGCACGAGGGCCTCGCTCACAGGCGTCGGGCCGTACAGGGCGGCCATCGCGTAGGTCGACGCAGCCGCGGCGACGCCTCGGTCGTCACTTCCCAGGCGCGCGTGCCGGACGGCGCGTTCGGCGGCGGCCGCCGCGTCGCCGAACCGGTACGAGATCCCGTAGGCATCCATCGCCAGTCGCCACGCCTTGCCGAGGCGGCGGTGATCGTGTTCCTCCTCGAACAGCGGTACTGCCGTGTCGAGCTCTTTCAGGACCGCGTCGCACCAGTTCGTCTCGTCGCTGCCCCCGAACCGCTGGGTCACGAGCTGGGCCAGCCGCGCCTCCGCAGCGAGCGCCGACTGGCCGAGCCGTCCCGCCGTCTCGATTGCGTCGGACAGGAAGACCTCGGCCCAGGCGAACTCGCCCGTCTCCGTCAGCGCCTGCGCGAGATCCGGCACGAGCTCGATCCGCGCGACGTCGTCTTCCGGCAGCAGCGCGTGCGCGCGCCGTAGCAGGTTCGCGGCGGCCGGCATGTCTCCGCGCAGAACGGCCCGTCGTCCCGCGGCCAGGAGCTTTTCGGCCGCGCGCTTGGCGAGCCCTCGCTGGTGGTCGTCGGGCTCTTGCAGCTCCGCGAGATACGTATGCGCCTGCTCGAGGTGGAAACCGAGGATCTCCTGGTACTCGACGCCGCGGCCGCGTTCCGAGTTGACCCGGTCGCCCCAGTCGGCGAAGGCCTCGTGGAGCTCGGCGCGCCTGCGCTTCAGCAGGCCTCCGTAGGCGGCGTCGCGAATCAAGATGTGGTCGAACCGGAACATCCGTGCGGCGGCGTCGTGACTGCGCGCGCGCCGTACCAGCCGCTTCTCGGTGAGCGAGTCGAGGCGCAGCTCGAGCTCGGTTCGGACCGCGTCGGGAACGAGCGCCTCCACCGCATCGCGCGCGAACTCGAGCCCGATCACCGACGCCACGTCGACGAGCGCCCGATCGGCTGCCGGGAGCGAATCGAGGCGCGCCGTCAGGAGCGCCTGGATGGTCGGCGGGACGGCGAGCGCCTCGATCTCCTTGTCGACGATCCATCCGTCGGGCGTGGGCCTCACGACGCCTTCGTCGATCAGCATCGAGAAGGTCTGCTCCGCGTAGAGCGGATTCCCCTCCGCCGAGACGATGATCCGCTCGCGCACGACCGGGTCGATTGCGGCGTCGCCGAGCAGCGCGTCGACGAAGCGCTCGATCGCGTCGGACGAGAGCGGCTGCAGGTTGATCACGTCGCCCGGAAGGCCGCGCTGCCATACCTCGACGAACGTCGGCCTGCCGGTGCAGATCAAGACGATCGGACCGCCGGCCGTGCGTGCGAGGCGGTCGATCAGATCGAGCAGCGTCGCCTCGGCCCAGTGCAGGTCCTCCCAAACGACGACCACCGGTCGCCGCTGCGCCAGCAGCTCCAGGAAGCGGCGCGCGGCGAGGAAGGTCTCGTCGACCGGGAACGAGCTTTCGAGCAGCCCGACGGCAGCGGCGAGCCGCTCGGCCACTCCGTCGTCGCTAGAGCCGAGCTCGCGCAGCCGCGCGAGTGCGACCTCCGGTGGATCGTCCTCTCCGATGCCCGCCGCCTGTCGAACGATCTCGCCCAGGGCCCAGAAGGTGATGCCGCGTCCGTACGGGAGACAGCGTCCCGTCAGCACGAGCGGCTCGTCCCCGATCGCGTCGAGGAACTCTTCCGTCAGGCGCGACTTGCCGACTCCGGCCTCGGCGAGGATCGTCACCGTCCGCGGCGTGCCCTCGGCGACGGCGCCTGCATACGCGGCGCCGAGCCGGTCGAGCTCGCGCTCCCGACCGACAAACACCCGCGGTCGTGCCCGCTCCTGCTGGCCGACCTCCTGGACCGAGACGAGCCGGTAGGCAGGCACCGTCTCCGCCTTGCCCTTCAGCGACAGAGGCTCGACCGCTTCGACCTCGACGGCGTTCCGCACCAGGCGGTACGTCGGTTCGCCCAGCAGGACCTCGAGCGCCGGCGCGGCCTGCTCGAGCCTAGCGGCCGTGTTCACGGTGTCGCCTGTGACGAGCCGCTGGCCGGTCGTCGGGTCGCCGGCGACGACCTCTCCGGTGTTCACGCCGGTGCGATTACGCAGCGAGACGCCCCAGCGCGCCTCCAGCTCGGAGTTGAGCAAGGCGAGGCGCCGCTTCATCTCCGCCGCCGCGCGCACCGCGCGCAGGGCGTCGTCCTCGTGCGTCGTCGGCAGTCCGAACACGGCCATGATCGCGTCGCCGATGTACTTCTCGATCGTGCCGCCGTGCAGCTCGAGGGCGCCACGCATCTCGTCGAAGTAACGCGCCATCACCTCGCGCAGCGCCTCGGAGTCGAGGCGTTCGCCGAGTGCGGTCGACCCTTCGAGATCGGAGAAGACGATCGTGACGGTCTTCCGCGTCTCCTGGGCCGGCAGCTCCGCGACCAGCGGCGTCCCGCAGAAACCACAGAGGCGAAAGCGTTCGGGGTTCTGCTCGCCGCAATTCGGGCACGTCAGCACGCAAACGAGTGTGGCACGGGCACGTGCGCACGTCGAGTGCCGCTCCGACTAGAGCTGGACGCCGATGACGATCTGGGGCTTGCCCGAGGGGGCGAGCCAGCGGAGGACCTGCAGCAGCTGCGCTCGCGGGATGCTGACGCAGCCGTTCGTCGAGCTGTGCACTTGCACGTGCAGGAAGATCCCCGAGCCGCGTCCGGGCACGATCGGGCTCGTGTTGTAGCCGATCACCGCAAGGTAGGAGTACGCGCGGACGCTCTTCGACATGTCCGGCGTCGTCACCTTGAACGGCGGCTTCACGCCGCAGCCGACGCGCTGGAACGTGTTGTACGCGGGCGATCTGGGATCCTCGACCCACCAGTCGCCGCAGCGCAGCCGCGTGTAGCGGAATGTGACGCCGGGATCCGGCGCGTTCCCGTACATGCGCGGCAGGATGGGGAACGTCCCGATCGGCGTCGTGCCGTCCCCTTCGCGCCGGTTGACGCGCAGGCCGTTCCAGCCGACGCGTGCCGTGTACGGGCCGAACACCTGCTGCCAGCAGTCGCCCGCGCGCCGCCAGACGCGAAGCGTCGCCGACGTCGTTCGCAGGCGCGGCGCGCTCACGGTGATCAGCTGCGTCGTGGCAGGCGGCACCGAGGGATAGGAGGGACATGAGGCGGCGAGCGCGGCGGCGACGACGTGGACGGCGAGCGTCATCGGCGCCCAGAGTACGCTGCGGGCGATGCAGCTGGTCGCGCTTCTGCTCGCCTTCGTGGGGACGATTTCGCCGGTGCGTCAGCAGGACGTCCGCTTCTCGTACCGCGCGGGCTGTCCCGTCGCGCCGGCGGATCTGCGCCTCGTGCGCGTGTCGTACCGCGGCTTCGACGGACGAACGCACGCCGGCGCACTCGTAGTCAACCGCCGCGTCGCGCGCGACGTCGTCACGGTCTTCCGCCGGCTCTACGTGGCGCGCTTCCCGATTCGGCGCCTGACGCCGATCTCGGCGTTCCGCGGCAGCGACGACGCGTCGATGGCGGCAGACAACACGTCGGGCTTCAACTGCCGCGCCGCGGTCGGCTCGACGACGGGAGGTTGGTCTGAGCACGCCTACGGGATGGCAATCGACGTCAACCCCGTCGAGAACCCGTACGTGCTGAACGGGCGAACGCTGCCACCCGCGGGCCGCGCCTATCTCGGCCGCACGCTCGTGCGCCGAGGCATGGCCGTGAGCGGCGGCGTGCTCGTGAGGGCGTTCGAGTCGGTGGGATGGAAGTGGGGCGGGCGCTGGTCGGGCTCGCCCGACTACCAGCACTTCTCCGTCAACGGGCGTTGAAGGGCTTGCCCGCGCGCTCGAGCGGCAGGCCGAGCTCCTTCCATTCGTCCTTTCCACCAGGGTAGTGGCGGACGTTCGCGTACCCGAGCTCGCGCAGCCGCTCCCCGGTCACGACCGAGTCGTCGCAGCTCGGGTTCGCGCAGTAGACGACGATCTCGGCGGCGAGGTCGGGCAGGCGCTTCGCGCAGCGGATCGGCTCGACCGCCGTCGGCGGCATGTTGATTGCCCGAGGCAGGTGCGAATGCGCGTAGATCATCGGCGCGAGCGCGTCGACCAGGACGAAGTCGTCGCCGCGTTCGAGCTTCTGCTCCAGCTCGTCAGCACTGATCTCAGGCAAGCTCACGCCAGGCTCGGAAGATCAGGCTCGCCGGTTAGCTCGCGGTCCTCGGGAAAGCCCTTGTACGGGCTCTCACCGGCGTCTCCCTCCGCTCCCCGGCGCCGCTCTTCCGTGGCGCCTGCGCTGTGCCTCAGCGCGAGCTCGGACACCGGATAGACGACGCCGTCGTGTTCCCGCCCGCCGACAGCGAGGACGACACAGGGGCCGTCGCCGGAGCCGACGATGATGTGCTCCGTCCACGGCGGGCAATGGACGAAGTCCCACTGCTCCAGCAGGCGCTCATGCCCCTCGATCAGCAGCGTCGCAGTGCCCGCCAGGACGAGGAAGTCCTCCTGATCCTCCTCGCCGTGATACAGCGCCATCGGCTGGCCGGGCCCGAGCACGCTGATGTTGATCCCCACTTGCTCGAGGCGCTCACCCTCGGGTTCGAAGCGCGTGTACGCGCCGAACTTCTCGTTGTCGAGCCAGCGGGCCTCGCGCGCGTTGACGACGAACCAGTCCACGGGGTACGGAAAACCGTACCTCCATTCGCCGGGTCAGACCCTTCCGCAGCCTCGTGCGCAAGCGGCAACCTGAAGACATGGTCAACTCGGATCGAAAGAGATGGTTCGCGCTCGCGCTGCTGAGCACCGTGCAGTTCATGGTCGTCCTGGACATCGCGATCGTGAACGTCGCGCTGCCTTCGATCCAGACGGACCTCGGTTTCTCGCAGGAGAATCTTCAGTGGGTGATCAGCGCGTACGCGCTCGTCTTCGGCGGCTTCCTGCTGCTGGGTGGGCGCGCGGCCGATCTGCTCGGGCGCCGCCGCATCTTCCTCATCGGCATCGTCGTCTTCACGATCTCGTCGCTTCTGGCCGGGCTCGCCTGGTCCGAGGCGTCGCTGATCGGCGCGCGCGCCTTCCAGGGTCTCGGAGCTGCCGTGATCACGCCCGCGGCGCTCTCGATCCTGTCGACGACCTTCACCGAAGGCCGCGAGCGCAACATCGCACTTGGTGTCTGGGGTGCCGTCGGCGGCTTCGGCGCCGCCGCGGGCGTCCTGATGGGCGGCATCCTCACGTCGGCCCTCAGCTGGTCGTGGATCTTCTTCGTCAACGTGCCGGTCGGCATCGCCGCGTTCCTGCTCACGCCGGTGCTGCTGCGGGAGAGCCGCGACGCGTCGGTCAAGTCATTCGACGCGCTGGGCGCCGTTCTCGTGACCGCCGGGCTCTCGTCCTTCGTCTACGCGATCACGCAGGCGGGAACGAACGGATGGACGTCGGCGAAGACGCTGTCCTTCTTCGCCGCCGCCACCGTCCTGCTCGTCGGCTTCGTCGCCTGGGAGCTCCGCCACTCCGAGCCGCTGATGCGAATCGGCATCCTGCGGATCAAGACGGTGACCGGCGCGAACGTTGCGGGCTTCATCCTCGGTACGGCGACTTTCTCGCTCTTCCTGATGCTCACGCTCTACATGCAGGACGTGCTCGGCTACTCACCGATGCGGACGGGCCTCGCCTACCTGGCTGTCGCCGGCACCGCGATCTTCACTTCGGCGATCGCCGCGCAGCTCGTGACCCGGATCGGCGTGAAGCCGGCGCTGCTGATCGGCATGGTGTCGCTGACGGCCGGGCTCCTGTACTTCACGCAGGTCTCGGTGGACGGCTCGTACCTCGGCGACCTGCTGCCGGGATTCCTGCTGATCGCCGTCGGGCTCGGCTTCTCGTTCGTGCCGATCTCGATCGCCGCGCTCGCGGGGATCGAGCCGCACGAGGCGGGGCTCGCGTCCGGCCTGATCAACACGACGCAGCAGATCGGCGGCGCGGTCGGGATCGCAGCGCTGTCCACGATCGCGACGACGCGGACGACGGACGCTCTCGCCGGCGGCGCGACGAAGTCGTCGGCGCTCGTGACCGGCTTCCACGGCGCGTTCTGGGCGGGCGTGATCATCGCCGCCGTCGGCGTCGTTGCAGCTTTCACCCTGATCCGTCGCGACGAGCTCAAGCAGGGGGCCGAGCCCGTCGCCGAGCCGGCGCTCGATCTGGCGGCTTAAAGTCGCCGGGTGAAGACCGACTCGCTCGCGGATCTCCGACAGCGTCATCGGGGCCCGGTCATCGGCCCCGATGACGCTGCCTACGACGCGGCGCGGATCACCTTCAACGGGATGATCGACCGGCGGCCGGCGCTGATCGCGCGGCCGCTCGACGGAGACGACGTCGTGTCGGCCGTCGGCTACGCGGTGGAGTCGGATCTGCCGATCGCCGTGCGCGGCGGCGGGCACAGCGTCGCCGGCCATTGCATGGGCGAGGGCGGCGTGGTCGTCGACCTGCGGCTGATGCGCGACGTGGTCGTCGATCCGGATGCGCGCCTTGCCACGTGCGGCGGCGGCGCCCTCTGGGAGGACCTCGATCCACCGTGCCTGCGCCACGGGCTCGCCACGCCCGGTGGGACCTTCGGTGATACCGGTGTCGCGGGGTTGACGCTCGGCGGCGGGATCGGGCACCTGATCGGTCTGCACGGCCTCACGCTCGACAACCTGTTGGCTGCGACCGTCGTCACGGCCGACGGCGAGCGCCTGCGAACGAGCGAGGAGGAGAACGCCGATCTCTTCTGGGGCCTGCGCGGCGGCGGCGGCAACTTCGGCGTCGTCACCGACTTCATGTTCCGCCTGCATCCTGTCGGCCGGCTGCGCGCCGGACAGCTCGTCTACGACGTGCGCGACGCCGTCGACGTCGTCGCGAAGTGGCGCGAGCTGATGAAAGGTGCGCCCGACGATCTCGCGACGTTCGCGTTCATCGCGCAGACGTCCGTCAGCGAAGCCCAGGGCGCGATCATCGCCGTGGCCGACTTCGGCGACTACGGCGACGACGCGATCGCGGACCTGCTGAGCGATCCGGAGCCGATCGCAAACACGCTCCGGCCGATGTACTACGCGGAGCTGCAGGAGATCTTCGGCCGGATGCCGTTCGGCCTGCGGAATTACTGGTCGGGACGCTTTCTGCGCGAGCTGCCGGACCAGCTGATCGAGCGCAGCGCCGACCATCTCGGCGCCGGCGTGCCGGGCTCGATCATGTTCGAGCCGATCTTCGGAGCTGCCGCGCGCGTGCCTGCGGAAGCGACGGCATTCGCCGGACGCGAGGCGGCGTACAACGCAACGTTCATCGCGACGTGGGAGGAGCCCGCCGACGACGACAGCCGGATCGCGGCGGCACGTGCGTTCACCGCGCTGCTCGAGCCGTGGGCTACGGGCGCCTATGTCAACTACGCGAGCGAGTCGCTCGGCGACGGCCTGCAGACGGAATACGGCGCCGAGCGCTTTGCCCGTTTGCGCGAGCTCAAGCGCGAGTACGACCCGGACAACCGCTTCCGCTTCAACCACAACATCTCGCCGGATTAGTTCCGCCGGTGTGAACGAGGAGCGGCAGCTCGCTGCATTGTCGGCACTCGACCGGCTGCTCGACGAGCACGGCATCGACTACTGGCTCTTCGGCGGGTGGGCCGTCGACTTTCACGCGGGTGCTGTCACGCGAGCGCATGATGATCTCGACGTCGCGGTCTGGTCGCACGATGCCGAACGAGTCCGGCGGCTGCTCACGGCGGCGGGCTGGAGCTACACGCCGGAGGAGGAATACGCCCTCTACGAGCTGGGCGGCGTGCGCCTCGAGCTCGCCGCCCGGGACCGTGGGACATGGCCTTCGAGCTCATTCGGCGAGGACACTGCAGAGCTGAGCGGGATTCGTGTGAGGGTCGTCAGCCTGCCCTCGCTCAGAGCGGACAAAAGGGAGATCCGTGATGACGCGCGCGTGGCCGCGAAGGACCGCGCCGACTCCCTCACGCTTGCTCGGCTCACGCGTTAGTGAAGACGGACCGCACCGTGTGGGAGCAGGACGACGTTCCGTTCACGGGTTGAGCGCGTTCAGGGCCGTCATGACCGCCTCGTCGAGCGTCAGCATCGCCTCGTCGGCGCTGACCTCGACGAGGCGCTCGTGCAGCGGCTGATAGCGCTCGGTCGCCGGGGTCCCGCGCGCGGTCGGGTGTGCGTCGGCGGCGCGGATGATCCTCGCGGCGGCTTGCGGGTCGCATGACTCGAGCTCGAGCGCTGCCTCGCTCAGCACGTCGACGATCTGACTGTGCCGGCCGCCCCCACGGAGGAGCTCCAACGCCTCGCGGAGCATACGCCGGGCGCGCTCGCGCTCGCCCCTCAGGCTCGCCTCCCACGCAAGCAGCTGAAGGACACTGATGGTCGAAGGGGGTTCGTCGAGCTGCCGGCAGAGCTCGAGGGCCTCCTCGAGCTCTGGGCGTGCCCGCTCGAGCCGGCCGCTTGCGACCGCTCCATAGCTGCTGTTCACGAGCGCGAGAACCGTGGTGTTCGGGTCCCCGAGCTCTCGGGCGATCGCCAGGCTCCGGTCGAGGTACACGGCAGCTTCGTCGTATTCGCCACGGTTGATCAGGGGCGCGGCGGCCATGGCGAGGCCTTGTCGCTCCGCCCAGCTGTCGTTGGCGCGCCTGGCCAGCTCGATTGCCTCCCCGGCGAAGCGCGCACATCCCTCGTCGTCGTGCTCGCCCGCGCTCAACCACGCGAGGTACCCGAGAGCGCTCGCTGCCTCGCTCCAACAGTCCAGGTTCCCCGCGGCGGCGACGACCTGCTCGAGGGTTGCGCGCGCGGGGCCGTAGTCGCCTGCAGTCATCTGCTGGCGCCCCAGGACGAGCAATGCGCCGACTCGGGGCCGCGTGTCGATGGAGTCAGCTTGCGCGAACGCGCGCTCGAGCCAGACGCGGATCTCGCGGCTCCTCGCTGCGGTGGTCCAGTAGGAGCGCAGCGCGGCGGCGATGCGGAACCCGAGGTCGACGTCGTTGTCCAGCGAATATGCGAGCGCGGCACGCAGGTTCTCGTGCTCGACCGCCAACTCGCGCACGGCTGCGATCCGGTGCGGGCCGACGAGCTCCGAGCCGACGCGCTCCGCCAACGAGGTGAAGTAGGGCGCGTGTTTGGGGCGGAGGTCGGCTGCCTCCAGCTCGAGCGAGTACTCGCGCACCGTGTCGAGCATGCGAAAGCGAGGTACCCCGATCCTCGGCTGCTCTCGCCGCAAGAGATTCGAGTCGAGGAGCGCGGACAACGGCTCGAGCCGCGCGTCACAGACGACCTCGGCGGCTTCGAGCGTGCACCCGCCTGCGAACACCGCCAGGTCACCCAGGAGTCGCTGGGCAGGTCCGTCCAGGAGCTCGTAGCTCCAGTCGATCGTGGCGCGCAGCGTTTGCTGCCTGGGCGGAACGTCGCGGGCGCCGCCGGTCAGAACAGTGAGGGGCTCCTTCAGTCGCGCTAGCAGCTGCTCGGGAGTCAGTACCCGAATCCGCGCCGCGGCCAGCTCGAGCGCGAGCGGCAGTCCTTCGAGCGCCTCACAGACCTGCGCGATGAAGCCTGCGTCCTCTTCGGTGGGCCGAAATGTCGGATCTGCGTTCTCCGCGCGGGCGATAAAGATCGCGATGGCGTCGTCGAGCACGTCGAGAGGCTGGACGTTGTACTCGCGCTCGGCCGCGAGGTGCAGCGGCGCGCGGCTCGTGACGAGCACGCGCAGCTTCGGCGCTTGCTCGACGAGGTGCGCGACGGTCGGCGCAGCAGCGAGCAGCCGTTCGAAGTTGTCGAGCACGAGCACGGCCTCGAGCGGCCGCAGGCGGGCCGTGACCGCCTCGAGGGCGGAGCGTCCTTCGGTGTCGGCGACGACAACGGTTGACGCGATCGTGGCCGCCACGTTCGCCGGGTCCGCCGTCGATGCGAGGTCGACGAAGATCGCTCCGTCGGGGAGCTCCGCACCGAGCTCCGCGGCGGCCTCGATCGCCAGCCGGGTCTTCCCGATCCCGCCTGGGCCGGTGAGCGTCAGCAGCCGCGTCTCTCCGCGCAGCCGCGCAGAGACCGTCGCCACGTCGAGGTTGCGGCCGATGAATCTCGTCGGAGGACTGGGCAGCTGGAGCTTCGCCCGCCGCGCGGCCGGCTGCAGCGACGCGTCGTGCCGCAGAATCGCGCGCTCGAGCTCGGACAGCGCGGGGCTCGGCTCGAGCCCCAGCTCGTTGGCGAGCTGCTTCCTCGTGGCGCGGAAGACGTCCAGCGCGTCGGACTGCCTACCCGACCGGTAGAGCGCCAGCATCAGCTGACGATGGAACGCCTCACGGAGAGGATGCTCCGCGACGAGCGCCTCGAGCTGCGGCACGAGATCCTCGTGCCGGCCGAGCGCGAGGCGCGCTTCGACGTCGAGCTCCAACACGCGTAGGCGTAGCTCGCCGAGCCTCGCGCGCTCGACCGAGTCGAGCGGGACATCGGCGAGCGGCTCCCCGCGCCACAGCTCGAGCGCGGCGCGGAAGTGTTCTGCCGCAGCCGCGGGATTCTCCGCGGCCAGAGCCGCCCGTCCAAGCGCCAGGAGGCGTTCGAAGCGTTCGAGGTCGAGCTCGTCCGGCTCGATGCGCAGCGCGTAGCCCATTCCTCGGAGCTCGATCCGTTCATGTCCGAGTCCCCTGCGCAGACCGTGCACGTACACCTGCAGTGCCTGCGCCGCTCGCTCCGGCGGGTCATCGCCCCAGAGCGCGTCGATCGCCGCGTCGCGAGACACGACCTCGTTGGCGCGCAGGAGCAGCACCGCAAGGAGGGCGCGCTGCTTCGGCGAGCCGAGCCGCAGCGCCTCGCCGTTGTCGTGCACCTCCACCGGGCCCAGGAGGCGAAAGTCCACGCTAGGCGTGCCCGGTCTTGCGGGCGAGTTCCACCACCGGTCGATGGTACGACTGCGGCTAGCGGGCGTCGAGGTAGCGCAGAACGGCGAGCACGCGGCGGTGATCTGTATCCGCCGGCGTGAGCCGCAGCTTCTGGAAGATGTTCTTGACGTGCTTCTCGACGGCGCGCTGCGTGATCACGAGCTTCTCGGCGATCGCCGTGTTCGAACGCCCCTCGGCCATCAGGCCGAGAACTTCGCGCTCGCGGGGCGTCAGCTCGGCGATCGGTCGCTGCCGGCGCGTGCGAGCGAGCAGCTGCGACACCACCTCGGAGTCGATCGCGGTACCGCCCTGCGCGACGCGCCCGACCGTCTCGACGAACTGACCGACGTCGGTGACCCGGTCCTTGAGCACGTAGCCGATGCCGCCCAGGTCGCCGGCGAGCAGCTCGCTGGCGTAGTTCTCCTCGACGTACTGCGAGAGCACGATGATGGGCAGATCGGGCCACTGCGCGCGCAGCTCGAGCGCCGCGCGGATGCCCTCGTCGGTGTGCGTCGGCGGCATGCGCACGTCGAGCACGACGAGGTCGGCGTCCTCGCGCTCGACGAGCTGTGCGAGGCCGACGGCGTCGTCGATCGCCCCGACGACCTCGTGCCCGTGGTCGGTGAGCATCCGCGTCAGGCCGTCCCGCAGGAGGGTGGAGTCCTCGGCGATGACTATGCGCACGGCAGGTCGGCTGCGACGACCGTCGGGCCGCCTTTCGGGCTGCTGATCCGCAGCGAGCCCTCGACGGACGAGGCGCGGCCGGCAAGGCCCGCGAGCCCGCCACCGGGGCGCTGCTCCGCGCCGCCGACCCCGTCGTCCGCGACTTCGATGTGGAGCTTGTCGCCCTGCTGACGGACGCTGACACTGGCGGCGGTGGCGTTCGCGTAGCGCGCGGCGTTCGTCAGCGCTTCGGCGACGATGAAGTAGGCGGTCGCCTCGACGGACGCGGGCGGGCGCTCCTTCAGTCGCACGTCAAGCTGCACCGGGACGGTCGAACGCGCCGCGAGGGCCGAGAGCGCCGCGTCGAGGCCGCGGTCCGTGAGGACCGCCGGATGGATGCCGCGTGCGAGGTTGCGCAGCTCCGCGATTGCACGCTGCAGTTCGCCGTGCGCGTCGCCGACGAGGCCGCGCGCGGCGTCGGGGTCGCTGTCGAACTTCTCGAGCGCCATGCCGAGATCCATCCCGAGCGAGAGCAGTCGCTGCTGTGCGCCGTCGTGCAGGTCGCGTTCGATCTGCCGGCGGTCGGACATGGCGATGTCGACGGAGCGCGCCTGGGTAGCCCGGAGTTGGTCGACCTTGCTCGGGCGAAGGCAGGCGCGCGCGACGGCGGCGTCCAGTGCGGCGAAGCCGCGGATGATCCAGGGGACGAAGGGGAGGGCGACGAGCCCGCCGATCACGACCGGGATCACCTCGTGCCAGGTGTCGAGCCGTTCGCCCGACCACAGCTCGGGTGCGGCGCCTTGCCCGTGCACGGCGTAGATCGGCAGCGTGATCGCCCAGAGCGGAATCGCCCACACGGTGACGGCGACGACGAAGTTGACCAGCCCGTGCACGGGCTGGACGAGCCAGACGTAGACGACTTCCTTCCACGTCGTGCGGTCGGCGAACGGCGCGACGAGCCGGTGCCAGAGGCTGTGGCTCTTCGGCGGTTTGTACGTGGGGCGCTCGATGTCCGTGCCGAGGAAGGCGCGGGCGCGGACGCGTTCGCCGTGCGCGGCGGCACGTGCGAGGTAGAAAGTCGCGGTCAGGATCGGGAGTCCGACGAGCGTGATCAGCAAGCTCGCGCCGGTGGCGATCAGCGTCGTGAAGACGGTGAACCAGATCGTGCCGACGACGAGGTCGAGCAGGAGGTCGAAGGTTTCGAGGTACGTGCGGCGCTGGATGAGTGGTTTCAGGAAGCGGGACATGCAGCGAATCTAGCTCCGCTCCCCGGCGGTTAACAGCCGGGCGGCTGGCGTCTTCGGGGTCGTGTCAGCACGAATGCTCAGGCGGGGAGCCGGATCGTGTAGCGGAGGTCGGACGCGCCGACGTGCCCGGGTGGCGCCTCGACGTAGGGCCCGCCGCCGGCGATCGTGCCGCCGCCCGAGACCGCACCGCGCAGTTTCTGGACCGCGTGCTCGCCGTCGGGGCCGAACTTCGTCTGCACGTGGACAGTCGCATGGATCGTGTGCGTGGGGAGGTTGAGCGTCAGCCGTCCGGAGTCGAGGACCGTGACATTCGGCCCGGGGTCGTTGATGAACCGCTCGAGGCAGTAGGTCATCCAGCCGCCGCCGATGACGTTCGAGCGCAGGAGCAGGAAGCACCCCTCCGTGACGGGCAGGTTTGCGGCGCTGCCATGCACGTGCACGTGGAGCACCTCGCGACGGGCTGCGTGGCTGCCGCAACCGGCCAAGAGCAGGACGGACAGGACGAACGCGATCCTCACGGTGTCCACATCGTCGCAGCGGTACGGGCAAGGACATCCGGCGACACCGGTGGCGACGAGCAGACGGCGATGACGAGGCGCCGATCCCCCTGCGTGATGTAGGCGGCCTCGTGGCGGACTGTGTCGAGGTCGCCCCATTTCGCGGCCACGGTTGCGTGGGGCAGGAGGTGCGGCAGGAACGACTTCAGCTCGGCGGCGACGCGGAGGGGTCGAAGCATGTCCTCGGCGAACGGTTCCGCGAGCAGCCGCGCGAGCCCGCTTGCGAGGTCGAACGCGGTTGTCTCGTTCTCGGGACCGGCGGTCATCAGCTTGCGCCGGACGCGCGTGTTCGCGAGGCCGAGACGCTCGATTTCCGCGGCGACGGCGTCGAAGCCGAGCCGGTCGAGCAGGACGTTCGTGCTCGCGTTGTCGCTGACCGCAAGCATCAGGAAGGCGTGGTCGGCGAGCGTCAGCGGCGTCTCGAGGTGCTCGGAGACTCCGTCCCCACCGGTGGGCGGCGCGGCGACGGCCTCACTCGGATCGAGCTCCGCACGCCGGAACGCCGAGTAGACGAACAGCTTGATCGTCGATGCCGCGGGCATGACCTCGTGGCCGTGCTCGTGCTCGACGTCGCCCCCGTCAGGGTCGAGTGCGGCCCAGGCGATCACAGGTTCAATTCTGAGCCGAGGAGCGCTACCCTGGCCGCAGAAGTGACCGGGTCTTGAATCGTTTCGCGCTCATCGTCGCCCTTGCGGCGCTCATCGCCGGCATCGCGGCGACGCCCGGATCGACGGCGAGCTTCAATGACAGCGCGCCGTGCCCCGCCGACGGTCCATTGCTGGTCTGCCCGACGATGAGTGTGGGGCAGCCCGTGAACCTGCAGTTGCTCGGGCACGACGGCTGCGAGCTCTATCGCTGGGAGATCACCAACGGCGGCCTGCCCGCGGGTCTCTCGATGTCGTCCAGCGGTCTGGTCACGGGCACCCCGACGACCCCTGGCACCACGCAGCCATGGATGACGCTGCACGACGTCACGGCGGCTGAGGGCGGCCCGTCCTGGTGCGGTGGCGACAACCAGTCCGAACGGCAGTTCGTGTTCAACGTCGTCGGCGGCAGCGGCGGCGCTCCGCCGCCCGCCCCGGCGCCCGCGCCGCCGCCCCCGCCGGCGCCGGCACCGAAACCGCCTCTGCAGATCACCACCGGGGGCTTGCCGAGTGCGACGGAGGGCACGTCGTACACGGCGACGCTCGCCGCCTCGGGCGGTGGCAACCTGTCGTGGACGCTGAGCGCGGGCTCACTGCCGGCCGGGCTCACCCTCGGCTCGGACGGAGTCCTCAGCGGCACGCCGACGAGCGCGGGCAGCTACACGTTCACGGTGCGCGTCGACGGCGACGGGCGTTCGACGTCGAAGCACTTCGACCTCGTCGTCGTGCAGAAGCTCACCGCCGCCGCGCCTGCAGACCAGAGCTGGGAGGTGGGGCGGCCGTTGCAGATCTCGATCGACGCGAAAGGCGGCGTCCCGGGTTACAGCTGGCAGATCACGGGCACGCTCCCCGCTCACACGGGGTTCGTCGGCAACAAGGGCAACGGCTCGACGAGCTTCTTGCAGGGCGTCCCGGCGGACTCTGGGACGTTCCCGATCGTGCTCACCGTTACCGATGCAGCCGGTGCAAGTGCGCAGGTGACGTTGACGCTGACCGTCGCGCCCAAGCTCCAGATCAAGACGTTCGGCGTCGGGCGCGCGCGAATGGGCAAGCGCTACCGGCTGGGGCTCGTTTCGAGCGGCGGCGTCGGCGATCGACACTGGACACTTGTCGCGGGCTCGCTTCCGTCCGCTCTCACGCTCGACGCTACGACCGGTCTCATCTCGGGCACGGCTCGGCGACCGGGTCGCTTTCGCTTCACGGTTGGCGTCACCGACTCGCTCGGCGCGAAGGCGGCGATGACCTACAGCCTCATCGTCCGGCGCCGCTAACAGCCGACCGTGCTAGGCGTCGCGCGTCGCGGTCCGCCACGCGCCGAGCGCGAGCGGGAGGATCGCCCAGGCAACGATCACGACGGCTGCAACGGCGATCGTCATCGCGATCTCGGTCGTCGGCTGATTGAGCAGGCCGCTCGGCTTCAGGCGGTCGGTCGCGGCGCCCAGCAGTCCTTCTCGGGACGACCCGAGTGCCTTGATCGGCAGCAGCAGCGGTGTGACGACGATCTGCCACGCGAAGATGATTCCGATCGTCGTGCCGCGCGAGCCGACTAGCGACGAGACCCCGAGGCCGAGCACGAGCGCGAGTCCGCTGACCAGTGCGAGCCACGCTCCGGTCTCGGCGAGGAGCGTTCCGTCCGGCGTCTGGAGCGATTCGCCGAACACATTCGAGGCCGTCGCCGTCAGTGCGAATCCGGCGCCGACGAATGCCCACAAGAATGCGATGCCCGCCGGGAGTCGTGCCGCGAAGAGGGTCAGTCTCGGCCGTCCGGTGACGACCAGCTCGCGGAACACTCCGGAGCCGAGATCGCCCGCCCCGAGGGTCGATCCGATCAGGATCGCCGCGATGATGCTCAGCATCATCAGGAGGTCGATCGAGTCGGAGAAGTTCTGCAGGCCTCCTGCGGGGCCGTGCTTCGCCGCGTTCGCAGCATGCAGGCTGAGCAGGACGGTATAGGCGATCACCATCGGCAGCACCGTCAGTGCGAGCGCCGAAACGGTGAGGCCGCGACGCTTGCGCAGCTTCAGCAGCTCCGCGTCGACGAGCCGCTTCATGCGGCTTCCTCGAGTCTGGACGTGATCTCCAGGAAGCGTTGTTCGAGCGAGACGCGTGCGGGCTCGAACCTCCGGATGGCGAGCCCTGCGTTGACGAGTCGGCGGCTCAACTCGTCGCCTGTGTCCTCGCGAAGTGTGACGCGGATCCCGAGGGACTCGCGTGCCGCGAACTCGACGCCGCGATGTGCGGAGAGAATCCCGAGCGCCCGCTCGTCGTCGCTGGTAGCAATCAGAATCGTCTGCTTCGCGCCGGCGGCGAGCTCGTCGATCGGGCCCTGGGCGACGACCTGCCCCCGATCGACGATCGCTACCTCGTCACAGATCTTCTCCACCTCGTCCAGGAGATGGGAGGAGAGCAGAACGGTGCGCCCTTCGGCGATGAAGCCGCGGATCATGTCGCGGAACTCGTGGATGCCCGCGGGGTCGAGGCCGTTGGTTGGCTCGTCGAGGATCAGGAGCTCCGGGTCGGCGAGCAGGCTGCGCGCAACGC
>VAXO01000045.1 GCA_005888435.1 Actinomycetota bacterium | reverse complement strand
ACAGCGCGACCTTGTCGCTGCTCCAGAAGCGCCGCCGTGACCGGCGGATGTACCAGTTCGAGAGATCGTCGACGAACGAGTCGAACGCGCGCATCACGCCCGGCGACCAGTAGCGCTCGTATTGCTCCGTGATCTCGGCGACCAGCTGCTCCGTGCGCTCGACGAGCCAGCGGTCGAGCGGCTGCAGCTCGCCCGGCGCCTCCTCTTCCGGCTGGAAGCCGTCGACGTTCGCGTAGTCGACGAAGAACTTGACCGAGTTCCAGTACGTCAGCAGGCGACGTCGGATCTCGGCCGCCGGGCCGTAGCCGAACTTCATGTTCTGGCTCGGAACGTGCTCGCAGAACATGAACCGCATCACGTCCGCGCCGATGTTCTCGAGCGCTTCCGCGGCGTCGATCGCGTTGCCCCACGAACGGTGCATCTCGCGGCCGTGCTCGTCGAGGAACTTCTCGTAGGTCAGCACGGCCTTGTACGGCGGCCGGCCCGTCAGCGTCACGGACATGAAGGACTGCGAGTAGAACCAGAGGCGGATCTGCTCGCGCATCTCGGAGACCCAGTCCGCCGGATACCACTGCTCCCAGTACGCGTGGTCGGGGAGATCGGCGCCGGTGAGACCTTGGGCGGCGCCGGTCGCGTAGCCGTGCTCCTTCCACTCCGGGTTCTGCCAGCCGAGCGTCGAGAACGGGACGATGCCCGCGTCGAGCCATGCATCACCGACTTCGGTCACGCGACGCACCTCGGCACCGCAATCGCAGCGGATCGGCACTTCGTCGATCCAGGGCCGGTGCAGCTCCTGCAGCTGGTCGAGCCCGCCGGTCGCACGCTCCCGCAGCTCTGCGAGCGAGCCGATCACCGTCAGCTTCCCGCACGACTCGCACGGGTAGAACGGCAGCGGCAGCCCGAAGTAGCGGCGACGCGAGATGTTCCAGTCGTCCATGTTGCGCAGCCAGTCGTCCATGCGCTTCGAGTAGAAGTCCGGCGTCCACTCGACCGTCGCGTTGGCGTCGAGCATCGGTTGGCGGATCTCGTCGGCGCGGATCATCCAGTCGTCGGCGATGCGAAAGACGAGCGGTGTCGAGCAGCGCCAGCAGATCGGATAGCGGTGCTCGATCGAGCCCGCTTCGACCAGCAGGCCGCGCCGTTCGAGCTCGACCTTCACCGGCGCCTCGACATCCTCGGTCGACCTGCCCTCGAACTCGCCGTAGCTCCCGTAGAAGCGGCCGCTCTCGTCGATCGGGGTCAGCACCGGCAGGTCGTGCACGCGTGAGAGCTCGAAGTCCTCGGCGCCGCACCCGGGCGCAATGTGCACGATCCCCGTTCCTTCGGCGAGCGAGACGTCGTCCCATGGGATGACGCGATGCACGACGCCCTGCTGGGCCGGCAGCTGGTCGAACGGGCCCTCGTACTCGAGCCCGACGAGCTCCGAGCCGCGCGCGCGCTTCGTGAAGGTCGCGTCGGGGTTTCGCTCGACCGCCCACCAGCCGCCGTCGACGAGCCCGTACTCGGCGTCGGGGTTCACGGCGGCGGCGACGTTCGCCGGCAGCGTCCACGGGGTTGTCGTCCACACGATCAGCGCCTCCCCCTCGCGCCCCGCGAGCGGGAAGCGGACGTACAGCGACGGATGCGTCAGCTCCGCGTACGAGTTGATCAGCTCGTGCTGGGAGAGCGACGTCCCGCACCGAGGACACCACTCGACGGAACGGTGGCCGAGGTAGAGCCAGCCGCGCTCGTGGCACTCCGCGAGGAAGCGCCAGATGTACTCGATGTTCGTGTCGGAGAAGGTGTAGTAGTCGTTGTCCCAGTCCATCCACATGCCGAGGCGGCGGCACTGGTCGGTGATGATCTCGGCGTACTTCGCGACGCGCTCCTTGCAGCGCTCGGCGAACTCCGCGATCCCGTACTCCTCGATCTCCCGCTTGGAGTTGAGCCCGAGCTCGCGCTCGACACCGACCTCGACCCAGAGGCCCTGGCAGTCGAAGCCGTTCTGATAGCGCAGCTCGTGGCCGCGCAGCGCCTTGTAGCGCTGGAAGACGTCCTTCAGCGTCCGGCCCCAGCAGTGGTGGGCGCCCATCGGATTGTTGGCCGTGATCGGCCCGTCCATGAAGCTGAAGCGCGGGCCGCCGCGGTTGCGCTCGCGCAGCCGGTCGAAGATTCCCTCCGCCTCCCACCACGCGAGGATCTCCTCCTCCAGGGCGAGGTGGTCTGGGTACGGTGGCAGCGCCTCGAACATCGCTCCGATTGTAGGGCTGGACTAAAACGGGGTTCCGAAGCGTTGTAAGAGGGGTACGACCGGCAGGTCAGTTAAGAAAGGACCAGATGTCTACTGCTGTGACGGAACAGAGCTTTGAGCAGGAAGTGCTCCAGAGCGACAAACCAGTGATCGTCGACTTCTGGGCGGAATGGTGCGGCCCGTGCCACGCCGTCGAGCCCGTGCTGAACAAGATCGTCGACGAGCGGGGCGGGGACCTGAAGCTCGTGAAGGTGAACATCGACGAGGAACAGGAGTTGGCGATGCGCTTCGGCGTTCAGTCGATCCCGATGATGATCCTCTTCAAGGAGGGCGAGCCGGCGGCCGCGGCCGTTGGAGCGCACCCGAAGTCGTCGCTGGAGCGGGCGCTCGGGCTCAGCGAGAGTTAGGCAACGAGGGGGCCCTCAGGTCCCCTCTGCCATTTCCTTTTCTTTGTGCGGGACGGGTGAGACCGCCCGCTCGCTCGGCTCCTTCCGGAGGTTGAGCACACGCATCCCGTGGACGAAGACGATCGCGCCGCCGAGCCACCCTCCGAGGGTCAGGAAGCCGAACCCGATCAGCGTCAGGACGAACGCGCCCGCGCTGACGTTCCCGTGCGTGTACGCCCCGTGGCCGAAGATCGCCGCGAGCGCGAACCACACTGTCGCCGTGACCATCGCGAGCAGGTGATAGGTGGCCGTCCACCAGATGTCGCTCCGCCAGGTGATCGTGAGCCACTCCACGAGGCCGGTGAGCGCGGTCGGCACGGTGAAGATCAACCCGGCGATCAGCGCGATCCACCAGCCGTAGGCGCCGGCGTTCTCCGTGATGCCGAGCACCTCGGCGAGCGCCGCGACCGTCGCGAAGGTGTACGTCCCGATCGTCGCGTCGGTGAGGGGCGGATGGAGCGGGTGGCCCGGGAGCCCGCGCCACAGATAACTCAGCTTCATGCGGCCGGGATGTACCGCGGCCGCCGCAACCGCAAACGCTTAGGTCTCTTGCGCGTCGAGGAAGCTGAGGAAGGCCGCGTGCTTGGCGAGGAGGGCTTCGATCTCGGCGACGCCGGCGCCTGCCCAGTCCTCCACCCAGGTCTCGCTGAGGTCGTCCTCGATGTGATGGAGGCCGCGATCGCTCATAGCCGTAAATATCGGCATGCGGCCCGGACGGCACCATGGGCCGATCGGCTCATTCGAGGGATGCCGGAGTCCCATAGTTGGCTCGCTTGAAGGGCCTGCTGATCGTGAATCCGCGCTCGGGTAGCGGCGGGCCGGGCGCCGAGGAGCTCGTGGCCGAGGCCCGCCGCCTCGGGATCGACGTGCACGAGCTGCGCGAGGGCGAGGATCCCGGGGACGTGGCACGCGCGTCACGAGCGGAGGCGCTGGGCATCGCCGGCGGGGACGGGTCGCTCGCAGCTGTCGCCGAAGTCGCGCGCGACCGGGACGTGCCGTTCGTGTGTATCCCGTTCGGGACGCGCAACCACTTCGCGCGCGACCTCGGGCTCCATCGCAACGATCCGCTCGCCGCGTTGCGCGCCTTCGATGGCGCCGAACGGCGAATCGACGTCGGCCGCGCAGACAGGCGGCTGTTCCTGAACAACGTCTCGCTCGGCGTGTACGCCCGGCTCGTGCACCGCCGCGAGCAGCACCGCCGCCGGCGCGCCGCATTCGCACGCGTGCGCGCGTGGGCAGCGCTGGTGACCCATCGTCAGCCGCTCGGGATCACGATCGACGGAGAACCGGTCGAGTCGCGCATCGCGCTCGTCGCGAACAACGCCTACCGCATCGACTTCCCGACTGTCGGCGCGCGCGACCGGCTCGACGAAGGGAAGCTGCACCTCTACGTGCCGGGCGACGAGCGCGTCGCCGAGCGCTTCGTCGTCGACGCGGCGGCCGGGCGCCTCGAAGCAGCTGTCGACGGCGAGCCCGACGTCCTGCGCACGCCGATCGAGTTCCGCATCGAGCCCCGCGCGCTCCGCGTGCTGGTGCCGTGACGCGCGCCGGACGGGGCCGCGAGCCGTGCGCGGAGATGGACGCCGCCCTGGTCCTGGGGCTCCTCGAGCACCTCGAGCAGCGCGGGATCTACGTGTGGCTCGACGGCGGCTGGGCCGTCGATGCTCTGCTCGAGCAGCAGACGCGGCCGCATGACGACCTCGACCTCGTCTCGCGATTCGAGGACAGCGACCGGATCGCCGTCGCGCTGGGCGAGCGCGGCTACGTGGTCGGGTACCGAGCGCCGCGGTCCTGCTTCGTGCTCATCGACCCTGCCGGCCATCAGGTCGACGTGCACCCGGCTGCGTTCGCAGCGAACGGCGACGGCGTCTACACGATGGAGAACGGCGAGGATTGGATCTTTCCCGCGGCCGGCTTCGCCGGTGTCGGCCGCATCCTGGGCCGCGAGGTCCCGTGCCTGACACCCGAGGTCATGCTCGTCAACCACACCACCGGCTACGAGCTGGACGCGGAGCACGAGCGCGACGTCCGGGCGCTGAGCGAGCGGTACGCCCTGCCGCTGCCGCGCTACGAGCGCGCATAGGGCCGCCCGAGCGCGGCGGCCAAGACGTCCGGGTAGTGCGTAAAGGCGAGCTCGCCCGGCGGCGGCAGCTCGTCCGGCTCGAACCAGCGCACCTCGACGAGATCGTCCGCCGCGCGCGCCTCGCCGCTCGCGCGCGCGGCCCACGCGAGGCACAGCACGATTCGCCCGTCGTACGGCTCGAGCCAGTGTCCGAGAAAATCGAGGAGCTCGAGCTCGAGCCCGGTCTCCTCGTGCACCTCGCGCCGCAGCGCGTCGACGGGCAGCTCGTCTTCGTGCAGGAAGCCGCCCGGCAGGTCCCACAGCCCCGCGCCCGGATCGCATGCGCGCCGGCCGAGCAGGACGCGCCCGCCGTCGTCGAAGCACACCGCCTCCGCGCCCGGCACCGAGTTCGCGTAGCCGACGTAGCCGCATGCTTTGCATTCCACTCGGTCCGCGTGCTTCTCGATAGCCTCGCCGCAGATGGGACAGAAGCGCCACTTGTCGAGCACACCCATGGTGAACACCATATGAGCCCTCGCGCCGCGGGTGCGACGCAGCACGAGCTCTCCCGCATCGGTCTGCTCGCCACGCTGCCCGGCGAGACGCTCGCGCGGCTGGCGCAGAACATGGCGCGCGAGGATGTTCCCGCCGGTGCGGGCCTGGTCTCCGAGGGCGACACGGGCGACCGTTTTTACGTCGTGCTCAGCGGGATGCTTTCCGTGACGCAGAACAGCCGCGGCGCACAGGGCGTGCTGCGGCCGGGCGACTACTTCGGCGAGGTCGCGCTCGCGATGCACATCCCGCGAACGGCTTCCGTGCGCGCGCTCACTCCTGCCACCGTCGCGAGCTGCGACCAGGCGACGTTCGACGAGTACATCCGGCCGCTGTTCGCCGACGACGGTTGAGCGAGCGCATCCTCATCCACGCCGGCATCGCCGATTCCCGCATGTACCGGCGGCAAGTGGAGACGCTCGCACCGGCGCGCGCGTTCGACCTGCCGGGATTCGGCGCCGGCCCACCCGAAGGCGACACGGTCGACTATCGGCAGTTCGTGCGCGATGTCCTGCCACCCCAGCCGGCCACGCTGATCGGCACCTCGCTCGGCGGCAGGATTGCGCTCGAGCTCGCCCTGGAGTCGCCCGAGCGTATTGCTGCGCTCGTCCTCGTCGGGCCCGGCCTGGACGGGCATGAGTGGTCAGACGAGGTGAGAGCCTTCGGCGCAGAGGAGGAAGAGGCGCTCGAACGCGGCGACCTCGACGGCGCCGTCGAGGCCAATCTGAAGCTCTGGCTGGCGGACGACGTCGACCCCGACGTCCGCGCGCTCGTCGCCGACATGCAACGCACGGCGTTCGAGCACCAGGTCGGGCACGAGCCGCGTGTCGCTTGGCTCGAGCCGCCCGCGTCGACGCGGCTCGGCGACGTCCGCGTGCCGACGCTCGTCGTCACCGGCGACGAGGACGTGCGCGACATCCACCTGATCGCCGACCGGCTTGTTGCCGAGATTCCGGGCGCAGAGCGCGCGACGATCGCAGGGTCGGGCCACCTACCGAGCCTCGAACGCCCGGACGACTTTGACCGGGTCGTCCTAGCGTTCCTCGGCAAGCACGGCGTCTGACAGCTTCGGCCACGCCTCTTTCGCCCACTCCCCGAAGTCGAGGTCGGTGAGGACGCCGAGAGCGACGTCCGCGTCGGGATCGACCCAGAGGAACGTGCCGCTGCCGCCGAAGTGTCCGAACGTCCGCGCCGAGGTCTGCGTGCCTGTCCAGTGGGGCTCCTTCGCGTCGCGAAGTTCGAAGCCCAGGCCCCAGTCCATGGGATCGAAGCGCCCGAAATCCGGAAGGACGCCTGCAAGCCGGGGGAACTGCACGGTCGTCGCCTCCTCGAGCGTCTCGGGTGCGACGAGCGTCGGCCGTTGCAGCTCACGCCCGAACGCCAGCAGGTCGTCGAGCGTCCCGTGCAGCTCGGACGCCGCCGATCCCCGGAGCTCAGCGTTCATCCCGAGAGGCCGCAGCACGCCGGCCGCGAGGTATTCGGCGAAAGGCATCTCCGCGCGCTCGGCGACGTGCTCCGCGAGCGTCTCGAAGCCGACGTTCGAGTAGATCCGGCGCCGGCCGGGCTTCCCCGCCGGGGCGCCCGGCTCGAAGGGGAGCCCTGAGGCGTGGGCGAGGAGGTGCCGGACGGTGGAGCCCTCGGGCCCGGCCGGTTCGTCGAGGTCGATCACCCCCTCCTCCGCCGCGACGAGCGCCGCGAGCGCCGTGACGAGCTTCGTGACCGACGCCCACCGGAACACGTGCTCGCGCGGCCCGCGCATGTCTTCGAGCTCTCCGGCGCGCAGGACGAAAGCCGACTTCGTGGTCGCCGGCCAGTCGTCGATTTGCCGAAGCGCTTCCACCGGCGCGCGATACTACGTCGATGGAGCGCCGCCTCGTCTTCTCGGGGAATCCGTACGAGGGCATCTGGGGACACTCGCGCGCGGTCCGTGTCGGCGATCACATCTCGGTCTCCGGCACGGCCCCGATCCCGGGGGACGGCGCGGCTCCCCCCGCCGACGCGTACGGCCAGACGCGCCTCTGCCTGCAGATCATCCTGAAGGCGCTCGCCGACCTCGGGGCCCGAGCGGAGGACGTCGTGCGCACGCGCGTGTACGGCACCCGCGCCGACATCTTCGACGATGTCGCGCGCGCCCACGGCGAGGTCTTTTCGGAGATCCAGCCGGCGAGCGCGTTCGTCGTGATCAAGGAGCTGGCCAACCCGGCATGGCTCGTCGAGATCGAAGCCGACGCAATCGTGACGGCATGAGCGACGACAAGCAGATCTATCCGCCGTCGATCACCGGCAAGGGCGCGCGCTTCGCCCCGGGCGGCAGCGTCCTCGACCACGCGTTCGGCAAGAGCGACCCCTACACGCTCGGCGTCGAGGAGGAGTACATGCTGCTCGACGGCGAGACGTTCGATCTCGTCCAGCACATCGACACGGTGCTCGCCGCCGTCGCCGGTCACGAGCTCGAGCCTGTGATCAATCCCGAGCTGATGCAATCCGTGCTCGAGATCGCGACACCGGTCTGCCACACGACCGGGGAGGTCGCCGACCAGCTCCGGCGCATCCGTGGCTACGTGATCGGGGTCGCGCGCGAGCAGGGGATGCGCGTCGGCTCGGCCGGCACGCACCCGTTCAGCCTGTTCGAACGACAGCGCATCACCGCAAAAGACCGCTATCGCGCCCTCGTCGACCAGATGCAGTACGTCGCGCGGCGCGAGCTGATCTTCGGCCTGCACATCCACGTGGCGGTCGACGACGCCGAGAAGGCGATCCAGGTCGTCAACGGGCTGCTCCCGCAACTCGGCCCGCTGCTGGCGCTGTCGGCGAGCTCTCCATTCTGGCGCGGCGAGCCGACCGGGCTGCGCTCGAGCCGGCAGATGATTTTCGCCGCCTTCCCCCGCTCCGGTCCGCCGCCGCGCTTCGAGAACTACGCCGACTACGCGGAGGTCGTCGGCCAGCTCGAGAAGACCGGCTGCATCGCCGACTACACCCACATCTGGTGGGACATCCGGCTGCACCCGCGGCTCGGGACGATCGAGATCCGCATCTGCGACGCCATCACGCGGCTGGAGGACGTCGTCGCCGTGGTGGCGTACTGCCAGGCGCTCGTCAAATTGCTGTCCGAACGCTTCGACCGCGGCGAGCAGATCCCGTCCTACCACCGCATCCTCACGACCGAGAACAAGTGGCTTGCCGGACGCTACGGGCTCGAGGCGCCGCTGATGGACCTCGCGACCGGCCTGCGGAACCGGATTCCGCTCATGCAGCTGATCCGGCGGACGCTGAAGGAGATCAAACCGCACGCCCGCGAGCTCGGCTCCGAGCGCGAGCTGGAAGGAATCGAGGAGATCCTCCACAGCGGCAACGGCGCCGACCGTCAACTCCGCGTCTTCAACGCCAACCGCGACATCGTCGAGGTCGCCAGCGAGATCGCGAACGCGACCGAGGTCGCTGCAGCCGCCGAGCCCGCCGCAGCAAAGTAGGGTCCGCGCATGCTGGGGACAGGCGACCGAGTACCGGACGCGTCCGTCTGGACCGCGCCGAACGAACGGCGCGAGCTGTCGGAGCTGCTCGCCGGCGGCCGCGCCCTGTTCGTCTTCTACCTCTTCGACTGGTCCTCGACCTGAACGAGCGAAATGGAGCTCCTGCGTGACAGGAGCCGGCAGTTCGAGCAGGCAGGCGTACGGCCGTTCGGCATCTCGCGCGACTCGGCCTGGACGCATGTCGCCTGGGCGCAGACCCTCGATCTGAGCTTCCCGCTTCTCTCGGACTGGAACGGCGACGCGGCGCGGGCGTTCGGCGTCGAAGGCGAGTTCCGCGGACATCGCGGCGTCAGCGAGAGGTCCGCGTTCCTCGTCGACCAGGACGGTACGGTCCGCGGCGCATGGCGCTACGACACGGCCGAGCTGCCGGACTTCGACGAGTTGCTTCGCGCCGCGCAGGCTTCGTAGCGCTCGCGGCGGCGCTCTATCTCGCCGCCGGCGTGGCGGCGACATGGCCCGCGGTGCTGCACGCGCGCTCGCAGTTCATGTCCGGCGGCGCGCCGGGAAACGGCGAGGCGTCTCCGGGCGACCACCTGCAGACGCTGTACCACTACTGGCTCGTCGGCCACCAGCTCGAGCACGGCCGAGCGCCCTGGCGGGACCCCTACACCTTTCAGCCGGAGGCGAAGCCGCAGCCGAACTACGCGGGCTGGCCTTTCGGTTTCCTCTTCTGGCCGCTCGGCGCCGCGTTCGGCCTCGTCGCGGGGTGGAACCTGCTCCAGCTCGTCGTGTACGTGCTGGCCGGCTTGTTCGCCTGCGCGTGGCTGCGTGAGCTCGGGCTGCCGCGCGGACCCGCACTGGTCGGAGGGCTCGTCTTCGCGATCGCGCCCTATCGCGTGCAGCAGAGCGTCGGCCACCTGCTCGGACCGATCTCCATTCTGCTGCCGCTGTCGCTCTGGGCGTTCGAGCGAGGCTGGTTCTGGTTATCGGCCGCCGCGATTGCGTCCATTCCGCTGTCGGGGCAGGTGCACCTCGCACTCGGAGCGATCCCCTTCGTGCTCGCATATGCGCTGGTTCGCCGACGCGACCGTCAGGCCGTGATCGGTGCCGTGGCCGGTGCAGTTGCGGCCGTCGGAGCTGGGCTCCTCGTGCGCGAGACACTGATCAAAGGCTCGACGGAAGCGGGCGGGCGCAAGCTCGCCGAGATCACGCGCTACTCGGCGAACGCCGGCGATCTGGTCGAGCGGCATCTCGACCCCGGGCGCAGCGAGCAGTTCATCTTCCTCGGCTGGCTCGCGCCGCTGCTCGCGCTCGTCGGGCTGATCTTCCTGCTGCGCTCACGCCGATACGGGCTCGCGGCGCTGCTCGCGGTCGGCGTCGTCGTTCCCGTCGTGCTCGCACTCGGCACCAACACGCCGATCTACTCGCCGCTGTGGCATGCGCTGCCGCCGTTTCGCTTCCCGCGCGTTCCGGAGCGGCTCTTGCCGATCGCGTGTCTCTGCCTGGCAGCACTCGTGGCATTCGCGCTCGCGCGGGCGCGCGCAGTCGTCATCGCCCTCGCGATTGTGCTGCTGTTTGCCGACCTGCATGCGCACCTGTACCGCCAGTCGGCCCCGGGGTCGCCCGAGCGAGCGGCATACCGCGGCCCCGGCCGCCTGCTCGAACTGCCGCTCTTCGACCCGAGCGTCCACTACGGCTCCGTCTACCTCTGGTACGACACCGCGTCGCGGCGAGAGCGGCCCGGCGGCTACGCGACGACAGCGCCGAAAGGGGCGAAGCGGACGTACGACCGCTTACAGCGGCTGAACTGCGGCGACTGGAGCGACGGCACGGCTGCTCTGCTCGACCGGCTCGGCGTGCGAGCGGTTGCGCTGCACCTCGGGCTCTACGGCCATGTAGGTGACACGGAATGGTTCGCGCTGCAGGCCCTCGACGAGCACGGCTGGCACGTCCAGCGCCGAGCCGGGACTGTGCTGCTGCTCGAGCGCAAGCCGGCTAAACAACTCGACTTGCTGCCGGCCCCAGACGCCACGCAACCGGTTTTCTGTCAAGGCTGGTACGGCGACACCGGCAACGGGCGCTACATGAGCGAGACGCACGCGCCGCTCTGGGTACATGGACGGAAGAGGATGCACTTCGATTCCTTCAACGTGCAGCCGAAGGTTCACATCCGCGAAGGCCCGGACAGCTGGAAGCTCGTCACCGTCGACGTCGGACAGCTCGTCCACGTGCCCGGCCAGGGCAGGCGCGTGGGCGCGAAACTGCTCGGCATTGAGCCGGTGCGCTAGGGCGCGAGCAGGACCCGGTCGAAGAACCGAAGCACGCGCCGCTGGTACTCGCGAGGCTCGGCCCTGATCGCGCCGACGTGGCCGCTGCCCGGCACCTGCCAGATCAGCTTCGGCGCGTTCGCCGCCGCAAAGTACTTCGGATTGAGGTTGCGCTCGCCCGCCTGGCCGTGCTCGCCGTAGATGAAGAAGACCGGTGTCGGCGCGATCCGGCCGACCAGATCCTTGAGGCTCGGCGGCGGCGTGTGGTTGGCGAACAGCGCGATCCCGGCGCTGAGCACGCCGTAGCTCGCAGCGCTGAGCCACTTGTCACCGGTCGTCATGTCGAGAACCTCGCGAACGGACCGCTCGCCGGCGCCCTCCGAGACGACCGCCTTGAGGCCACGTGACCTGGCCGCGGCCTCGAGCATCATCTCGCCACCGACCGAAAGGCCGATGCCCCCGATCCGGGCATCCTCGACATCGGCACGTCGCCGAAGGAATGCCACCGCGGCATCGACGTCCCGATAGCCCTCCCAGCCCCATCCGTTCGGATCGCCCTCGCTCTCGCCCTCACCACGGCGATCGAAGAGAAGGACGCCGTAGCCGTGCGCGGCGAGGAAGCGCGCCGGCTTCTGCGACCCCTTGCGACCCGGGAACGAGATCACGGCGGCGCCGTTCTTCGACGGCACGTACCAGCCACGTAGCGTCAGTCCGTCGGCGGTCCTGAAGCTCACGTTCTCGTGCTCGGCGCCGACCCGGTCATCCGGCACGAAGGCACGAGCCGTATGCGTCAAGACGTACGCCGCGAGAAATGGCCCGACGAACGCATACGTTGCCACGACCGCGGCCACGACCAGGAGGAGCCGTCGCAGGTAGCGCCATGCCAGGCGGTCGTCGATCCTCCTCGACCGCCAGAGCGTTACGACCGCTATCGACAGCAGGACAATCCCGGCCGGGATCGCGGCGAGCCCCGTGTAGTCGTCGCCGGAGAGCTGGCCGGCCCGGGCGTAGTACACGGCCTCGATCCCGGTGACGAGCCCGAACACGCCTAGCAGCGCGGCGAGGGTGGCCCGAAGCCCCGGCCGTAGCCGCGGGTAGAGCGCCGCAACGACGAGCAAGACAGTGAGCGGAATGAGGGCGCTCGCGAGATGGTCGCCCGCGGACGTGCCCGGTTGTGGCTGGAGCAGCGTGTCGTCGACGACGTGAAGCGCGACGACGAACAGGCTGCCCCGGACCAGCCCTGCCTCGGTTCGAGCGAGCGCACCGAGCCGGCGGCAGCGGTGTCCCAGGCGCGAGGCCCGGGACACCGCCGACGTCGGGAGGGCGGCCTCGTTCACTCGTACTGCAGCGCCTTGAGGATGTTCAGTCGTGACGCACGACGCGCCGGGAAGATCGCGGCGAGGATTCCGGCGGCGATCGTCGCGACGACGAAGACCGCGATCGTCCCCCACGGAATCGCGAGCACGATGCCCTCGTCCGACAGCGCCTGCGTCGTGAGCACCGCGAGGAACGTGCCGACGAGGATCCCGAGTGCACCGCCGATCAGCGCGGTGACGACGCTCTCGTAGCGGATCATCCGCCGCACCTGCCGGCGCGTCATTCCGACCGCACGGAGCATCCCCAGCTCGCGTGTCCGCTCGAAGACCGACAGCACGAGCGTGTTCACGACACCGAACAGGCTGATGATCACCGAGAGGCCGAGCAGCGCGTAGAGGACGTTGAGGATGAGATTGATGTCGTCTTCCTGCGCCTTCTTGAACTGTGCAGCCGTCTGGACCTTCGCGTCCGGGAACCGGTTCAGCGCCAATGCCAGCAACGCGGTGTTGTTGGGGGTGACGCCGCCCTTGATGTCGATGAGCGTCATCAGGTTTTGCGGGCTGGCGTAGTTAGCGTCGAACGTCTTGGCTGACATGGTCACGGTGCCGAAGGGAGAACCACCGTTCGGC
>VAXO01000142.1 GCA_005888435.1 Actinomycetota bacterium | reverse complement strand
GCCGCAGATCCGTTCGACGAGGCCGAGGAGTCGCTCCGCCGCCAGGGCGTCCGCCGCGCGCTCGACGCGCTGCCCGAGCGGGAGCGCCGCATCCTCGAGCTGCGCTTCGGCTTCGACGGCGAGCCGTGGACGCTCGAAGCGATCGGCCACGAGCTGGACCTGACGCGCGAGCGCGTCCGCCAGCTCGAAGGGCAGGCGCTGGCGCGGCTATCCGCGCTGCGGGACCTCATCTCTCTGGCTGCTTAGTCAACTGCTGGGGTCTGACCCCCAAAGGGGTCAGACCCCGGGTTGTGGTCTGCGCGCTCCGGACTTTTCGCGGGAATCGGAGTCCTATTGAGAACGCATTAACGTTCTGTTCATACTTGGGCGTCCGCTTGGAAGGGCGGGAAACGAAAGGAGACTGGGTGAGGGTGAGGGGGAACATCAAACGGCTCGCGCTGCCGCTGGTGGCATTGATTGTCCTGGTGGCTGCGGGCACGGCAGGAGGAGCGTCGAGGGCGGGCACTCTCGTCTTCGCGGGTGCATCGGATCCGACCTATCTGGATCCGGCGCTCGTGTCGGACGGTGAATCGTTCCGCGTCACGAACCAGATCTTCGAGAGCCTCGTGAGGTTGAAGGCCGGCACGACGATCGTGCAGCCCTCGCTCGCGACCAGCTGGAGCTCGAAGAACGCAAAGGACTGGAACTTCAACCTGCGCCACGGCGTCAAGTTCCACGACGGGACGCCGTTCAACTCGGCGGCTGTTTGTTACAACTACAACCGTCAGTACAACTTCACAGGCGCGTTCCAGGACGCCTCCGCGACGTACTACTGGCAGACGGTGTTCGGCGGGTTCCATCACAACGCCAGCTCGAATCTGTCCCCGAGCCTGTACATCGGCTGCACGGCACACGGGCCGTACAAAGTGACGATTCACCTACGTACGCCGTCGGGGCCGTTCCTGTCGGCGCAGGTGATCTCGTCGTTCGCGATCCAGAGCCCGGCGGCGCTGAAGAAGTACGGCGGCAATCAGGGCGAGCTTCGCAACGGCGTCTTCTATCCGACCGGCTCGTACGCGTTCAGCCATCCGACCGGCACAGGCCCGTTCAAGTTCGTCTCGTGGACGGTCGGACAGCGCGTCGTGCTCGCGAAGAACCCGGGGTATTGGGGCAAGAAGGCGCGCATCAACCAGCTGATCATTCGACCGATCTCCGACAACACCGCCAGGTTGCAGGCGCTGCAGTCGGGTGACGTGCAGGGCTACGACCTCGTCGCGCCCGAGCACATCAACACGATCAAGTCGAACTCGAAGCTCAAGGTCCTCAACCGGCCGTCGTTCAACGTCGCCTACGTGACGATTCATCAGGGCGCAGGTTCCCCGATGAACGATCTCAAGGTGCGGCAGGCGGTCGCGTACGGTCTCGACCGGGCTTCGGTAGTGCGCTCGTTCTACGCCGGCCGGGGCATCGTGGCGAACGAGTTCCAGCCGCCGCAGTTGTTCGGGTACAGCAAGTCCGTGACGAAGTACCCGTTCAACCCGACGAAGGCGAAGGCGCTGCTCAACTCGTCGAGCTGCCACGTGCCGTGCAAGGTCGACTTCTGGTACCCGACCAACATCTCACGGCCGTACATGCCGGACCCGAAGCGCAACTTCGAGGCCTTCTCCGCCAGCCTCACGCAGGCGGGCTTCCAGGTCGTGGCGCACAGCGCGCCGTGGCGGCCGGACTACGTGAAGCACGTCAACGAGGGAACGGCGGGCGACCTGAACATGATCGGCTGGACTGGTGACTTCGGCGATCCCGACAACTTCCTCGGGACGTTCTTCCAGACCTACAGCCCGCAGTTCGGGTTCCACAACAACGCGATCTTCAACATCCTCGCGAAGGCCGAGGCTCAGAAGAGCCTGGCGAAGCGGATCGCGCTGTACAAGAAGGCGAACAACATGATCATGAAGTTCCTGCCGGCGGTGCCGTACGCGCACTCCCAGCCGGCGCTGGGCTTCGACAAGAGCGTCAAGGGCTACACCCCGAGCCCGGTGGGAACGGATCCGTTCGACCCGGTGTTTGTGTCGGGCGGCGTCTAGGAAGCTGAGCAAGCAACCGGCGGACTAAGTGCTTCGGTACGTCGTCCGCCGGTTGCTGCTGCTCGTCCCGATTCTGCTCGGCGTCTCGCTGCTGATCTTCTTCTGGATCAGGGCGCTGCCGGGCAGCCCGGCGGAGGCGTTGCTCGGCGAACGCGCGACCCCGCAGCTCGTGCACCAGCTGCGTCAGCGCTACGGGCTCGACAAGCCGGTCTACCGCCAGTACCTCTCGTATCTGAAGACGACACTGGAAGGCGACTTCGGCGTCAGTGTCGCGACGCATCGCAAGGTCGCGGACGAGATCAAGGTGCGCTTCCCGGCGACGATCGAACTGGCGATCGCGGCGATGCTGTTCGCGACCGTCGTCGGCGTCCCGCTCGGGTTCTTCGCGGCCAAACGCTACGGCGGCTTCTTCGACCACGCGACCTTAATCGGGTCGTTACTCGGGATCTCGATCCCGATCTTCTTCCTCGCCATCCTGCTGAAGTACTTCTTCTCGGTGAAGTGGCAGCTGCTGCCGAGCGTCGGCCGCCAGGACGTCACGATCAACACGCCG
>VAXO01000143.1 GCA_005888435.1 Actinomycetota bacterium | reverse complement strand
GGAGCCCGGCGGGGCGTCCTGCTTCGAACTCGCCCTCCGCTCGAATCGTCTCGCCGTCGGGCGTCGGCACGCCCTGGCCGTCGGCGTCCAGGAGCTCGAGGCGGAACTGGTGCTTCTGGTTCGTCTGATCCCACGGGATCTGGAACAGCGCCGCGACGAAGAAGCCGAACGGCCCTTGCGCGTTCATCATCGACCACCCGCCGCCGATGACGTCCAGCTTCCCGCTGGCTACGCGAGCGAAGTCGGCGATGAGCAAGGTGACCTTCACCCTGCGAAGGGTAGGGGGCGCCGCGCGAACGCGGCGCCCCTACGACCTACGGCGTGACCTTGCTGATGCGCGTCGACCAGTTGCCGGACGAACCGCGCGTGTTGTTGCAGAGACCGAAGCCTGTCGCGAGGCGGCCGTACGTGCCGTCGGCCGCAGCCTGGCCGATGTACTGGTCGTACGTGCACGTCTGAGCGATGTACTCGGACGCGATCCAGATCGACTTGCCGTCGAGAACCGCCGCACCGTAGTCGCCCCAGCGGCCGCGCGCAGGATTCGCGAGCGGCGGATAGAGGGTGAACCCGTCGTCGGGGCCCGCACCGGCGGCAGCGACGTGGATGTCGCCCACGCCCGCCTTGTCGTCGATCGACGCGTAGGCGGCACTCGGGTAGTTGTCGTCACCCACGAGCGTGAATGCCATCACGCCGCGGCCGCTTTCGGTCGTCGCGATCGCGGGATACGTGACGTTGTTGCCCGAGAGCCCGAGGTAGCCGGAGCGGCGCAGCGATGCCGACTGGACGTCCGGCCCGGCGGGATTGACGATGAACCACTCGATGCCGGACCGATTGCGGTCGAGTGTCAGAGCAGTGTCGAGCGCCCCCCACAGCTTCCCGTTGGCGTACCACACCTGCTGCATGCGGCTGTCGTTCGAGTCGAGCGTGCCGGGCACCTGATGGGGCGGAGCCGGCGGCACGAGCAGGATCTGCCAGCAGCCCGGGCCGAACGGCGTCGGCAGGCTGCGGTCGTTCAGGCAGTCCGCAAGCGGGGTCGAGCCAGCCTTCTGGCTCGATCGCGCCGGGACACCGTACTGGCCGACCTTCAGCACCTTGTTCTGCAGCTGCAGGTTCGGGCTCGCGGAGTCCAGCGACGACGTATTCGTCAGCGACCACACGACGAGCTCGTCTGAGGTGCGCGGCCCGTTGCAACCCGTGGGACACGTCGCCTCGTCGGCAGCGTTCGAGCTGAGGAAGTACTCGGTGCCGCCGCCGCCCGTCTGATACTGGCTCGACGGAGAGTTCGCGGGCCAGACCGTGAAGCCGGGCTGGCCGTGCACCGTGTTCTTCGTCTCGAGCAGGACGTGGCGCGTGTCACCGGCTTCGAGCCCGCGCTTCGAGAACGCGTAGATGTTCGAGCTCTGGAACTCGTTCCCGTAGAAGTCGTACTCGTTCGCTGTGATGTAGAAGCCGTTCGCATCGGCGCCGATGTGCGGATAGTCGGCGATGCACGCGGTCGGATTCGTCGGTGGGTTTCCGGCCCGTGGGTTGTCGGCCGGGTGACAGTGGTGGTTCGGCGTCCCGTCCGTCCCGTCGTTCTGTACGGGGACCGGCGGGAGGATCGTCCAGTTCGACAGCGGTACCGGGTTGGGCCCGTTGCTGACGGCGATGTCGAAATGGTTCGTGCCTTTGGTCTGACCGTTCGCGAACGCGTCGAGTGTCAGCACCACGAGGAACCAGCGCTGCGTCTGCTGGTCGAAGTAGCAGCTGGGATCGGTCACGACCGGTCCGCGCACGTTGCCGGCCGCACGATTGACTGCCGGTGGATAGTTGAGGAACTGGTTCAGGGCCACCGTTCCATTCACGTGCGGTACCGGAGGAGTGTTCGTGTCCGGAGGGAGAACGGAGTTCCCGGACGTGTCGTACACGTTGAGTGCGATGTTGACGGCCTCGAGGACGTAGCCGTTTCCGGCACACAGTCCCTGATCGGGCGGCTCGATCGTGAGCTGGTTCTGATTGTTGGAGTAGCGATGCTGGAACAGATTGATCCCCTCGAAGCTCGTGTTCAGCTCAGGGTTCGACTTGGCCTTGCGACCGCTCTGCGACGCCGGGCCCTGTGCAGCCCCGCCGCCGCGGCCGAAGCTGCGGTTGACGATCGTCCCGTCGAACGCGGCGGGCGAGTCCTCGGCCTCGTCCGAAGCTGGGAACTCGGATGGGTCCCTCACGCTTGGCACCGACTCCGCGCCGCTGACGCCGGCGGCTGCCACGGCCAGGAGCGACGCTGCGATCACGGCAAAGAGAAGCCGTCTCAGACTGGTCATGCACCCTCCCCTCTCGCTGATATAGGCGCGAGAGTACTTCATATATAGATAGATGTATAGGTTGGAGGCTAGGCTGGACGGCGTGAAACGCGGCGCCTACGTGCTCGACCTCGACCTCGTCCCCTACCGGGAGGCGTGGGAGGTGCAGCGCTCCCTGGCGGGCGCTGTCTCGCAGGGCGCGATCCCCGACACGGTGGTCTTTCTCGAGCACCCACCCGTGGTCACGCTCGGCCGGCGCACGGACGTGGGCGAGCTTCACGTTCCGGACGGCGCCGACGTCGACGTGGTCGAGACCGACCGCGGCGGCAAGTCCACCTTCCACGGCCCGGGTCAGCTCGTCTGCTACCCGATCCTCGACCTTCG
>VAXO01000084.1:514-9327 GCA_005888435.1 Actinomycetota bacterium | reverse complement strand
GCCCTTCTCGCTGCGCAGCACGGAGTACCCGGGTCGCGCCGCCTGGCGGCCGAGCTCTTCGCTCGAGATCCGCCGCACGCGCGCCTCGACTCCCGCCGCCTCGAAGATCGCCTCGGCGAAGTCGGCCCAGGTGCAGTCGCCCGCGGCGGCCATATGCCAGACCCCCGGGGGACGATCGAGCAGGTCTCTCGTCGCCGCGGCGAGATGGCCGACGTACGTCGGCGACGTGCGTTGGTCGTCGACGACCGACACCTCGCCGCGCTCGCGTCCGAGCCGCAGCATCGTGGTCACGAAGTTGCCACCGTGCTCGCTGAACAGCCCTGACGAGCGCGCGATCCACGCCTGCTCGCCCGCCGCCCCCTCGCCGTACAGCTTCGTGCGGGCATATGCGGAGAGCGGGTTCGGGGGATCCGACTCGACGTACGGCTCGCGCTTCGTCCCGTCGAAGACATAGTCGGTCGAGTAGTAGACGAGCGGCGCGCTGAGCTCGGCTGCGTGACGCGTGCCGCCGACGTTCACCGCTGCAGCGCCCTGCGGGTCCTCCTCTGCGCCGTCCACGTCCGTCCAGGCGGCCGCGTGCAGGACGAGCGCCGGCCGGAGGTCGGGCGGCGGCGGCAGGGTCACGTCCCAGTCGGCGTGCGTCAGCGCGACCACGAGATCACCGGCAAAGGTCTCCTGCAGCGCCCGGCCGAGCTGGCCGCCCGCGCCGGTGATCAGGACTCGCTCGCGTCCCGTTTCGACAGGATCGGCGATTTCGTGCTCCACAGGTCGACGACACGTGGGTCGTCCCACGGCCACTCGTGCTCGTCCGGGTCGGCGGGGTCGTACTCCTCGGTGACGTGGTACAGCATCAGGACGTCCGTCAGCGCTTCGAATCCATGCGCGAGATTGCCCGGGATGTAGACGGCCGAGAAGTTGTCGTCACCGATGTCCTCGCAGAACGTCTCGCCGCTCTCGCGGTTGAGCGCCACGACGCGCGCCCGCCCCTGCAGGCAGACGAACAGGTCGTCCTGCCCGCGTTCGTGGTAGTGCAGGCCGCGAATCGTTCCCTGCCGCGAGAACGAGACGTTGGTCTGCCGGATCGGCTTCGGAAGCGCGCTCGTGCGCGCGATCTCGGCTAGCCATCCCCGCCCGTCCTCGAAGCGCTCGAGCGGGACGGGACGCGCGCTGTCAGAGCCAAAGTGCGGACGGCGAACGCGTTCGATCACCTCGTAATACGCGTCGACGGACTCGCCCGCGTCGCCCCAGTACCCCTCGAAGACGTCGTGCTCGAGAGTGCCCTGCCGGACGTAGTGGTTGTTCACGTCGGTGATCTCGAGCTCGCCGCGCGCCGACGGCTCGAGGCGCTCGACCACGTCGAAGACGTCGGCGTCGTAGCAGTACACGCCGGTCACCGCGAGCCCGCTCGGCGGATCGGCGGGCTTTTCGACGATCTCCGCGATCCTTCCGTCGGCAAAGCGCGGCACACCGAGATTGCGAAGATGCTCGAGCTCCCGCACCCGCGCCAGCAGCACCCGCGCGCCGCGCGGCTGCGCCTCGAAGTTGCGAACGGTCTGCGTAATCGGGCCGCTGAAGAAGTTGTCCGCGAGCATGACGACGATGCTGTCGCCGGCGGCGAAGTCCCGGGCGAGCCCGAGCGCCTCCGCGATGCCGCCCGCCTGCTCCTGGATCGCGTAGCTCACCTCGTCGCCGAAGTACTGCCGAAAGTCCTCGACATGGTCGGCGCCGGTCACGAGCAGGAAATCGTCCACGCCCGCCTCGCGGAGAAAGTCGACCGCCCACTGCACCATCGGCCTGTCGCCGACCGGCAGGAGATGCTTGTTGGTGACGCGAGTGAGCGGATCGAGACGCGACCCCGTCCCGCCCGCGAGGACAACGCCTTTCACGAGCGCGATGCTAGACCGGCTCGGTCAGCGGCGACGGCTTGACGCGCACGACCCGCGCCAGAGGGGCGGGCAGCCACCAGTTCCAACGGCCGAACCACGCCATCAGCGCGGGCACGAGCAGCGCGCGCACGATCGTCGCGTCGAGCAGGATCGCGACGGCGAGACCGAGACCGAACTGCTGGAGGCCGACAATGCGTCCCGCGACGAACCCCGAGAAGGCGGCGACCATGATGATCGCAGCAGCAGTGATGATCATGCCCGTGCGTTCGAGCCCGTACGAGACTGCGCGCACGTTGTCGTGCTCCTCGTCCCACGTCTCGCGCATGCGCGACACGAGGAACACCTCGTAGTCCATCGACAGTCCGAAGAGCATCGCGAACAGGAAGATCGGGATCCAGCCTTCGACCTGCGGGAACTGATAGAGGCCCGCCACGGTGTCGCCGACCCCCCACCTGAAGAAGACGACGAGCATGCCGTAGCTCGCTGCGACCGAGAGGAGGTTGAGCAGCACCGCCTTCAAGGGGAGTAGCACCGACCGGAACGCACGCATCAGCAGCAGGTAGGTGAGCACGAGCACCGCGAGCACGAGCC
Source organism: Actinomycetota bacterium (assembly GCA_005888435.1). Classification (GTDB taxonomy): domain Bacteria; phylum Actinomycetota; class Thermoleophilia; order Gaiellales; family Gaiellaceae; genus 3-1-20CM-4-69-9. The sequence continues at coordinate 6,850 of VAXO01000084.1, read as the reverse complement.
ACGGGAAGGTGGTGTAGGACTGCGTCAGGAAGTCGACGCCCTGCGGCGGCCCGCCGCCCGCGTACACGCTCACCGTGGACGGGAAGTGCGCATTCGGTATCAGGTGGTCGCGCAACCGGTGGACGAACGACTGAGCCGGCTCGTCGCCGTACTCGTGCTTGCCGGCAACGATCATCTGTTCGTAGCGGCCGCTCGGATCGACGAACCGCGAACCTCTGCCGGTCTGCACGAAAGCAACCTCCGAGTCCGCCTCGACCTCCGAGCGCAGCCGCTGGAGCGCCGCCTGCACTCCCGGCCTGCGGGCACCGTCGACGACGATCTGCGTCGGCGAGAGCGCGCCGGGCCCGACCGACGCGCGCAAGGCGTTGAGGCCCCGCACCGACGACGGGGACTGCGGGATTCCCTGCGCCGAGCCCGGCGTCAGCTGCAATCCGAAGACGGGCACCGCCACAAGCAGGAGCGCGCACGCGCCGATCGCGAAGAACGCAACGGGCCGCCGCATGATCGCGCGCGCGAGCCGCGCCCAGTACCCGTGCTCGACGTCCGGGCCTGCGAAATGCGGGAGCGGCACGCCCTTGCTTCGCAACCAGTTCGCGACCGGCACACGCTTCGTGCCACGGCGTCCGTACACCGACAGCAGCGCCGGCTGCAACGTCACTGCGGCCGCGATGGACACGAGCGGGATCAGGAACCCGCCCACGCCCATCGAGCGGATGAACGGAAGCGGCATGAACAGCAGCAGCGCGAGGCCGATGGCGACCGTCGCACCGGAGAACACGACCGCGCGACCCGCCGTCGCCATCGTACGGAAGATTGCGTCGTCCTTGGTGCCGCCGCGCTCCAGCTCCTCTCGGAAGCGGTAGACGATCAGCAGCGAGTAGTCGATTGCGATGCCGAGCCCGATCAGTTGCACCAGGTTGGTGACGTAGGTCGCCATCGTCATGTGGTGCGCGACGATGAAGACGATCCCGAGCGTGCCGGTGATCGTCGCCGCTGCGAACAGGAACGGAATCGTCGCCGCGAGCGATAGGCCGAACACCGCGAGGAGGACCGCCAGCGCGATCGGCAGTGCGATCGACTCGCCGCGCGCAAGGTCGTGGCTGAAGATCGGGTCGAGATCGGCCTGGATCGCCGGCTGTCCCGACACGTACGCGTCGACGCCCGGCGGGGCATGCAGCGCCTGACGGATGTCGTCGGTGTACCCCTTCGCCTTGGCCAGTTTCAGCGTCGTGAGAATGCTCCCGTAGACGACGCCGCTCTTCGCTTGGCGCAAGGCCGTCGCCTGGCCGGAGGGAACAGCCCGCGCAGCCTGCCGAATGCTCCGTTCGAGCTTCAGACGGGCACCCGCGGTGCCGTTACGGACCCTGTAGATGATCAGGAACTCGCCGTCGCTCCGATCGCCGAAGTGGTCCTGCAGGATCGTCCGCGCGCGCTCCGAGTCGGTGCCCGGGACGGTAAACGTGTTGGAGAGGAGCGGCGACAGCTTCGCGGTTGCGACGCCGCCTGCAAGCAGGATTGCGAGCCACGCGGCAAGAATCGGCCAGCGGAAGCGCAGCACCACGCGGGTCCAACCGACCATGCCTCAGACAGTAGCCACCGGGGTACGCTGAGATCGTGGAGAAGCGCCGCGATTTCGAGCACGCCGCCGAGGAGATCGAGCAGCTCTTCGCCGACCTCTGGCAGGTCTTTCCGTTCTCGCGCAGCCTGCGCCGCGGCTACCGGCCGGAGGTGGACGTCTACCGCAGCGAGGACCCACCGATGCTGACCGTGCAGGTCGAGCTGCCGGGGGTGGACCCGGACGACGTGCAGCTGGTCGCGTCACCTCAGGCCCTGTTGATCGCCGGTGAGCGGCGCCGACCCAAGGGCGGCGGCCATTACCAGCAGATGGAGATCGAGTACGGGCCGTTCCAGCGGCAGATCACGCTTGCCGAGAACGTCGACCCGGAGGAAGCGACGGCGACCTACGACCGCGGGATGCTCACCGTGCGTCTGCCCATCGCTCCCCGCCCAGCGCCTCAAGAGAGCGTCTCGATCGTGGTGAGGACGTCCTGATGGCGGAGCTGATCGACGAGACGACGGAGCAGAGCGCCGACGAGCTGACCTTCCCGGCGACATTGCCCGTGCTGCCGCTGAAGGACACGGTCGTCTTTCCCGGCTTCCCGACGCCACTGGCGATCGGGCAGGAACGCTCCATCAAGCTGGTCGAGGACGTCGTCTCCGGTGACCGTACCCTCGCGCTCGTCACCGTCAACAACGACGAGGCGGAGCAGCCCGGCTGGGGCGACCTCTACAGCGTCGGCACGGCCGCCGTCATCCACAAGATGATCAAGGTCCCCGACGGGACGCTGCGCATCCTGGTCGAGGGATTGCGCCGGATCGGGCTCGACCGCACGGTGCAGGACGATCCGTACCTCGCCGGTGAGTTCGTCGAGCTGCCGGACGAGCTCGAAGAGACGCGCGAAGTCGAGGCGCTGACGCGCAACGTGCAGAACCTCTTCGCGCGCGTGATCGGGCTGGTGCCGTATCTGCCCGAGGAGCTCCAGATCGCCGCGGCGAACGTCGAGGATCCGAGTGCGCTCTGCAATCTCGTCGCGTCGACGCTGCGCCTGAAGACGGAGGAGAAGCAGAAGTTGCTCGAGGAGCGCGACGTCGAAGGGCGGTTGCGCGAGATCTCGTCGATCCTCAACCGCGAGCTGGAGGTGTTCGAGCTCGGCTCCAAGATCCAATCGCAGGTGCAGGAGGAGATGGAGAAGGGGCAGCGCGAGTTCTTCCTCCGCCAGCAGCTGAAGGCGATCCAGGAGGAGCTCGGCGAGGGAGATGCCGAGCAGGCGGAGATCAACGAGCTCCGGACCCGCTTCGCGGAGCTCGACCTGCCGGAGGAAGTGCAGAAGACAGTCGACCGCGAGCTGTCGCGCCTGGAGAAGATCCCGTCCGCGGCCGCGGAGCACGGCGTCATCCGCACGTACCTCGACTGGCTCGTCTCGCTGCCGTGGAACAGCGTCACCGAGGACAACCTCGATCTGCAGAACGCGCGCGCCGTTCTCGACACCGACCACTTCGACCTGGAGAAGGTCAAGGACCGCATCCTCGAGCACCTGGCGGTGTCGAAGCTGAAGAACGACCTCTCAGGCCCGATCCTCTGCTTCGTCGGCCCGCCCGGTGTCGGCAAGACATCTCTCGGCCAGTCGATCGCACGCGCCCTCGGGCGCAAGTTCGCGCGCCTTTCCGTCGGCGGCGTGCGCGACGAGGCGGAGATCCGAGGGCATCGGCGCACGTACATCGGCGCGATGCCGGGCACGATCATCCGCACGCTGCGCGACGCGGAGTCGATCAACCCGGTCCTGCTCATCGACGAGATCGACAAGATGGGCGCCGACTATCGCGGCGATCCCGCAAGCGCGATGCTCGAGGTGCTCGACCCCGAGCAGAACAGGCACTTCCGCGACCACTACCTCGACCTGCCGTTCGACCTGTCGAAGGTGCTGTTCATCTGCACGGCGAACACGCTCGACACGATCCCCCGTCCGCTGCTCGACCGCATCGACGTGATTCAGCTCTCCGGCTACACCGAAGACGAGAAGTTCGGGATCGGCAAGCGCTACCTCGTCCCCAAGCAGCTCGCCGCACACGGGCTCGCCGACGGCCGGGTGGCGATCTCCGATCGGGCGCTGCGGCTGATCATCCGCGAGTACACGCGCGAGGCGGGCGTGCGGAACCTGGAGCGCCGGCTCGCCGACGTCTTGCGGAAGGCTGCGCGGCAGATCGCCGAGGGCAAGACGAAGGCGAAGACGTTGCGCATCGACGAGCGCCGCGTGCGCAGCTGGCTCGGCCCGCGCCGGTTCGAGGGCGAGGTGCGCAAGCGGACGTCGGATCCCGGGGTCGCGACGGGGCTCGCGTTCACCGCGGTCGGCGGCGACGTGCTGTTCTTCGAGGCAACCGCTTATCCGGGCAAGGGCCGGCTGACGATCACCGGCCAGCTCGGCGACGTCATGCAGGAGTCTGCACAGGCCGCGCTGTCGTGGGTGCGGGCACATGCGGAACAGCTCGGGCTCGATCCAGACTGGTTCCGCGAGCACGACGTGCACCTGCACGTTCCCGCCGGAGCCGTCCCGAAAGACGGCCCGTCGGCGGGCATCACGATGGCGACCGCGATCGCGTCACTCGTGCGCCAGCAGCCCGTCTCGGAAGACGTCGGCATGACGGGGGAGATCACGCTGACCGGCCAGGTGCTGCCGATCGGCGGCATCCGCGAGAAGTCGCTCGCCGCGCAGCGGGCCGGTTTGAAGCGCGTGATCATGCCGCGCGAGAACGAACCGGATCTCGCCGAGCTGCCGTCGGAGACGAAGCGCGAGCTCGAGTTCATCCTCGTCGACACGATCGACGAGGTGTTCGCGGCGGCGTTCGACGGCAAGGCCCAGGCGCAGCCCAAGCCTGTTGCCGTCAAGGAGAAAGCCGTGGCTCGAGCTCAGTCCAGCGCGAAGGTCGCAAGCAGCCGGTCGCACGCGCCGGTGTCGCCGCCACGGTCATAGCGGCAGAGCAGCAGGTACTCCGTCTTCCCGCGCAGGACGAACGCAATCCGCTCGACGAGCGCCTTCCGGTCCCGCTCGTAGCCGATGTCGTAGCGCCGCGCCTGCTGCGCGGCGATCGTGACGGTCCGCGAGTCCGAGACCTCGCCCTTCTGCTGCTCGGAGAGCTGGGTAGCGGCCCGGTCGAGCTCCGGCACGACCCGCGTCCAGAGGTCCGGGCGGTACCTGCGGAGCAGCGGAAAGCGTGTCACCGACACCAGGTCGACGCCTTTGGAAACCTGGACGGCGCGGTCGGTGCGGACGACATGCCAGTCGGCGGGCGCGTTGAAGTGGTAGTCGCTGCCCTCGACGATCTTCATAGGGGGCGCTGCGCCGCCCCCGCACCCGCCGAGCACTAGTAGGCTGACCGCAAAAGCCGCTCGTTTGCGAGGATTCCTCAGGGGTACGAACGGCCTGGCAACCCAGCGAAAGGACATTGGAAGCATGAGCAAGGCGAAAGACAAGGTATTGGAACGGACCGGGAGCGCCCGGCCGTACATCGAGCGCGCGCTGACGGACGAGGACCTTCGCGACAACATCCGCAACGCCTTCGATTCTGCGCGCGAGGTCTACAACGAGCTGCTCGGCGGCCGGGGAGCGATCCCGCTGGCAACGCGCGTCGCGACGGACAAGGACATCCAGGACCGCCTGCGCGAGGCGATCGACGAGCTCCGCGAGGCAGCCGACCGCGTCCAGGGGAGGAAGGAGCACGGCGCGCGCAACACGACCCTGCTGCTGACCGGCATCGCGCTCGGGCTCCTCTTCAATCCCTTCACCGGCGGTCAGACACGCAAGTGGCTGTCGGACAAGCTGTTCGGGCCGACGGACGAGTTCACCTATCAGGGCGGAAACTCTGGCGTCACGTCTTCTTAGGGGTCAAGGGCTCCCGAATCCAGTTAAAGGGCATCGCAAGCGATGCCCTAGCCTGAGCAGCTCCTCGTCGAGCTAGGGCACGCGAGCCGACCGCACGACCAGCGGCCGGACGGCACGCTCGAGCGAGCCGGGCACGAGCCCGTCCGCGCTGGAGATGTCGGACGCGGTCAGCAGGATCGCGCCGGGCTTGGGCGCGTTCCCGATCGACTGCAGCGGCGCCCAGGCGTTGCCGCCCGCGAAGCTGACGTCCTGGAGGTGCTTCCACGCGAGCAGGTACGTCGTCGGGTCGACCGCGCCGTCGTAGCCGAGGCCGATCAGCCCGACCGGGTGGATCTCGAAGTGCAGGTGCGTCGGCGTTCCCTGCGCGTCGCCGGTGTTGCCGACGAAGCCGAGCACGTCCCCGGCGTTCACGATCGCACCGTTGACGGCGAGCGGGGAGTAGGCGGAGAGATGGGCGTAGTAGAACTCGTTGCCGCGGTCGTCGCGCAGCCACAGCCGCCAGCCGCCGAGCCTCTCCCAGCCGACCCGGTTGATCGTTCCGCGCGCGACCGCCACGACCGGCGTCCCGAGCGCCGCGAACAGATCATCGCCGTGGTGCCACGCACCCGGGACGTCGCCGCGGAAGGCACCGTAGGTGTCGATGTAGTCGGAGCTCCCGGCGACGGGGAAGACGTAGTTGCGGTCGCCGAGCCGAGGCGTCACGTTCAGTGGCTCGTGCGTGGCGACTGCGCGCTTTCTGTGCCGATGAGCGGCACCGTGTGAACGCGCCTTGTGCTGATGAGCGGCGGCGCGTGACCGCTTCCGAGGCGGCGGCGTCGCTTTCACCGGCGCGTGTGTGGCTGCTGCGTGCGTCTGGTGCCGACGCGCCGCGGCCACGTGCTTCCGTGTCGTCGTCGTC
>VAXO01000084.1:0-399 GCA_005888435.1 Actinomycetota bacterium | reverse complement strand
CGGCCCGGACCGGCAGCTTTGGCCGGGCGACGATGTATCCCCACCCGTGCAACGGAACGCGCTCTTCGCCTGAACCGATCACGTCTTGGCCGTCGACGATCAGCCCGGCGATCGAGGCAGAGGCGGTCGTGCCGACGGTGAGCGTGACGCGCGCAGCGGCGACCTCACCGCCGAACAGCGAGACTCCGCGGAGTTGCGCCTGGCCACTTCGTGGTCCGCGGGTGGTGCACGCGCTTTCGCCGAGGGTTACGGATGACGCCGTGACGATGGAGCCGTCGGCTGGATAGACGAGGTTGTCGAGTCGAGCGACCCTGGTGTGGGCGTCTGCGGCTGGTCCGAGGACGCTCGCCGTTCGATTCGGGAGTAGGAGGACCGCTGCGGCGATTGGACACGCCCGCT
>VAXO01000041.1 GCA_005888435.1 Actinomycetota bacterium | reverse complement strand
AAGCCGTCTCAGACTGGTCATGCACCCTCCCTGTCGCTGATATAGGCGGCGAGAGTACTTCATATATAGAGAGATGTATAGGGACTGGAGCTAGGCTGGACGGCGTGAAACGCGGCGCCTACGTCCTCGACCTCGAACTCGTCCCCTACCGCGAGGCCTGGGAGGTGCAGCGCTCGCTGGCGGCCGCTGTCTCGCAGGGCGCGATCCCCGACACGGTGCTCTTTCTCGAGCACCCACCCGTGGTCACGCTCGGCCGGCGCACGGACGCGGGCGAGCTTCACGTTCCGAACGGCGCCGACGTCGACGTGGTCGAGACCGACCGCGGCGGCAAGTCCACCTTCCACGGCCCCGGCCAGCTCGTCTGCTACCCGATCCTCGATCTCCGCCGACACGGCAAGGACGTCAAGAAGTACGTGCGCGACCTCGAGGAGGCGTTGATCCGGACGCTCGCGCCGCTCGGTATCGAGGCGACGCGAATGGACGGCCTCACTGGCGTCTGGCTTCAGAGACCGCCGCGGAAGATCGCGTCCATCGGAGTCCACATCTCCCGCTGGATCACGACCCACGGCTACGCGCTCAATGTCGACCTCGACCCGGCGCCGTTCACGGAATGGATCACGGCGTGTGGGCTCGAGGACGCGGCGTTCACGACAATCGCGCGCGAGCTGGAACGCGACGTGTCGGTCGCGGAGGTTCGGCCGCTAGCGCACGCGGCGCTCGCCGAGGTCTTCGAGCTCGAGCTCGAGCCGCTACCGGCCGATGACGGTCACGGCCTCTGGCCGCAGACCTTGCACAAGCAACTCGCGGCGAGGGCCTAGGGCAGCCAGCCGTCGCCGTAGCGCGTCGGCCGGCGGGCCGGGAAGCGTGCGTACGCCTCGTGCGGGTCGGTCGTCTCACGCTCGGCGCTCGCGTCGTGCCGCACCGCGGCCTCGTCGACGGTGTAGCCGCCCCAGCCGGCACCGTCTTGGTGCTGTCGCGCGCCGACCGCGATGACGACGCACGGCCCGTCGCCCGCGCCGACGATGACGTGGTTCATCTTCGGCGGACAGTGGACGAAGTCCCATTGCTTCAATGGCCGCTCCTCGCCTTCCGCGATCAGGAGCGCCTCGCCCTGAACGACGAGGAAGTCCTCCTGGTCGTTCTCCCAGTGGTACATCGACATGGGGTTGCCGGGCTCGAGCACGAAGATGTTGACCCCGACCTGTTCGAACTCCGGGTCGCCGTCGAAGCCCATGACCTTGCCGCGCGGGCCGCGGTCGTACCAAACAACGTCTCGCGCGTTCACGACGAACCAGCCCTCACCCTTGGGGGCGAGGCCGTGCTCCGTCTCCTCCAGCCGGGCCTCGGGAACCATCGCGGCCATAGACTGACAGAGATGGAAAGCTCGCTTCCCGTTGCGGAGCGCCCGCGCCGTCCCGAGTGGATGAAGGTGCGCGCGCCGCGCGCCGACTCTCGCTACTTCGACGTGAAGAAGCTGATCCACGGAGCGAGCCTGCACACCATCTGCGAGGAGGCCCGCTGCCCGAACATCTCCGAGTGCTGGGGCCGCGGCACAGCCACGTTCCAGATCCTCGGCGACACGTGCACTCGCGCGTGCCGCTACTGCTACGTGCACAGCGGCAAGCCTGACCGCCCGCCCGACCCGCTCGAACCCCTGCGGCTGGCGAACGCGGCCGCGCAGATGGAGCTCGAGCACGTCGTCGTCACGTCTGTCGACCGCGACGACGTTCCCGACCGCGGCGCGGGCCACTACGCGGCGACGATCCGCGCGTTGAAGGCGAAGCTCCCGCACGCGTCGGTGGAGGTGCTGACGCCGGACTTCCTCGACGTCGAGGAGGAGGCACTGCAGACCGTGCTGGCGGCACGCCCCGAGGTGTTCAACCACAACATCGAGACCGTACGGCGGCTACACGCGCGCATGCGCGGCGCCAAGGCGAGCTATGACAAGGCGCTCTGGTTGTTGCAGCGCGCGAAGGAGATCGCCGACTATCCGGTGTTGACGAAGTCCGGGATCATCGTCGGCCTGGGCGAGACGAACGACGAGGTCGTCGAGACGATGCGGGACCTGCGCGCACACGGCGTCGACGTCGTCACGATCGGCCAGTACCTGCAGCCGAGCCCGAGGCACGCGCAGATCGACCGGTGGGTGCATCCCGACGAGTTCCGCTGGTTCCGGGAGCAGGGCGAGGCGCTCGGCTTCGGCTCGGTCTTCTCGGGACCGCTGGTGCGCTCGTCGTACCGCGCCGACGAGCAGCGCCACGCCGCGGCCGAGGGCCGCGGCGCAGTCGCGTACTGAGCGACCCGCCCTAGTTCAGCGGCACGCCCTGGCTCGAGAGGAACGCGCGAGCCTGGGCGTTGTCGAGGCGGAAGGCGGCGGAGCTGCCGTGGCAGTACTTCGTTCCGTACGAGATGACCGCGACCTGCCAGACCTGGCCGTCGCTGTCGGTGTGGAAGACCGGGCCGCCGGAATCGCCGAAGCACGTCCCGCTACCCCCGGTCCCGTTGCCGGCCGAGTCGCTCATGATCAGGTTGAAGCCGCCGGCGAGGTGACTGCGGAGGTTTTGCAGCTGGTTCGTGCCGACGAACCGCTGCCGCAACGCAACCTCGAGGTTCGGGCTCTCGAACTGCACGCCGTACCCCACGATCGTGAAATCGACGTCCTGCCGGCCACGCTGGGTGGCGAGGGTGTCGAGGTAGCCGGCCGGCGCGACCTTGGAAAGGCCGACATTCGGCGCCTGGGTTAGCTGGACGACACCAATGTCGTGCGTGTTGGGCTGCGTCAGGAAGCCGTTCCAGCCTGGATGCGGCACCGGCGTGCCGCTGAACTCGCCCTTGCACGGATAGCCGGTATCGGTCGGCTTGCACGGAGTCCCGTCGAAGCCATGCGTGCCGCGCGGGATCGCGCCTGAGGTGAACCAGACCTGCGCGCTGTCAGGGGCGACGCCGAGATCGGTGTCGATGCCGGTGCAATGGCCTGCGGTCAGATAGACCTTCGCGGCCACCATCGTGCCCGTGCACCGCCACAGCGGAATGCCGTGGTACAGGAAGACGGACAGGCCGACGTTGGGATGGCCGTTTCCGTCCGGCGTTCCGCCCTGGACTGCGCCTGCCGAAGGGCACAGGAGCGCCAGGGCCGCGGTGGCGACCGCGAGCATGGTCACGAGTCTTCGCACAGTTACCGCGGAATCGGCAGGCGCGGGGGGCTACTTGAGAGATCTAGGAACGCCTAGAGGCAATCAGCGGATGCCGGTGTCCAGGTAAAAGGTCACCCGCCTCACCTGGCCGCCGGCCGCCGTCACGCTCGAAGGGGTCAGCCGCCGAACACCAGCCGGTCGGGCCACGCGGACGCTGTAGGCACCTGGGGCGAGCGCCACGCGGTAGCTCCCGTCCGCGCCTGTCGTAACGCGCCCGCGGACGAGGCCGCCCCGCGAGAACGCCAGCACGACTCCTGGAGCCGGACGCATACACGGGATGCGAGGCATGCACACCGGGGTCGCCGGCGCCAGCAAAACGGTCCCGTGAAGGACGGCCGAACGCGTCCCGCCGGCGGCAGTTCCGCTTCCGGCGGCGAGGACACAGGCGGCAAGGACGCCGCCCCAGACCTGGGGACGCGCGACCACGGCGAGAGTGTAGCCCCGAAGCGAGAGGCCGGCCCAGCGGGCCGGCCTCTCCACTGACGCAATGCTCCTGTTCGCCTAGGGAGCGATGCGCGCGATGTGCGTGTTCCAGTTGCCGAGCAAGCGCCGTGCCTCCGGCTGGCCCACACCAGGCACAGGACTGCGGTCGGCTTGCGGCCCGCAGTGCCCGACCGTTGCAGACCACTGGGCGAGGCTGCAGTTGTTGTGGATCTCCTCAGAGGCGATCCAGATCGTGCCGTTGTCCTCGTCGGCCGAGCCGTAGTCACCCCAGCGCGGTCGCGGAGGTGGAGCCTCGCCGTTGGGGCCGGGTGCGAACGGCGAGTAGTACTTGTACTCGCTGAACCCGTCCTGCAGGCCGAGGCCCGGAGCCGTCTGGAAGACCGAACCGGTCGGGCCCGAGTTGCCGAACAGGATGTCGGCTGCGCTCGGATATGTCGTTGGGCCGACGAGCGTAAATGCCATCGCGCCCTGCCCCGCCGAGGTGACGGCGAGCGCCGGATACGTGACGTTTCCGTTGGCCACACCGAGATAGCCCTGGTTGACGACGGCGGACTGCGGTCCGACCTTGCCGCCCCCGCCCGGACCGATCATGTCCGGCTTGACGATGAACCACGCGATGCCGGCCTGCTCGTTCCCTCCGACGGTCATGCGCGTGTCGAGGGCGCCCCAGACCTTGCCGTTCGCGTAGTACACCTGCTGCATCCGGCTGTCGTTGCTGTCCAGCTCGCCGATGACCTCCGGCTTGTACGGGTCGGCGGTCTCGCCCGGCGCGGACAGGAAGTTCACGAAGCAGGCGTCGATGTTGAGGCACTGGCCGAGCGGCCAGTTCTGTGTCGGATCCTGCGTCCCGGTGCTCGGCTGGGCCGAGTGCGGCGGAACGCCGTATGCCTCGGACGACAGGGCCCGGCTGCTGAGGTTCAGGTCCGGATGGTCACTGTCGAGCGACTTCGAGTTCGTGATCGCCCAGAGCCCGATCGTGTCGGACGAGCCCGTCACGTTGCCGGATTCCTCGGCGGCGTCGGAGCTCAAGAAGAACTCCGTCCCGTTGTTGTCCTCGTCGTACGCCGTGCCCGGAACCTCGGCGGGCCAGATCGTGAAGCCGACCGGGCCGCGCTTCTCGTTCGCGAGCTTCGTGTTGGCGAACTGCACCCACGGCACGGACGACTGGTTCGCCGCGAGCTTGTGCTTCGACAGCGCGTAGATCTGCGCGCTGTTGAACCCGTCCGTGAAGAACGGGTACTCGTTCGTCGTGATGTAGAAGCCGTAGTGGTCGGCCCCGATGTGCGGGTAGTCGCCGATGCACGCGTCGGGCATCGTCTCGCCCGGCCTCGGGTTGGGATCCGGCGCGCAATGATGGTTCGGCGACCCGCTGTTCCCGTTGTCGGTCGTGTCGATCGTGTACCGCTTCCACGTCGTCGTGCTCGGGTCGTGGTTGCCCGGATTGCTGACGTTGATGTCGATGTGGTTCGCACCCGTGAAGTTGCCGGTCCTCGGGTCGAGCTCGAGCGTGAGGACGACGACGAACCATGCGTGCGTCTCCGAGTCGTAGTAGCAGCTCGGATCGGTGAGCTCCGGTCCACCCGCGAGCAGGGCGGGATACCCGAAGAACTGGTTGAGCGTCTGTTCCTTGAGTGTCGTGCCCCCCGTGTTGTAGACGGCGAACACGTCATTCACCGCTTCGACCACACGCCCGCCGGCGCCGACTGTCGCGTCGGTGCTGGCGCACATGCCCTGGTCGGGCGGTTCGAGGTAGAAGCCGTTGAGCGTGCGCTGGTCCCACATGCTCAGGCCCTCGAAGCTCTGCCCGCTGACTGCATTCGACGTTGACGCCACGACCGTGGGACTCACGGCCGGCGTTGCGACGCCGTTGTGCTTCTTGCTCTTGCCGTGTAGCTCTGAGTTGCTCCGATTCGCCGGCGCCTCCTCGCCGCGCTGGCTGAGCGGATCGAGCACGTTGCTCTCGGGCAAAGCGGAGGTTGCTGACGACTGGAGCTGGGACGCACCCGCGACGCTCACGAGCGTCGAGGCGGCGGCCGCAAGCAGCGACAGGGCAAGCACCGCTTTCCAAAGGCGATTCAAACGCATTCTCTCCCCTTCTTTAGACCCGGGGCTCGCCTAGATCCCCCAGCGAGCCCACTTCCGTTGGCGCCCAAGATATCCGGACCTCTCTCGACCGTCCAGGGAGCGCTACGAGGGACCGCGGTGGCTACCGAATGCCTGTGTCGATGGAGAAATCGACACGGGTGCGCGCCGCGTAGACGCGAATTCGATTCGGGTCGAGCTTCCGGTCAGGTGCGGTCGCCGAAGGGCGGCGAACGCGGTATGCACCTACGGGAAGTCGGATGCGGTAACGGCCGTTCTGATCGGTGACGGCCCGCCCGAGAACCGTGTCGTTCCGCGTGAAGAGCAGCGTCACGTTTGGGGCCGGCTCGTCGCAGGGCTGCTCCAGCGCGCACACCGGGGTAATCGGCCCACGGGTCACGATCCCGGTCAGCGCCCCGCGAGGCGTCGTGGCCTGCGCACCGGCCGCCAAGACCAGCGCCATGCTCGCAACCACGATTGCCGAACGCATGGACATCCAAGAGTAGATGCAAAAGAGAGGGCCGGCTTGCGGCCGGCCCTCTCTCGTCGTTCAGTCGCTGATCCGCCTTACGGCGTGAACTTGCTGATGCGCGTCGACCAGTTGGCCAGCGCAGTCCGGTGACCCGGACCGTGACTCGCACCGCCACAGGTACCGAGCAGGTTGTCGCCCGACCCGCCCGCGAAGAACGGGCCGCCCCAGTCCGTGTAGTTGCACGCCGCCGAGATGTACTCGCTGGCGATCCAGACCGAGTTGCCGTCCACAGCGGCTGCGCCGTAGTCGCCCCAACGGGATCGGATCCCTGCCGGGAAGCGCTGCTGCTTGTACCCGGAGAAGCCATCGTCGGCAGCCGCTCCGGTGCCACCAGGGACGACGTTCCATTCCCCGACGCCGGCCTGAGCGTCGATCGATGCATAGCCAGCACTCGGGTTCAACGAGTTACCCGTGGCTGTGAACGCCATCACGCCGCGGCCGCTCGGCGTCACGCCGATGGCGGGGTACGTGAAGTCGTAGCCCGTAGCGCCGAGGTAACCCGACAGTGCGACCTTCGCAGCGAGTGAACCGGTCGAGACGTCGGGCTTCACGATGTACCAGCCGATACCGGCACGCTGTGGCCCAGCGTCCGGGTTGACCGCCGTGTCGAGTGCACCCCAGAGCTTGCCGTTTGCGTACATGACCTGCTGCATGCGGGTGTCGTTCGAGTCGGGACTCGCGACGACCTCCGGGCCTGCAGCATGCATGGTCGCGTTGACGAGCAGCCTCCAACACCCGGTGCCGGCGATGGTCACCGTCGTCGAGTCGTTCAGACAGAAGCCCTGAGGAACAGTCGTCGTCGGGGCCGTGCCGGAGCCGGGCTGCTGCTGCTTCGGCGGGACGCCGTACTGCCCCACCGTGAGGATCTTGTTGCTCAGGCTGAGCGCCGGCACCGTGTTGAGTGACGCAGTGTTCGTCAGCGCCCACACGATCAGCTGGTTCGACGTCCGCGTTCCGGCGTTGCCGGAAACGGGCTTCTGCGCCTCATCCCCCGCGTTCGAGCTGAGCAGGTACTCGGTGCCGCCCGCGTTCAGGTCGAACGACGTAGTCCCCGGCGACTGAGCCGGCCAGACCGTGAAGCCCGGCTGCGTCGAACCGGCCTCGCTCGGGGCATTGACCATGCCCGATGTATCGATGTGCTGCATGGCGACTGTGGCCGCCCCAGCGGCCAGCTGCGCCTTCGAAAACGCGTAGATCTGCGCCCCACTGAAGCCGTTGCAGCACCAGGGATAGGCATTCGTCGTGATGTAGAAGCCATTCGCATCTGCACCGATGTGCGGGTAGTCGCCGAGGAACGGGCCCGGATTCGCGCCGCCGGTGTTCGTCCCGTCGTTCGTCACGTCGACGCGATAGATGTTCCAGCTACCCGTCGGGTTCGACGTCTGGCTGACGGCGATGTCGAGATGGTTCACCCTCGTAAAGGCACCGCTCGTCGGCACGACTTCGAGCGTCAGCACGACGACGAAGAAGCGCTGCGTCGCAGCGTCGTACAGACAACTGGGATCCGTGACGAATTGTCCGCGTACTCCCGTTGTCCGATTCACTGCGGCCGGATAGCCGTAGAACGAGTTCAGGTCGACAGCGTGGTTCACGTTGCGCGGGAAGCCGCTGACGATGTTGGTCGCGGTGTTGTCCGGAAGCGCGGAATTCCCGGTCGCGGCGCTGAAGACGTTCATGACGTCGTTCACGGCTTCGACGACGTAGCCGTTGCCGACGCACATGCCTTGGTCCGGCGGCTCGACGGAGAACTGATTCCCTCCGCGCGCGTAGCGCTGCTGGTAGTGGTTCAGGCCCTCGAAGCCCAAGTTGAAGGTCGGATTCGACTTCGCCTTCTTGCCACTGTTCACGGACGATCCCTGGCCCGCCCCACCCGAGAGGCTGATCGTGCCGCCGTACGGATCAGGGCCGGTGTCCTCGTCCTCGCCTTCGCCGGCGAACTCGTCGCCCGCGACCTCACCGCTCGACGGCGTGAAGTCTCCCGTCTGCGGACTGCCCGTCCCGGCAAGCGGCACCGCGCTGGCCGCACTGGCCCCGGTTGCCGTCCCGGCGGATGCCGTCAAGGCGACAACGGCCAACGCAAGCACTGCAAGCAGCGCAAGCTTCGTTCTCCCTCTGAGTCGCATTCTCTCCCCCATGGAGTCGATTGAGGCGGCTCCCTGCCGCAGTTGCCGCCCGGTGAACGGGTATCTAGGCGTCTCGGCGCCGTGTTGTCAATGTAGGTTCCTCTTTTAGGAGGCGTGCGGCTTGGCCATAGCCCGGTAGTCGAGCGCCTTGTCGAGGACGTCCTCGGCGACGCCACGCTCCCGGGCGACCTCGCGCAGGGACCGTCCGCTCGAGGCGGCTTCCTTGACGATCTCTGTCGCGGCGTCGTAGCCGATGTACGGGTTGAGCGCTGTCGCAGCCGACAGCGTCAGCTCCGCGTAGCGCTCGCACACCTCACGATTCGCCTCGATCCCGTCGACGCAGCTCTCGGCGAGGAGCCGGCATGCGGCAGAGAGCAGCTTGATCGAGTCGAGGAGATTGCGCGCGAGCAGCGGCACGAACACGTTCAGCTCGAAGTGCCCCTGCATGCCGCCGGCGGTTATCGCCGCGTCGTTGCCGATCACCTGCGCCGAGACCTGCGTCACGACCTCCGGGATGACCGGGTTCACCTTCCCCGGCATGATCGAGCTGCCCTTCTGCAGCTCGGGCAGGAAGATCTCGGCGAGCCCCGCACGCGGGCCGGAGCCCATCAGGCGCAGGTCGTTGGCGATCTTCGTCAGCGAGACGGCGAGGGTCTTCAGCGCGCCCGACGCCTCGACGAGCCCGTCACGCGCCGCTTGCGCCTCGAACGGGTCGGCAGGCGCGGAGATCGCCAGGCCCGTCTCCTCCGAGAGCCGGCGCCGCACGCGCTCGGCGAACTCGGGGTGCGTATTGAGGCCCGTCCCGACGGCCGTGCCGCCGAGCGGGATTTGGCCGACCCGGCCGAGCACGCCCTTGACGCGCTCGGATCCTTGCCGTACCTGCGCGGCGTAGCCGCCGAACTCCTGGCCTAGCGTGACCGGAACGGCGTCCATCAGGTGCGTACGTCCCGATTTGACGACGTCGTCGAACTCCGTCGCCTTCGCCTGGAGCGACGAGCCCAGCTTGTCGAGCGCGGGCAGCAGCTCGTTGGTGAGCTCGTCGAGCGCTGCGAGATGCACCGCCGACGGGAACACGTCGTTCGACGACTGGCCCATGTTCACGTCGTCGTTCGCATGCACGTCGTCGCCTGCGAGCGCCGCTATCACCTCGTTCGCGTTCATGTTCGACGACGTCCCCGAGCCCGTCTGGAAGACGTCGATCGGGAACTGGTCGTCGAGCTCGCCGGCGGCGATGCGGTCGCCCGCCTCGGCGATGCGCTGCGCCTTGTCCTCGTCGAGCAGCCCGAGCTCGGCGTTCACGCGCGCCGCGGCCGCCTTGATGCGGCCGAGCCAGCGCGCGACGACGGGCGGGATCGGCTGGCCGGAGACGGGGAAGTTTGCGACCGCTTTGTTCGTCTCCTTCCCCCAGAGCTCGCGCCGTTCCTCGGTGCTGGCCACGTTCTGAGTGTAGTGCGAGGGGCCGGTGCAAGACCGGCCCCTCGTCAGTTCGCCTTACGGAGAAGGCTCGTTGTTTGCGGCGCTTCCGGAGATGTTCATGACGGCGTTGAACGCGTCTGCGCGTCCGTTGCCGTACCACGAGTTGTGGCCGGGACCGCCCTGGCACTCTTGGGGATCGCCGCTCGGCCGCGTCGTGGCCGCATACGGGACGTTCGCCCGCGAGCTTCCGGGAGCGCCCTGCAGCGGCAACTCTGTCGGACACGGCTGCGGGTCGGCCGTCTGCTGAATCTGAGCGGCGACCGCACCCGGACGCATCTTCCCGTTCTTCGGATTGCTGAGGTCCCCGAATCGGCTGATGATCAGCGCCGCGATGCCCGCAACATGCGGCGACGCCATCGACGTCCCCTGCAGGTAGCAGTAGACCGCCGTCGGGTACGTCACGTCTCCGGTCGGCTCCTTCACGCTTCGCGTGCACGGAGAGGTCGCCGGATACGTCGAGAGGACCAGTCCGTTGACGCTGCGCGCCGACCGGCCGTAGTAGAAGTCGCCGCCTGGCCCCGTGACGTCCGCGGTGGAGATGCCGTACGACGAGTAGTACGACTTCAGATAGTCGGTCGCGTCGTTGTCACCGTCGACCTGCTGCCGGTCACCCGTTGCGGTCACTCCAACGACCCCCGGGATCTCGACGGGGATGACGACGCACGCGTTGGTAACGTCACGCTGCTCTGGTGTCGTGTTGTCCGGGCTGGTCAGGTCGACCTGAGGATGCGAAAGGTCGTCGCTCTCGTTCCCCTCGGCTGCGACGACCGTGACGCCTGCGTCCATCGCGAACTGGATCGCCCGCTTCTCCGCCTTCCAGATCGCCCGCTGGACCGGATCGTTGCGGCAGTTGAACAGATACGGATCGGCGAAGTAGCTGTTGTTCGTCACGTCCACGTGATGCGTCCCCGCCCACACGAAGCCGCAGATGACGGCCTCCGGGAAGAAGAACCCTTCGTCGTTTCCGGACTTGATCGCTGCGATCTTGACGTTGGGCGCGACGCCCACGACGCCGATCCCGTTTGCGGCCGCTGCGATCGTCCCCGCGGTGTGGGTACCGTGCCCGTCGACATCCTGCGCGGCTGTTCCGGGCACCGGAGCGCCGGTGAGGCAGTTGACGCTGTCGGCGACGTCGATGTTCTGCTTCAGGTCAGGATGGTTGAAGTCGATGCCCGTGTCGATGTCGCCGGCCAGCACGGCGGGACTACCGCCGGTGACGGCATGCGCCTGCGGCGTGTGGATCTGCTGCATGTCCCACTGGAGTGGCGACAGGCTGTCCGAGTCGGAAGCCGGTGCGTTCGGTAGATCGCCGGTGGAGCTGTCGGCGCTCGCCTGCTCGTCCGGAAGCTTCGAGGCGAAGTTCGTCGTGGCCGACGCCCCGTCGACGCGGTTGTCCTTCATAACGTCGTCGCGGAAGGACGCGTTGCTCGACCTCGCAATCGCGACCCCGATCTGGTCGTAGCTGTAGACGAGCGTGCCACCAGCACTCGCGATTGTCTTCGCGGCGTCGCTCGGAACGGACTGGGCTTTGTAGAGGATGACGTAGTTGGCTCCGCTGTCGCCGCTCGCCCCGGTCGCCAAGCTGGTGGCGATGAGGACGGCGGCGGTCGCGAGCGCCAGACACAGCACCCTGAATCGAGCGTGCATGCACTCCCCCCTTGTGTTCTCCCCCGAGCCCCTTGCCCAGGGGTCGGCGAACCCTAATACGCTTCGCTCGTGCGTGCCCGCGACCTGGAGATTCCGATCGGCGACGGGGAGCCCGGCCCTCGTAACGCGATCACCGACGTCGACGGCGTCCTGGTCGGCCACTCGACGCTGATCGAGGGCGAAGACGTCCGCACGGGCGTGACGGTGATCGTGCCGCCCGAGACGCCTCTGTTCGCCGGCTGCCACCGGCTGAACGGCAACGGGGAGCTGACCGGGCTCGAGTGGGTACGCGAGTCCGGCTTGCTCACGACGCCGATCGGCATCACGAACACCTTCAGCGTCGGCGTCGTCCGCGACGCGATCGCGGCGCGCTCCTCAGATGAGGACGCATGGTCGCTGCCGGTCGTGGGCGAGACATTCGACGGCTTCCTCAACGACATCCGCGCCCAGCGCCTCACTTCCCGGCACGTGGAGGCCGCCTTCGCCGACGCCTCCGCGGCCGTGGCCGAGGGCAACGTCGGCGGCGGGACCGGAATGATCTGCCACGAGTTCAAGGGCGGCATCGGGACGTCTTCACGGGTCGTGGGCGCCCACACCGTCGGCGTCCTCGTGCAGGCGAACTACGGCCGCCGCAGCCGATTCCGCGTCGACGGAGTACCGGTCGGCGAGCTGCTCGGCGAGCAGATACCGACACCGCAGCCGCGTGAGGAGTGGGGCTCGATCATCGGCGTCGCCGCGACCGACGCGCCGCTCCTACCGCATCAGTGCGACCGGCTCGCGCAGCGGATCGGCCTGGGCGTCGCGCGTGTCGGCGGCACCGCCGCGCACACGAGCGGTGACCTCTTCTTCGCGTTCTCGACGGCGAACCGGGGCCTCGACGCAGCACGGGGTGAGATCCCATTGCGAATGCTCTCCGACGGCGAGATCACGCCCTTCTACGCTGCGGTGATCGAGGCGACGGAGGAGGCGATCCTCAATGCCATGCTCGCGGCGGAGACGATGACCGGGCGTGAGGGCCGCACGGTCCACGCGCTCGACGGCGAGGTGTTGAAAGAGGCGCTCAGGCGATCCTGAGGCGGCGCCGCTCGAGCGGGCGGCCGCGCAGGGCGCGACGGTCGCGCTCGGTCAAATCCTCGACCGCAGCCCAGCCGACGTAGCCGCAACGAGGGCATTCGGGGTTGACCTTCCGCAGCGGGGGGTGCTCAGCGTGCCTGTGACTACCGCAGCGGAGGCACTCGACCACGAGTGACTCCATGGGCCCATTGTCCTCGGCCGGGGGACGCGGGGGCGTCCCCCGGCCGGGTGATCGATCAGGGCGTGACCGTCGCTGCCCAGGCGTCCTGGGAGAGCGGGCCGTTGCCCGTCCACGCCAGGGCGACCAGGCCGGTGGTCGAGTCGATCCCGATGTAGTCGCCCATGAATGGCGTGCCGCCCGGTCCCCGTGGCGGCTGCGAGTCGCCGTCGATGCCTGCTTGAACGAGCGTGCGGGTCATGGTCGTGCCACCTGCCGGGACCTGGCCGTAGTCGACGCCCATCAGGCCCGTCGACTCGTCGTAGTCGTAGAAGGTCGTGTCCACGCGACCGCCGGGCGTGACGGACATCCACGGCATCACTTCGTCATGCGTGCCACTCGTCAGCTGCAACTGCGTCGGGAACGACGCGCCGTGGTCGGTCGACTTGGCGAGGTACATGTGCAGGTGGCCGGTCACCGAGTCCCCCGTCAGCTCGTAGACGGTGCCCGCTGAATCGACGCCGATGGACGCCTGCATCGATGTGCGCCAGCTCTCGCCGGGCAGCGTCATAGGGGCGGGAACGAGATCGCGCACCTTCACGCTGCGTGTGAAGGCTGTCTCTCCCGGCCGCAGCTGGCTGACCACGACGGCCTGCTCGCTCCACTCGTTCACGTGCTGCCAGATCCCTGACGTCGCATACACCGTCCCGTCCGGCGCACCCGCCAGCGACACGTCGAAGACGTCCGGCGCGTTCGACTTGTAGTCGGCGGCAAGGCGGTACGGGCCGGACCAGGCGGTACCGGACGCGTCCGAGATCAAGGCCCACGAGTTCGCCTGGCGTCCGCTCCACGTCGTGTATGCGAGCAGTGCGCGGTGGTTGTAGTGGTCGATCGTCATCATTGGATGGTCGAGGTTCCCGGCCTTCGTGTCGGCCGACGCGACTTGGTGCGGCGGCGCCCACGTCATGCCGCCATCGTTCGAGGTCGTGACGTAGATCGCCGTCGGCTTCTTCACGCTCCACGCGTTGCACGTGAAGATCGCCGTGCCGTCGTCGAGGAAACCGACGGATGGATCGCCGGCGCCGTAGTCGTACGTCGGATTCCCGCCGGCCGGCGTCATGCCGCGCAGCCAGTCGGTCTGCCACGTCTTGCCGCCGTCGGTCGTCCAGCCGACGCCGCACAAGTTGCCCACGCCGTAGTCGTTCCAGCCCGCGATCATGTTCTGCGGGTTCGTCGGGTTGATCGCAATGTCGAGCTCGTTGTCGCCGTTGTCGTCGTGCGTGACATTGACGACGTTCTGAACGCTCGCAGCCTGGGCGGCGGAGACGCCGAACGCCAGCACGAGCGCCGTTACGACGGCGATCGAAAACTTCAGTTTCACGAGACCTCCCCTTGGTCGCTCCCCGGATCGGCGGAGCGTAGCTCGCTCAGGCGGTCTCGGCGACGCGTTCGGCGGCCTCGAGCAGCTCGTCCCAGCTACGCAGCTTCACGCGCGGCCGTCCGAGCTTCTCTCCGGCAGTCCGTTCGAGCTCGTCGATCGACGCCCAACCCGTGTACACGACGGCGCGAGCACCGCGCTCGGCCAAGAGGGACTCGACGGCATCGGGCGTTGCTTCCGGGTTGTGCGTGATCCGCCCTGCCTCGACGTCCTCGAGCAGCCGCGCCACCGTTTCGGAGGCGTCCTTCTTGTTCGTGCCGATGATCCCCGTCGGTCCGCGCTTGATCCAGCCGGCGCAGTAGGTCCGCTCCGCGCCGGTGACGCGGCCGCCAACGTTTCGGATCGTTCCGCGCGCATCGTCGAAGGGCACGTCCGGCAGGCCAACGCCGCGATAGCCAACGCTGCGAAAGACGAGGCCGCACGGGAGGGTCTCGTGCTCGTCCGTCGCGACCGCGACGAGCCGGCCGTCCTGCTCCTCCAGCCGGTTTCGCACGAGCTCGATCGACTCGACCCTCGACTCGCCGTGGATCGCGACCGGCGAACGGAAGAAGAGGAAGCGGATCGCGAGCCCCTTCCCGGTCGGCTCGGGCGCAGCGAACTCGCGGAGGACGTCCATGTTGCGCCGGGTCTGCGTGTCCTCCTCCACGGCGCCTTCGAGGTCGGCAGCGTCGACGCGTACGTCGGCGCCTGCGAGCTCGCCCATCTCCTTCAGCTCCTGTGTCGTCCACGACGCCTGCGCCGGCCCGCGCCGGCCGACGATGACGATCTCGCGCACGGCAGACGACCCAATCGCCTCGATTGCCGGGTCAGTCGTGTCGGTCGGAGCGAGCTCCTCTGGCGTCAGAGCGAGCATGCGCGCGACGTCGAGTGCGACGTTGCCGTTGCCGATTACCACGGCGCGCTCGACGTTCAGGTCGAACGGGAGCTCCTGGTAGTCGGGGTGGCCGTTGTACCAGGCGACGAACTCGGTGGCCGACCACGAGCCGGAGATGTCCTCGCCCGGGATGCCGAGCCGCTTATCCGTCTGAGCGCCGAATGCATAGACGACGGCGTCGTACAGACGGACGAGGTCCTCATGCGACAGGTCGCGCCCGACTTCGACGTTGCCGAAGAAGCGAAAGCCCGGCTTCTCGGCGATGCGCTCGAAGGCGCGCGAGACGCTCTTCAACTTCGGGTGGTCGGGTGCAACGCCCAGCCGCACGAGGCCCCAGGGCGTGGGCAGCCGCTCGAGCATGTCCACCTCAAAGCCAGGCTCAGCGTCGAGCAGGGCCCCCGCAGCGTAAAACCCGGCAGGACCGGAACCGACAACGGCTACGCGAAGCGGACGGTCAGGCATGAAACGATCGTATGCCGCCCCCACGGCAGGCCGGAGGTTAGAGCAGGCCCAACCGCTCTAACCGCAGGCCGAACTCACGCCGGCGGACGACCACAGTCGCCAAGCAGCAAGGAGCGTGCGGGCTCTGCCCGCACGCGTTCCGCGCGAAGCGCAGTACCGAACCCGTAGCGAAAGCGCAGCTTTCGCTACGCAGAGCAGCCGGAGCCACAGCCGCCCATATTGGCGTCTGCGTCGCCCTCTTCGACCTGGAACGAGTGGCCGCAACCGCAGGACGAGACGGCGTTCGGATTGTTGATCGCGAAGCCCGAGGACTGGATCGTGTCGACGTAGTCGACCTCCGCCCCCTGGAGATACGGCGCGCTGAACGGGTCGACGACGACCTGGACGCCGTGCATCGCGAACTCGAGGTCGCCCTCGACCGGGCCCCGGTCGAAGCCGAGGCCGTATTGGAAGCCGGAGCAGCCGCCTCCCTGGATCGCGACGCGCAGCACGCTGACGTCGGTCTCCTCCGACATCAGCTCCTTGATCTTCGCCGCCGCCGCCTCGGTCACGGTCATCAGCGGCATCACGCGTTCCTGGATCGCCATTTCCAGACCGATCGTAGCAACGGTCTCGGCTCCTGCGAATCCCCCCGCGGGGGCGTGAGTTTGTAACACACGTCTCACGCACGGTTGAGCCATTTTCGCCATTCTTCGTAGCGCCACGGGGAACCTGTTAGGTTCCCGTCCGCTCGACGGGGAGGAACGCGTGCTCGACAACTGGCTGCCGTTCCTGATCTACGCGATTTTCGCGCTGGCGATTCCCGCATCGATGATGTGGTTCTCGTTCGTCTTCGCGACGCGGCCCCATCGCCGCATGCGCGCACGGACGATCCCGTTCGAGTCCGGCGTCTCGACCGGCCCGATGCGCGAGCAGCGCTTCACGATCAGCTTCTACCTGACGGCGATGCTCTTCATCGTCTTCGACATCGAGATCGTGTTCCTGTATCCGCTCGCGGTGATCCTCCACGAGCTCGCGTGGTTCGGCTTCCTCGAGTTCCTCTTCTTCGTCGTGATCCTGGTAGTCGCGTACGTCTACATCTGGCGCAAGGGGGCCTTGGAGTGGCACTAAGCGCTACGCGCCCGATCTACGCCGAAGGAACGATGCAGCTGTCCGACCGTGCAGGCCCGCGGGTGCTGCAGGAAAGGCCGGCATGACAATAGAAAAAGGCCGCCTAGCCGACCACGGCCTCCAGTCCGAGCGTGTCCTCTGGCCGGACAAGGGCCCGGGCGTGTTCGAGCGCGAGGTGCAGGCGATGGAGCGCGCGGTCGGGCTGACGACGCTGGAGAAGGCGGTCGCGTGGGCGCAGACGAAGTCGATGTGGCCCGACACGTTCGGGCTCGCCTGCTGCGCGATCGAGATGATGTCGATCGTCTCGTCCCGGTACGACATCGCGCGCTTTGGGATGGAGGCTTTCCGGTCGTCGCCGCGCCAGGCCGACCTGCTGATCGTGTCGGGCCGCGTGGTGCACAAGATGGCCGCGCCGCTCCGCCAGGTGTACGACCAGATGCTCGAGCCGAAGTGGGTGATCGCAATGGGCGCCTGCGCAAGCTCCGGCGGGATGTTCAACAACTACACGACGCTGCAAGGCGTCGACAAGATCGTCGCCGTCGACATCCACGTGCCCGGCTGCCCGCCGCGGCCCGAAGCGCTGATGGAGGGCATCGTCCGCCTGCACGAGAAAGTGATGGCCGGCGTGCCTCCCGCCTACGAGCTGCGCGGAGTCGCGTCCTGAACTTCAACCGCGTTCCCGGGCTCGTCGAGATCCGCGAGGCGCAAGGCGAGACGACGCTCGTCGTCGATGCGCCGCGCTTGCCGGAGGCGGCGCGCCACCTGCGCGACGAGCTCGGCTTCGACTTCCTGTCCGACATCGCCGCGACGGATTACCTCGGCTGGGGCGGGAAGAGCGTCTCCGGCTACATCGGCACACCGGGCGGTCGCGACCTGAACAAGCCCGGAACGCAGGGCTTCCAGCGGCTGCCGGCGCCGAAGCCGAAGCGCTTCTCCATCAGCTACCACCTGCTGGCGCTCCGGGCCGGCGCGGCTCGTGCGCGGCTGCAGGTCTGGGTGGACGACGGCGACGAGGTTCCGACGGTCGTCCCGGTCTGGCCGACAGCCGACTGGCACGAGCGCGAGGCGTGGGACATGTTCGGCATCGAGTTCAGCGGCCACCCGAACCAGGCCCGCATTCTGATGCCCGAGGACTGGGAGGGGCACCCGCTCCGGAAGGACTATCCGATCGGCGGCGAGCCGGTCCGCTTCTCCGGAGAAGAGTAAGTGGCGATCGTCGAACGCCCGCAGATCTACCAGGGGACGCGCATTCCGTCGCCGATCCCGACCGTCCTGCAGGTTCCGACGACGTGATGACGGTCAACTTCGGGCCGAACCATCCGTCGACGCACGGCGTGCTGCGCCTCGTCGTCGACCTCGACGGCGAGCAGGTCGTCGGCCTGGCGGCGGTGATCGGATACCTGCACACCGGCTTCGAGAAGAACATGGAGCAGAAGACGTGGTGGAAGGCGATCACCTACCCGGAGCGGATCGACTACGTCTCCTTCCAGTACAACGAGCTGGTCTTCGTCCTCGCGATCGAGAAGCTGCTCGAGATCGAGGTTCCGCCGCGGGCGACGTGGATGCGCATGTTGCTGTGCGAGCTGACGCGGATCCACTCGCATCTCATCTGGCTCGGCACGGCAGCGCTCGAGCTCGGGGCGATCTCGATGTTCTGGTACTGCTTCCGCGAGCGCGACCGGATCCTCGATCTCTTCGAGCTTGTCGGCGGGACGCGCATGCACACGCGCTACTTCCAGGCGGGCGGGCTCGCGGAGGACGTCCCCCCCGGCTTCTTCGACGAATGCGCGAAGTTCCTCGACGTGATGCCCAAGGCAATCGACGACTACGAGGCCCTCGTCAACCGCAGCGAGATCTGGCTCGAGCGCACGCAGGGCGTCGGCCTGCTCTCTGCCGACGACGCGATCGCGCTGGGGCAGTCCGGCCCGGTGCTGCGCGCCTCGGGCGTTGACTGGGATCTCCGCCGCGAGCAGCCGTATCTCGCGTACGACAGAGTCGACTTCCGTGTGCCCGTGTACCAGGAGGGCGACGTGTACGCCCGGTACCGCGTGCGCATGGAGGAGATGCGCGAGTCCGTGCGGATCGTCGACCAGGCGCTGCGGCGCATGCCCGGCGGGCCGTGGATCGCCGACGACCGCAAGGTCGTGCTGCCGCCGCGCGAGGAGCTGCATACGTCGATGGAGTCGCTCATCCATCACTTCAAGATCGTCACGGAGGGCTACCGCGTCCCTGAAGGCGAGGTCTACGTCACGGTTGAGTCGCCGCGCGGCGAGCTCGGCTGCTACGTCGTTTCGGACGGCGGCCCGAAGCCGTGGCGCGTCAAGTTCCGTGCCCCGTCGTTCGTCGCGCTCGAGGCAACCGCGACATGCATGCACGACGCGCTCGTCGCCGACCTGATCGCAATCGTCGGCTCGCTCGACACCGTCATGGGCGAGGTCGATCGATGAGCGAGCTCTACACCGAGGTGCAGAGGCTCAAGGAGTCCTACCCGGACTGGCATTCGGCGATGCTGCCCGCGCTGCGGCTCGCGCAGGAGAAGCACGGCTATCTCTCGCCGGACGCGCTGCGCGAATGCGCGGATGCGCTCGGCACGACGCCGGCGATCTGCGAAGCGGTGGCGTCGTTCTACGACATGCTCCACCTGAGGCCGATCGGGCGGCACATGGTCGAGGTGTGCACGAACGTGTCGTGTGCGCTCGTCGGCGCCCAGCAGGTGCTCGAGCGCTTCGAGCAGGAGCTGGGGATCTCCGCCGGCGAGACGACGCCCGACGGAGAGGTGACGCTGCGGCCGATCGAATGCCTCGGCGGCTGCGGCTGGGCCACGATCGTGTCTGTCGACCATCACTACCGCACGCATGTGCAGCCCGAGGACGTGCCGGAGATCGTGCAGGAGCTGCGCAGTGGCGACTGAGCTCGTCCTGGCCGATGCCCGCGACCGCGACCTGACGAAGCTCGCCGAGTACGAGGAGGTCGCGGGGTACACGGCGCTCGCGAAGGCGCGAGGCATGGAGCCGCAGGCCGTGATCGACGAGGTGGTCGCATCTGAGCTGCGCGGGCGCGGCGGCGCCTTCTTCCCGGCAGGACGCAAGTGGGCGTTCATCCCGAAGCCGGACCAGAACCCGAACCCGCATTACCTGGTGGTCAACGCCGACGAGTCCGAGCCGGGGAGCTTCAAGGACAACGAGATCATGGCCACCGTCCCGCACCGCTTCATCGAGGGCTGCCTGATCACCGCCCATGCCGTCGAGGCGAGGCAGGTGTTCGTCTACATCCGCGGCGAGTACACCGGTCCGTACGAGGTGCTCGTCGCCGCGCTCGAGGAGCTGAAGGGCCGCGACGACCTCCTCAGCGGAGTCACAATCGTGCTCCATCGTGGCGCCGGCGCGTACATCTGCGGCGAGGAGACGGCGCTGCTCGAGTCGCTCGAGGGCAAGCGCGGGCAGCCGCGGACGAAGCCGCCCTTCCCCGCGGTCGAGGGGCTCTACCGGTCCCCGACCGTCGTGAACAACGTCGAGACAATGGCAACGGTCCCTCAGATCATCCGGGTCGGCGCGGCGGAATACGCGAAGCTCGGCGTTCCGGACTCGAGAGGCACCCGCGTCGTCTCGATCTCGGGCCACGTCCAGCGGCCGGGCAATTACGAGATCGAAAACGGCACGAGCGTCCGCTCTCTGATCTACGACCTCGGCGGCGGCATCACGGGCGACCGCGCTCTGAAGGCCGTCATCCCCGGCGGCTCGTCGACGGTGATCTTGCGCTACGACGAGATCGACGTCGGCTACGACTTCAACTCGTTGCTCGCGCTGAAGACAGCGATGGGCTCCGCGGGCGTCGTCGTCCTCGACGACCGCTGTTGCATGGTGCAGCTCGGCATCCGCATCTCCGAGTTCTACGAGCACGAGTCGTGCGGCAAGTGCACGCCGTGCCGCGAGGGGACCCGCTGGATGACTCAGATCCTGCGCCGCCTCGAGGCCGGCGACGCCGAGCAGCACGAGCTCGACCTCCTGCTCGACGTCTGCGACCGCATCAACGGGAAGTGCCTCTGCCCGCTCGGCGAGACGGCGGCCATCGCGGTGGCGAGCTACGTCGACAAGTTCCGCGGCGAGTTCCAGCAGCACGTCGACGAGGGGGCCTGCCCGTTCGGGGACTCGTCGCCGCTGCACAACGTCCTTGCGCCGGTCGCGATGCACACGCACTCGCCCGTTGCGACGGTGCCCGCGTGAGCGTCCAACCGAAAGGCTCGGGTCAGACCCCTAGCGCGGTCAGACCCACGGTCAAGCTGACGATCGACGGCGTCCAGGTCGAGGTGCCGAAGGGAACGGGGCTCGTCGAGGCGGCACTGGCAGCGGGAATCGAGATTCCCGTGTTCTGCTACGAGCCGCGGCTCGGGGCGCCCGTCGGCGCGTGCCGCATGTGCCTCTGCGAGATCACACCTGGGCCGCCGAAGCCGCAGGCGGCGTGCACGCTGCAGGCGGCGGACGGGATGGAGGTGCGCACCGCGCTGACTTCCGCGGTCGCCGCCGAGGCGCAGAACGCGACGCTCGAGTTCATCCTCGTCAACCACCCGCTCGACTGTCCCGTCTGCGACAAGGGCGGTGAGTGCCCGCTGCAGGACCTGACGTTCCGCTACGGGCCCGGCGACACGCGGATGACGTTCCCAAAGCGAACGTTCGACAAGCCGATCCCGATCTCGCCGCTGATCGCGCTCGACCGCGAGCGGTGCATCCTCTGTTACCGCTGCACGCGCTTCAGCGAGCAGGTGGCGGAGGACGGCCAGCTCGTAGCGGTCAACCGCGGCTCGCAGACGCAGATCGCGACCTTCGAGGACGAGCCGTACCGCGCGCCGTTCACGGGCAACGTGGTCGAGCTCTGCCCGGTGGGCGCGCTGACGTCGACGACGTACCGCTTCGAAGCACGGCCATGGGAGATCCAGGACGTGCCGAGCGTGTGCGGCCTGTGCCCCGTGGGCTGCAACGTCAACGTCACGACGCGCGAGGGAAAGGTCAAGCGCATCCTGTCTCGCAATCATCCCGAGGTCGACCAGGGCTGGCTCTGCGACAAGGGCCGCTTCGCATACCGGCACCTGAACGCCGAGGACCGCCTGCGCGACCCGCTGCTGCGTGTGCGCCGCCGCGGCTTCGAGGAGATCTCCTGGGAGCGCGCGCTGGACGAAGCCGAGCAGCTGCTCCGCGCTGCGCACGGGCGTGTCGTCACGGCCCTTTCCGGCTCGGAGACGGTCGAGCAGGCGTATGCGCTTGCAAAACTGCTGCGCCGCGGGCTCGACTCGCACACCGCCGTGCTTCCGGAGGAGATCTCCGACGCGCTCGACTCGTTGCGCCTGCCGCTGTCGGCGATCGCAGACGCCGACGCCATCGCCCTGCTCGGCGACGCGCCGGTCGTCGAGCGCGCGCCGATCGTGGAGCTCTGGATCAAGCAGGCGAAGCGGAACGGGGCGCGCGTCGTCACGTCGATCGGCGAGCTCGGCGAGGCCGCCAACGCGATCCTGGTCTGGTGCGGCCCGGACGGGGACGGCGGCGCGCGGGTAGCCGCCCTCGCAGAGAGCACCGGCGCGAGGGGCGCCTTCTACCTGCCGGAGACGGCGAACACCCGCGGGGTCTGCGACGCGTGGGCCGCGGCGGCGGACGCCGAGGCGGCGAACCCGGATCCGATCGCCCTGCTGATCGTCTCGGGTGACGAGGCTGCCGCGAATCCCGCCGTCCGCGCACTGGCGGAGCAGGCCGAGCGCGTGCTCGTGATCTCGATGTTCCACGGTCTCGCCGGCGGCTGGGCCGATCTCGTCCTCCCCGGCACGAGCTACCTGGAGCGGGACGGCACGTACGTGAACCTCGAGGGCCGTGTGCAGCGGCTCCGGCGCACGGTCATCCCGCCGGCGCCCGACGAGCTCGTCTGGATCTCGCGTCTCGCCGAGCGCTTCGGCGTCGAGGTGTCTCCGTATCCGTCGGCGGTCTTCGAGGAAGTCTCTGCCATCGCGTTCGGCGGGATTCTCCTCGGCGCCGTCGGCGAGCTGGCGGAGTTGCCTCCCGCAACCGACGACAAAGGCTCGGGTCAGACCCCTTCGGGGTCAGACCCCGAGCCGTCGGGGTTGCAGCTCATTCGTTACCGGCCGCTGTTCTCCGGACCGGCCGTCGAGCGCACCCCGGAGCTGCAGTTCCAGCGTCCGCTCGCGGAGGTCGAGCTCTCGCGGCACGACGCGACCGACCGGCGTATCCGCAACGGCGACGAAGTGACCGTGCGCTCGAACGGCACATCGGTCACGTTGCGCGCGCGGATCAGCGAGGACCTCCGCGCGGGCATCGTCCGCATCGCCGACGAGCACGCCGGCGACCTGCAACCGTCCGTGGAGCTAGCGACGTGAACAACGGCGAGCCCTGGTGGATCTCCCTGATCAAGGCGGGGATCATCGTCAACCTCGTGATGCTCGCGTTCGCGTACACGACCTGGCTCGAGCGCAAGCTGCTCGGGCGCATGCAGCTGCGCTACGGGCCAAACCGCGCCGGTCCGTTCGGGCTGCTGCAGCCGATCGCCGACCTGATCAAGCTGATCCGCAAGGAGAGCTTCTTTCCCGTGGCCGCGCGCGACTCGCTCTACATCGCCGCGCCGGTCATCGCCATGTTCACGGCGCTCGCGGCCTTCGCGGTGATCCCGTTCGGCGCCGGCTGGCAGATCTGGCACTACCACGTCAACGGTGAGATCGCGAACGTGTCGATCGGGTTGATCCTGCTGTTCGCGCTCGGCTCCGTCGGTGTGTACGGCGCGATCATCGGCGGCTGGGCGTCGGAGTCCAAGTACTCCCTGCTCGGCTCGATGCGGACGTGCGCGCAGCTGGTGTCGTACGAAGTGTCGCTCGCGCTGTCAGTGCTGGGCGTCGTGTTGATGGGCCAGTCGCTCAACCTCGTCGAGATCGTCAACAAGCAGGGCGCGACGATCTGGTTCTTCATCCCCCAGCTCGCCGGGATGCTCGTCTTTTTCTTCGCCGTGATCGCCGAGACGAGCCGGCCGCCGTTCGACCTCCCCGAAGCGGACACCGAGCTCGTCGCCGGCTACCACACGGAGTACGGCGGCATGCGCTGGGGGCTCTTCCAGACGGCTGAGTACGTCAACATGATCACGCTCTCCGCGCTCGCGGTAACGCTGTTCTTCGCGGGCTGGCACGGCCCATGGGCACCGCTCGGCCCGCTCTGGTTCGTGCTGAAGGTGTTCATCCTCGTCTCGATCTTCATCTGGATCCGCGCGTCGGTCCCGCGCCTGCGCTACGACCAGCTGATGCGCTTCGGCTGGAAAGTGTTGCTGCCCGTCGCGACGATCAACGCCGTCATCACCGCACTGCTCGTGGTCTGGGTGCACTGATGCCTCAGCCGCTCGACACAGTCAAGGGCTTCGCCGTCACGTTCCGGCAGCTGTTCAAGAAGCCGATCACGCAGCAGTACCCGGAATACAAGCGGCCGGTCTACCCGCGCTTCCGCGGCCGCCACCGGCTGCACGTCCACGAGAACGGGCTGGAGAAGTGCGTCGGCTGCTCACTCTGCGCGGCCGCGTGCCCCGCGGACTGCATCCGCGTCGTCGCCGCCGAGAACACCCCGGAGAATCGCGTCTCGGCCGGTGAGCGGTATGCGCGCATCTACGAGATCAACATGAGCCGCTGCATCTTTTGCGGCTATTGCGAGCTTGCCTGTCCGTTCGACGCGATCACGCTCGGCAACGAGTTCGAGATCTCCGAGTACTCGCGCGACGACCTGATCTACACGAAGGACATGCTGCTCGCCGAGCCGATCAAGCGCGTGCCGGTCGCGGATCCTGACCTCTACGACACGCCGATTCCCTACTACGAGACGCACTCTTGATGCTCGTCGCGTCCGCAGGAAACGTGGTCGTCTGGATGGTCTGGATCGTCGCGGCGTTCGCCTGTCTCGGCTCGGGCGTAGCGGTCGTGTCGTTCTCGAGCCCGTTCTACTCGGCGCTGGCGCTGATCGGGAACCTGGGCTCGCTCGCGGTGCTCTACCTGCTGCTGAACGCCGAGTTCGTCGCCGCAGCGCAGGTGCTCGTCTACGCCGGCGCCGTGATGGTGATGTTCCTCTTCGTCATCGCCTACATCGGCCCACGAAGCGAGTCGCCGTGGATGGGAGGCCCGGGCTGGCAGGCGGTCGGCGCGGTCCTTGCCGCCGGTGCGCTGCTGGTCGAGATCGTCGTCGTGATCAGCCTGAAGGCGAGCGGTCAGCTCGCACACTCCGAGCACGTTGACGCGACGTTCGGCACGCCGGCATACATCGGACGGCTCTTCCTGACCGACCACCTGCTCGCGTTCGAGATCACGTCGATCGTGCTGCTCGTCGCAGCGGTCGGCGGCGTCATCCTGGGCGCGCACTCGCGGCGCAGTCCCGAGGAGGTTCCCTCGTTGTGATCGCGCTGCTCGGCCCGGAAATCTCCTGGTATCTCGCGGTCGCCGGGTTCCTCTTCGCGACCGGCTCATTGGGTGTCTTGCTGCGCCGGAACCCGCTGATCGTGCTGCTCTCGCTCGAGATCATGCTCAACGGCGCCAACCTCGCCCTGATCGGCTTCTCCCGCAATCTGGGTGACGGCGGCGGCCAGATCTTCGCGTTGGCCGTCATGGCCGTTGCCGCGTCCGAGGTTGTCGTCGGCCTCGGTTTGGTCGTGGCGCTGAACCGCAAGCGCGTGACGCTCGACGTCGACCGCCTCAACACGCTCCGCGGCTGATGGTCTACGGCGCCTGGATCTGCCTGCTGTCCCCGCTCGTCGCCGCTTGCCTGATCACGCTCGGCGGCGTGCGTGTGTCGCGACGGACGGCGGGCTTTCTCGCGACGGCCTCCTGCTTCGTCGCCTTCGGGGGCGCCGTCGCGTCGTTCATCGGGCTGCTCGGGCGCGACAGCTCGCAGCGCGAGATCCTGTCGACGGCCTGGACCTGGGTCACCGGCGGCTCGTACCAGTCGGGCCTCCAGGTCCTCATCGATCCGCTCTCCGTCTTCATGATGCTGGTCGTCAGCGGCGTCGGCGCACTGATCGTCTGGTACTCGATCGGCTACATGGACGGCGACGACGAGGAGCGCCGCTACTTCGCCTATATGGCGCTGTTCGTCTTCTCGATGCTGCTGCTCGTGCAGGGCGGCAACCTGCTGCTGTTGCTCGCGGGCTGGGGCATGGTCGGCCTCTCCTCGTACCTCCTGATCGGCTACTGGCACGAGCGGCCGAGCGCGGTCGCAGCCGCGAAGAAGGCGTTCGTGATGAACGCGATCGGCGACGCGACGATGGCGCTCGCGTTCTTCCTGCTGATCAAGGAGGGGAACTCGCTCGAGTTCGGCATCCTCGGCGGCGAGTTCAGCTCGACGGTCACGAATCTCGTCGCGCTCGGGCTGCTCGGCGGCGCCGTCGCGAAGTCGGCGCAGATCCCGCTGCACACGTGGCTTCCGGACGCGATGGAGGGCCCGACGCCGGTCAGCGCCCTCATCCATGCGGCGACCATGGTCACCGCCGGCGTGTACCTGATCGCCCGCACGCATGCGATCTTCGAGGCGGCTCCGAAGATCGCCGACCTCGCCGCGGGCCTGGGCGCGTTGACCCTGCTCGTGGCCGGGTTGATCGCGCTCGTGCAGGTCGACATCAAGCGCGTGATCGCTTACTCGACCATGTCGCAGATCGGCTACATGTTCGTCGGCGCGGGCGTCGGCTCGTACCCGAACGCGATGTTCCACCTGATGACGCACGCCTTCTTCAAGGCGCTGCTCTTCATGGCGGCCGGCATCGTCATCCACGCGCTCGTGAACGAGCAGGACATCCGCAAGATGGGCGGGCTGCGGCAACTCGCGCCGAAGACGTACTGGGCATTCCTGATCGGGTCGCTCGCGCTCGTGGGCATCTTCCCGTTCGCCGGCTTCTTCTCGAAGGACTCGATCCTCGCCGCGGCGCTGGCGCACGGAGGGTGGTACGGCTACCTGCTCTGGGCGGCCGGGTTGATCGGCACGTTGCTCACCGGCCTCTACACGTTCCGCCTGCTCTTCATCGTCTTCTGGGGCGAGCCGAGCGCGTTCGTGCGCGAGCACTTCCACCCACTCGGCCGTGACGTCGTCGCAGTCTCGCTGGCGATTCCGGTCGGCGTGCTCAGCGTTCTGTCGATCGTCGGCGGCTGGATCCAGTTCTCGCCGTGGTGGCATCCGGTCGAGACGTGGCTGCAGACGGTCGCCGAGCCGACCGTCTCGCCGGCGTCGTGGCAGGAGTGGCTTTCGATTGCGCTCTCGCTGCTGCTCGGCCTGAGCGGCATCGCCGTCGCCTGGGCGATCTACGGCGCGAAGCGCGTGGCCGTGCCGCGCATCGCCTGGGCCCAGCGGACGTTCGAGCACAAGTTCTGGTTCGACGAGGCGTACGACGCGCTCTTCTACGCACCGTCGGTCTTCCTCGCGAACCTGCTGCGCCGCGGCATCGAGCAGCCGGTGATCGCCGACAGCGGCCGCGACCTCGGCGACGACACGCGCGACCTCGGCGGGCTCGTCGCGCGCGTCCAGACCGGCCTGCTGCGCACGTATGCCCTCGCGATCGCGTCGAGCGTCGCCGTCCTCGCCGTCGTCTTCGTGATCGTCAAGTGACCACGCTCCTCATCTGCCTTCCGCTCGCAGCTGCCCTGATCGTGTGGGTGCTGCCGCTGAACCCGGTCTCCGCCGGCGCGCTGGCGCTGCTCGCGGCGCTCGCCGAGGTCGGCATCTGGATCCAGCTGCTCGTGCGGTACGACTTCGCGCAAGGCGGGCTGCAGTTCTCCGACCAGCACACATGGTTCAGCGACCTGAATGTCTCGTACCACGTCGGGGTCTACGGTTTCTCCGTCTGGTTGATCGGGCTGACCGTTGTCGTCATGGCGGCGACGATCACGTACGGCTTCTGGGCGGGCCGCGAGCGCATCCGCGCCTACATGGGACTGATGCTGTTCCTCATGGGCGCAATCGTCGGCGTGTTCGCCGCGCAGGACCTGCTGCTCTTCTACGCGTTCTTCGAGGCGATGCTGATCCCGCTCTACGTGCTCGTCGGCGTGTGGGGCGGACCGGGACGGATGGGCGCAACGCTCAAGTTCGTGCTCTACACCATGGCGGGGTCGCTGCTGATGCTCGCCTCGATCGTCGTGTACGGGCTCTCGGAGCACACCTTCGACCTCGTGCAGATCGGCCAGAGCTCGAGCCAGTGGATCTTCCTCGGTTTCGTCGCCGCCTTCGCCATCAAGGCGCCGCTCTTCCCGCTCCATGGGTGGCTGCCGGACGCCTACCGCGAGTCTTCGCCCGAGGTGGCGGCCGTTCTCTCGGGCGTCGTCTCCAAGGCGGCGGCCTACGGCTTCCTGCGCATCGCGGTGACGAAGTTCCCCGGGCCGGCGCACGACTTTCGCGCGCCGATCCTCGCGCTCGCCGCGATCGGCCTGATCTACGGCTCGCTGCTCGCGTTCCGCGCCCCCGACCTCCGCGGGGTGATCGCCTACTCCTCGCTCGCGCAGATGGGTCTGATCATCATGGGCGTCTTCGCCGTCAACGACCTCAGCCTCGACGGCTCCGTTCTGCAGATGGTCAACCACGGGCTGGTCTCGGCGACGCTCTTCCTGCTGGCCGGGATGGTGGAGCGGCGCGCGCTCACCGGAGAGCTGGGGCGGCTGGGCGGGATGGCCCGCGGGCGGCCGGCGCTCGCGACGATGCTGCTGACGACCGGCGTGATCGCCCTGGCCGTGCCACTGTCCTCGGCGTTCGCCGGTGAGTTCCTGATCCTCGCCGGCGTGTTCCAGCGCGGCTGGGGCTGGGCTGTGGCGGGCGCCGTCGCAATCGTGCTCGCGGCGATGTACGTGCTGCGGGTGGTCTCCGCGGTGCTCCACCGCGAGGTCGGCTCGGCCGTCTCCGACTCGGCGCTCGACCTGCGCCCGGCGGAGCTCGGCGTGACCGTGCCGATGATCGCGTGCCTGCTGGCGCTGTCGATCTGGCCGGCGGCGATAACTCAACACTCCTTCCGCGGCGACCACGGCGCCGCCGACGTGGCGGGACAGTTCAAGTGATTCCGAAGCCCCACGTCGACTGGTTCGCGCTCGCTCCGGTCGACTCGCTGCTCGTGGCGGCAGGCGTCGCCCTGCTCTGTGCGGTGCTCGTCCCACGGTCGTGGCGGAAGGGCGTCGCGGCGGGCGTGTGTGGCCTCGGCTATGCCGCCGCCTTCGGCTTCGGCGTCGCGCTGTACGTGAAGTCAGCCGACGGCCATGGGGTCGTCGCGGATGCGTTCAACCGCGATCGCCTGACGGCGCTCGCGACGATGATCGTCGCCGGGACGGGACTGCTCGTGACCGGGGTCGCCTATCGCGAGCGCGCGCGAGAGGACCACGCCGCCGAGTACTACGCGCTGCTCGCGGCTTCCGGCGCCGGCATGGCGTTCTTCGTCGGCGCGAACAACCTGATGACCCTCTTCCTCGCACTCGAGTGGTTCTCGATCTCGCTCTACATCCTCTGCGCGATCGACCGCGACCGGCTCGGCGGGCTCGAGGCCGCGCTCAAGTACCTCGTCATCGGCGGCTTCGGCTCGGCGGTGCTGCTGTTCGGCTCGGCACTCGTGTACGGCGCGACGGGGAAGCTCGACTTCCCCGGCATCGCGGCTGCCGGCGCCCAGGACAACGCGCTGCTCGTCTTCGGTCTCGCGATGCTGATCGCCGGGCTCGCCTTCAAGGCCTCCGCCGCGCCGTTCCACATGTGGACCCCGGACGTCTACGAGGGTGCGCCGACGCCGGTGACGGCGTTCATGGCCGCCGCGACGAAGACTGCCGCGCTCGTGGTGACGCTCCGCGTCCTCGTGACGGCGTTCCCCGCAAACGCGCACCTCTGGACGGTGGCGATCGCGGTGATCGCAGTGTGCTCGCTCGTCGTCGGGAACCTCGCGGCGCTCGTGCAGCGCGGCGTGAAGCGGATGCTCGCGTACTCGTCCATCTCGCAAGCCGGCTTCATGCTGATCGGCGTCTCGGCGAACTCGCCGCTCGGCGGCCGAGCGCTCCTCTACTACCTCATCCCGTACACGGCCATGTCAGTCGGCGCCTTCGCCGTCGTCGCGGCGCGCGAGCGGGAGCTCGGCGTGCCCGTGACGTTCGAGAACATGGCCGGCTTCGGGTGGGAGCGCCCGCTGCTCGGCATCTCGATGTGGGCATTCCTGCTCGGGTTCGCGGGGTTCCCGCTCACGGGCGGTTTCGTCGGGAAGTTCTACGTCTTCGCCGCGGCGTACGAGCACGGCTGGACGTGGCTCGTGATCGTCGGCGTGCTGGCGACACTCGTCAGCCTCTACTACTACCTCGGGCTCGTGCGCGCGATGTTCATGCGGCGCACGGAGGATCTGCAGCTCGCGCCGATCGGCGGCTCACCGCCCCGCGAGACGCTCCTGCAGACAGCGGTCGTCACCTGCCTCGTCGTGACGGTCGGGTCCTTCTTCGCGGTGCAGCCGCTAATCGACCTCTGCAAGCACGCGGTCAACAGCTTGCCGTGGGGGGTCTGACCCCGAAGGGGTCTGACCCCAGCCTTTGCCTTTAAGCCGATTCCGGAATCGGCCGCGCTTCCGGCGCAGGCGCGCTCGGACGCGTTCGCAGCGGCCGCGCAGCCCATTGCGGCAGCCACCAGTTCCAGCGGCCCATCAGACGCACGAGCGCCGGCACCAGCAGTGCGCGGATCACCGTCGCGTCGAAGATGATCCCGGCCGCGAGGCCGATGCCGAACTGCTTGATGTCCGTGCCCGGGCTCGTCGAGAGCACGAAGAACGCGAACATCAGGACGAGGGCGGCGCTCGTGACCAGCTTGCCCGTGCGCGCAAGGCCGAGCTGGATCGCCGTTTTCGTGTCGCCGGTCTCGTCGTACGCCTCGCGCATGCGCGTGAGCATGAAGACCTCGTAGTCCATCGAGAGCCCGTAGAGGAAGGCAAAGATCATCAACGGGATCCACGGGATGATCGACTGCGTCGCGGGCACGTTCCAGATCGCTTCGGAGCCGTGTCCCTGCTGGAAGATGAACACGATGATCCCGTACGCCGCGCCAAGCGACACGAGGTTGAGAATCACGGCTTTCAGCGGCAGGAGCAGCGAGCGAAACGCGCGCGCGAGTAGCACGTACGTCAGCAGGATCACGAACAGCAGGACGTAGCCGAAGTTCCCGTAGACGGCATGGACGAAGTCGCGGTCCTCGGGCGCAACACCGCCCAGGGTTGCTCCCGGCGGTAATGCGTTTTTGACGCGGTCGATCGTGCCGCGCACGGGCTTGCTCGAGCCGTCGTCGGACGGGATCGCCTCGACCAGCGCCTTGCCGTCTTTGCTCCAGCCCGTCGGAGCGGCCGCGCCCTCGACGCCGCGCACGTCCTGCACGCCCGAGACGACCTCGGCGACGTCGGACTTCGACGAGAGGATCACGAACGGCTTCATCGCGCCCGGCGAGATGCCGGAGTCGGCCAGCATCTGCCGGCCGGTGATGGCGTCGCCCTTTCCGGGAAAGTCCTTCGCCTGCGCTTCGCTGGGGTTCAGCTGCAGGCCGTAGAAGAGGAGCAAGCCGACGATGGCGGTGCCGACGGCAGCGACCGGCCACGGGCGGCGAACGACGAAGCTCGCCCACCGTCCCCACCAGCTCGTCTCGGGATCGCTGACTGCGACCATCCGCTTCGGCATCACCCGAAGCTTGTTGATCCGCAGCCCTAGGAAGGAGAGCATCGCGGGCAGCAGCGTGATCGACACCAGCACCGAGACGGCGGGGATGAGCATGCCGCCGATCCCGATCGAGCGGATGAACGGCAGCGGCAGGATGACCATGCTCAGCAGGCCCACGGCGACCGTGGTGCCCGAGACGATCACGGACCGGCCGGCGTGGGTCATCGTCTCGGTGAGCGCGGTCTCGAGGTCCTCGCCTGCGGCGAGCTCCTCGCGGAAGCGGAAAATCATCAGGAGCGCGTAGTCGATCGCGACGCCGAGACCGACCAGCGCGATCAGGAACTGCACGACGATCGAGACGTCTGTGATGTACGTCAGGCCCCAGACGAGCGTGAACGTGTTCAGGATCGCGGCCAGCGCAATCGCCAGCGGCATCGCGACGGCGGGAACCGTTCCGAAGACGAAGAGCAGGATGATGAGCGCCCCACCGCCGCCGATCAGGGCCTCGGTGAGCACGCTCGGGCCGCTGCCGCCGCCGCTCGACGCATCCTCGAGCGGGAGCAGTCCCGTCAGGTGCGTCGTCACGCCGGGAGGAGCGTTCGCG
This sequence comes from Actinomycetota bacterium, assembly GCA_005888435.1. Taxonomy (GTDB): domain Bacteria; phylum Actinomycetota; class Thermoleophilia; order Gaiellales; family Gaiellaceae; genus 3-1-20CM-4-69-9. The sequence goes on along the minus strand of VAXO01000041.1, from coordinate 14,483 downwards.
GCAAGCGCGGAGCGCACGTCGTTGATGTGCACGTCCTCGGTGAAGTTGTTCTCGCCGGGCGGATAGATCTCCGCGAAGGCGGTGTGCCGGTCCTTCGACAGGTACATGGCGTTGTGCGTGTTCACGTAGGAGCTCACACGCGAGCCCGGATTCACTCCCGCCGCCCTGTCGATGGACCGCTCCAGGTTCACCTTGGTGATGTCGCCGTTCGAATGGAAGACCGCGACGAACGGCGGCCGTTCCCCGGTCCCGAAGGTCTTCAGCACTTTCTGGTTCGTCTCGTACGCCGAGTAGCCGGGAATCGAGAACGACTCGAACCAGCGATGCGAGACCTTGGCCGCGGAGAACGCGCCGAAGATCGTCAGGACCACCCAGAGGCTGACGACGATTGCGCGCCTTCTGTGTACGACGTGCGCGAGACGAGCTAGCACCTTTGAGGTTGTAGCGGTTTCGGTAGGGCGGAGGGCTGGCGTCTCGCGGTGCGGTTAACCGAACTACGCCGCGAGTCGCTCTGGTTCCGACTCTTCGACGGAGACCTTCATCGGCTGCGGCGACGAGAAGAGCGCAGCGAGCAAAGCCCCTGCATAGAGCAGCAGACAGAGGACGATCGCGGAGATCGCGAGCCGCGGCACGCCGCCCACGACCGCCGGGCTGCGGAGCGCGGCGCTGAGCACGAGCAGCACGAGCCCGCCGGCCGCGACGAGCGGCCGGACGCCGCCGCAACGGGCCTCGAGCGTGTCGCCGTAGCACTCCAGCGCCAAGACGAAGGCCGCTGGGATGGCGGCAAGGACGAAGCCGAGAGCAAGGCCGTGGTCGCCGGAGAGGTCGGCGAGGAGGGCGATCAGCGCGAGCAGGGCCGGGAGCGCTCGGCGGGCCATCCCGCCCAAGCTTCGCGCTGCCCTCGGACGTTCCTTTACCCGTTTGGATCGCGCCTTCTGATGGCGGCGACCCAAGGCTGTTAGTTAAATCGGACGTACGGGCAAAGCCCGCACGTCCCTCTTCTACAGGCGTCGCAAGCGACTCCCTGGCTTTTCCTCCGCCCAGTGCCGAACGAAAGGAGCTCGATGGCCGACGCGACCCTGACCTGGCTTGGACATGCCTCCTTCCGCCTGGACACGCCCGGCGGCAAGCGTGTCTACGTCGATCCGTGGTTCGACAACCCCAAGTGCCCCGACTCGGAGAAGGATCCCGACCGCTGCGACGTGATCGCGGTGACGCACGGGCATGGAGACCATGTCGGCTCGGTGGTCGACCTGAGCAAGAAGCACGGTCCGCTGCCGATCGTGGCGATGGTCGAGCTCAAGGGCTGGCTCAAGGGGCAGGGAGCGCAGACCGACGACATGCCCGGTCCCAACAAGGGCGGAACGGTCGAGGCCGAGGGGATCAAGTTCACGCTCGTGAACGCCTTCCACTCGAGCGCGTCCGACGGCGGCGACTACCTCGGTGAAGCGGCGGGGATCGTCGTGGAGCTCGAGGACGGCAAGAAGGTCTATTTCGCCGGCGATACGTGCGTTTTCGGCGACATGCAGCTGATCGGGCGCATCTACTCGCCGGACGTCGCGGTGCTGCCGATCGGCGGGCACTTCACCATGGATCCGCGCGAGGCCGGCGTCGCCTGTGAGCTGCTGGGCGTCAAGCGCGTCGTCCCGTGTCACTGGGGGACATTCCCACTGCTTGCCGGCACGCCGGACGAGCTGAAGCAGAACGCGCCCGGCGTCGAGGTCGAGGCAGTCGACCCGGGAGACTCGGTCACGCTGTGAGAGAACGCTGGTTCGGCGCGACGGGGAGGCGCGTGCCCGAGATCGCGGTCGAGGGCGAGCTCGACCTCGACGACGCGCTCGTGCTCCACGACATCTCCGAGACGGACCGCCTGCACGAGGCGCACGAGGCGGGCCGGCCCATCGTCGTGCGCGCACGCAGCGCCGAGGAGATCAAGGCGGCGCTCGCCCATCCCGAAGTCGCGGCAGCTCTCGTGCCGCCGGACCGCCGCGACCTGCTCGACGTCGACCTGCGCGAGCTCACGTATGGCCCCTGAGCCCGTTGTCGCGACGTACTCGATCGTCGCGTGCGACCTCCCCGCAGGTCAGTGGGGCGCCGCGGTGCAGTCGAAGTTCCTCGCAGTCGGCTCGGTCGTCCCATGGGCGGAGCCGCAGGTCGGCGCGATCGCGACGCAGGCGTACGCGAACCCGCGCTACGGCCCGGACGGGCTGGCGCTCCTGCGCGAGGGACGCACAGCCGAGGAGGTGATCAAGGCGCTCACATCGGCCGATGAGGGCCGCGACGAGCGCCAGGTCGGCGTTGTCGACGGGGCGGGGCGCGCCGCGACGTTCACGGGCAAGGGCTGCCACGACTGGGCGGGCGGGCACACCGGCGAGTGCTACGCGGCGCAGGGAAACATCCTCGTCTCCGAAGCGACGGTCGACGCGCTGGCGGCCACGTTCGAGTCCAACGCGCACCTCGAGCTGGGCCAGCGGCTGATCGAGTGCCTCGCCGCCGCTCAAGCCGCGGGCGGCGACCGGCGCGGGCAGCAGTCGGCGTCGCTTCTCGTCGTCGAGAAGGACGCCGGCTACGCGAAGCTCTCCGACACCGTGATCGACCTGCGCGTCGACGACCACGCTCGCCCGATCGCCGAGCTAGGGCGTCTCTTCTCGCTGCACGAAGAGCTCTTCGGGGCGACGCCGCAAGAGGACTGGGTCGCCGTCGACGACACGCTCCAGCAGGAGCTGCGCGAGCGGCTCGCGAGCCTCGGCCACGCGGGCGAGCTGCAGCAGGCGTTCGACGACTGGGCCGGGGCCGCCAACCTCGAGGAGCGCGTCGACGGCGTGTCGCGGATCGATCCGATCGTGCTCGACGCTCTGCGCAAGGCGAGCTCGTGAGGGTCGCCCGGATCCAGGAGATCGAGCCGATCGCGGTCGTCGGCGGCGAGCTGCAGTGGCGTCCGGTGCGGCGGACGCTCGGGATCGAGGCGTTCGGCATCAATGCCTACACGGCCGACGCAGGCGAGCTCGTCGTCGAGGAGCACGATGAGACAGGCGACGGCGCGGGACACCACGAGGAGCTCTACGTCGTCGTCACCGGCCGGGCGACGTTCACCGTCGACGGCGAGGAGATCGACGCGACCGTGGGGACCTGCGTCTTCCTCGACGACGCCAAGGAGCGTCGAGGAGCGCGCGCCGTGGTAGACGGCACCACGGTGCTCGCGATCGGAGGGGAGCGCGGCGCGCCGTTCCGCGTCTCGCCGTGGGAGTTCGCCTTTGCCGGCGCTCCAGCTCTCAGGGAGAAGCGCTACGAGGACGCGAAAGCTTCGCTGCTCGAAGGCCTCGAGCACCATCCGGACAATCTCGGCCTCGTCTACGACCTGGCGTGCGTCGAGGCGCTGATGGGCGACCGTGAGGCTGCGCTCGGGCACCTCGAGCACGCTTTCGAGAATCCGCGCTTCCGCGAGTGGGCGAAGCAGGACAGCGACCTCGAGTCGCTACGAGACGACCCGCGCTTCAGCAGACTGATGACGCCCGGCGAGACGTCGGTGTGACCAGTCGATTAGTCAGATCGGACGTGCGGGCAAAGCCCGCCGTCCTCCAGGCGGGATCGCACGCGATGCCTAGCGCGGTGCTCGGATCCCCGCCAGAGTGACGAACCTGTAGCCGCGCGCGCGAACGAGCCGGATCACCGCCGGCAGGGCCTTCGCGTCGATCGTGCTGTGATCGCGTGACGAGCCCAGATGCATCAGGACGATCTCGCCGGGGACGAGGTTCTGCAGCACGCGGCGCGCGGCCCCGCCGACGCTCTGCTGCGAGAGCCCCATCCAGCCCAAGCTGTCGACCGTCCAGCGCACCGATGCGTAGCCGAGGTCGTTCACCAGCCGCAGCGTTCGAGCGTTGCGCGAGCCGTACGGAAAGCGGAAGTACGGGTGGGTGTCGCGGCCGGTGGCGCGCTGGATCATCGCTGCCGCGCGCGTGACCTCGCGCCTCGCCGCACCGGGCGACAGCCGCAGCATGTCGAGGTGATCGACAGTGTGATTCCCGATGGGATAGCGGCGGCCGATCACACGCGAAAGCCGCGGAAAGCTCTGGACGAAGTGGCCGGTCAGAAAGAACGTCGCCGGCACGTTCTGGCGGCGCAAGACGGTCAACACGCCCTTCGCGCCGTCCGCGTTCCCGCCGCCGTCGAACGTCAGCGCGACGACGTGCTGACGCGTCTGCAGGCGCACGATCTCTCCGGCGACGATCGCAGGCGGGAGCGCGATCACGCGTCGCCCGGCAGCCGCATTCCGGGAACGAGCGCACGCAAGGCCGGGACGGGATCTCCCTCGGCCCGTGCAACCATGAGCACGGCGCCGTAGCCGTCGACGACGAGGGCGTCCACGAGCAGCTGCAACGCAATCGCGAGCGCGAACGCCTTGTGCGCATGCTCGCCGCCGAAGGGGACGAGCTCGTCCTCCGAAGCCTTGCCGGCAAGGACGTCGCCGTACGTGACGCGCCCCATCGAGACGTCGCTGACGAGCGGTCTGCCGTCGGAGCTCGGGATCGCGATCGCGAGCGGGCTCGTGCTTGCGAGCTTCGGGCCGCCCTCTGGATGCCCGAGCCGCGGCGGTGAGGTCGAGGTCAGCACGGCGACGAGACCTCCTTCGGCAAGCCGGCGAACGTAGTGGCCGAGCATCCCCGTGGGAAAACACTCGTGCGCGACAACCACGCGTGCATGGGCGGGCGGATCGGCGAGCTGCGCGTCGCAGATCGCGGCGAGGGTGATGTAACCGAGCGCCCCGCGACCTTCCCAGCGCTGGAAACCCGGTTCGCTCAGGACGCATTCCGGCTCGGCCCGGGGGTCGAAGCCGTCGAGCGTCTCGAGCCAGTCGATCCGCGTCAGCCCGTGGCCCTTCTTACCGCGCCCCTCGGCGTCGAGGAAATGGTCGGCGAGCGTGCGCACGTCGTTCTCGGCAAAGCCGAGCGCGCTCAGCCGGGCGTGGGCGTCGTCCGTCAGGAGAGGACGGGCAGGGACTTGACGATCGAGCCGCGTTGGAGCGCCAGCACCTCATCGGCGATCGCGCGCAACGCCTGCGCGCTCGACGACTCGGGCGCCGCGACCAGCAGCGGCTCGCCGGCGTCGCCGCATTCGCGCAACAGCGGATCGAGCGGTACATGTCCGAGAACCGGCACCCCGAGCTCCTGTGCGAGCCGCTCGCCGCCGCCGGAGCCGAAAACGTCGCCCGTCATGTTCTCGACGACGCCGATCAGGCGCATGCCGGTCTTCTGCGCCATCGCGCCGGCGCGAGACGCGACCTCCTGGGCGGCCGGCTGCGGCGTCGTCACCACGAGCGTCTCGGCGCGCGGCAGCAGCTGCCCGAGCGAGATCGCGACGTCGCCGGTCCCCGGCGGCATGTCAACCACGAGCACGTCCACCTGCCCCCAGTGCACGTCGGACAGGAACTGCTCGAGTGCGCGGTGCAGCATGGGCCCGCGCCACATCACCGGCTGATTGTCGTCGAGGAAGAAGCCGATCGACATCAACTTGAGGTCGTGTTTGACCGGCGGCACGATCATCTTGTCGACGAGCACCGGCTTCTGGCGGATGCCGAGCACGTGCGGAATCGAGTGGCCGTACACGTCGGCGTCGAGGATTCCGACCTGCTTGCCGGTCTGCGCGATCGCGACGGCGAGGTTGGCGGCGAGTGTGGACTTGCCGACGCCGCCCTTCCCGCTGCAAACGGCCACGACCCGCGTGGAAACATCCAGGGACAGTCCCTGGCCGCGTCCCTGGAAGCCGGCGCGCAGCTTGGTCGTCAGCGCCTGCCGCTCCTCCGGCGTCATCACGTCGAAGCCGAGGGCGACGCGCTCGACGCCCGGAACGTCGCGCAGAACGTCAGCGACCTGCTGCTGGAACGAGTCGCGCAGCGGGCAGCCCGCCACCGTCAGCGCGATCGTCACGCGGACATCGCCGCCGTCGATCTCGACGCCGCGCACCATGTCGAGCTCCGTGACGGGGCGCTTCAGCTCCGGGTCGATCACGCGCTCGAGCGCGCGCAGGATCTCGTCGCGACTGGGCTCGCTCACGCCTTTGAGGTTAGCCGCTCCAACCTGGTCGCAGCCGCACCGAGGGGACGCGGCTCCTCCAGCACCGGCGCGAAGAGGTCTCCCTGACGCTCGATCCGCTCCAGAGCCACCTGCATCGTGAACTCGCGCGGCCGGACGTCCTGCGTCAGCTCGTCCCAGTGGAGGGGGGTCGAGACGGGTGCTCCGGGCTTGGGCCGGACGCTGTAGACGGAGGCGATCGTCTTCCCCCAGCCGTTCTGGCGGTGGTCGACGAGCACGCCTTCGCGCTTCTTCTTCAGCCACTCGGTCGTGACCTTGCCGGGATGGCGCTGCTCGAGCAGGCGTGAGGCGTTCTCCGCAAAGGCGTACGTCTGCTCGAAGCTCGCCCGGCGCACGATCGGCGCCACGACGTGGATGCCGTCTGCGCCGCTCGTCTTCACGTAGCCGGGCAGCCCGACCTCCTCGAGCAGCTCTCGGATCAGATGCGCGACCTCGATTGCGAGCTCGAAGCCGCCGTCGGGCGGGTCGAGGTCGAAGAGAACGAAGTCGGGACGGTGCGGCTTGTCGACGCGTGAGTACCACGCATTCATGTCGATGCAGTTGTTCTGCACCATGAACAGCACAGCTTCGGGCGAGTTCACGAGTGCGAAGTCGACGAGGCGCGAGCCGCCCTCGCGCCGCCACGTACGGAACTGGCGCGTCGGGATCCAGTCCGGCAAGTGCTTCGGCGCCTGCTTCTGGAAGAACACCTCACCGTCGATGCCGTGCGGGTAGCGCTTCATCGTGAACGGACGGTCGCGCAGGTGCAGAACAAGGGTGGGCGCCACCTGCTCGTAGTACGCGAACAGGTCGCCCTTCGTAACGCCGTCCTCCGGGTAGAGGACGCGGTCGGGGGAGCTCAGCTTGACAGTCTTCGTCTCAGCCACAACGCATTCCGAATCGCAAACAGTTCCCAGTCGTTGTTGAAGTAGGCGAGGACGTCGACGTCACGATTCCACTCCTCGAAGCGCCGCGCCCATTGCTCTAGCTCCGACTCGCTGTAGTTCCCCCGGCGCCCGCGCGAACCGTAGTGGAAGCGGACGAACGTCCAGTCCGCAGTGAACACGTGCGCCTGGAACTCCTTCACCTCGGGACGGTCTCCGATCACGAGCGCAGCATCGTGCGCGCGGAGCAGCTCGTACACCGGCTCGACGAACCAGCTGGCGTGACGGAACTCGAAGCAGTGACGTCCCGGTGGAAGCGCAGCAAGCGCAGACGCAAGCCTGTCGTCGTCGCGCTTGAAGGTCGGCGGCAGCTGCCAGAGCACCGGTCCGAGCTTCGGCGAGCGGACGAGCGGCTCGATGCGCTCGTAGTAGCGCGCGAGGCCGCCCCGCATGTCCGTGAGCCGCTTGATGTGCGTGAGGTAGCGGCTCGCCTTGATCGCAAACAGGAATCCCGGCGGGGTCTCCGCGACCCAGCGCGCGACCGACGGTTTCAGCGGCAGCCGGTAGAAGGTGTTGTTCACCTCGACGGTGTCGAAGTGTTGCGCGTAGTGCTGGAGCCATAGGCGCGCCGGCTTCCCCTCGTAGAACTCGTCCTTCCAGGATTTGTAGTTCCAGCCGGAGGAGCCTATGCGGAGAGAGCGGCGGCGAGCTGCTGACACAGCTCGGGCGTTCCCGCTGCGACGACCCGTGAACGCCCTTCCACGTCGAGCGGCGCCACGTCGAACGGCGGATCCTCGAAGAGGTCGATCGAGAGGCCCCGCTCGCGCACGAGCAGCTGCGCGGCCGCGATGTCGACCGAGCGCGCAGGCTTGAGCGAGCAGACGGCGTCGACCCGCCCCGCCGCGAGGTGGCAGAGGGAGAGCGCAAGCGAGCCCATGATCCGCAGCCGGTACGCGAGATCGACGACGGCTGCGGCCTTCTCGGCGACCGAGGCCGTGCGTGTCGCCTCGAACGAAAGGATCTCGATGCGGTCCTTCGGCCCGTCGCCCTCGAGGGCGTGGCCGTTGAGAAACGCGCCCTGGCCGCGCGTGGCCGTCCACTCCTCCTCCGTGCCGAAGTCGTGCACGAACCCGAACCCGACGTCGCCCATCGTCGGGCCTGAGGCGACCGCGACCGAGAGGGAGAAGAAGCCGATGCCGCGCTTCGCGTTCAGCGAGCCATCGATCGGATCGATCACGACATGCACGCTGCCGTCGCCGAGCCGGCCGATCTCCTCCGAGACGAAGGTGACGTCCTCGACGCCGTCGAAGCGGGCGAGCACCGCACGCTCGGCGGCCTGGTCGATCGCCGTCGTCTCGTCGCCGCCCTCGCCCTGGCCGACGACGGGCTCACGGTCCGCGCGCGTCGGCAGCTCCACCAGGACGCGGCGCACGTCGACGACCGCCTCGCGGCAGAGCGCGAGCCAGTCAGTCAAGCGGATGGAAGAGCAGGCCCGACGTGAGCTTGGGGAAGAAGTAGGTGCTCTTCTGGGGCATCGTCTCGCCTCGCCGAGCGACTGCCCAGACGTCGTCGATGCGCGTCGGCCGCAGCAGGAACGCCGCCTCGGCGTCGCCGCGGTCGACCGTAGCGACCGCTTCGTCACGGCGCGGGGTGTACGTGACTCCGTGCGGTGCGAGCCGGTCCACGACCTCGACGTCGAGCGCATCGCTTTCGAGCAGCTCGTAGTGCCCGTCCCGGTAGAGCACGACGCCGGGAAGGTCGTCGCCCGGCTCGGCGATCGGCGTTCCGCGCGCCCCGTTGACGTGCTGGGCGACACGGTGCGTCGGGAAGATCGTCAGCCCTTCCTGGCGAGTCGGCACCAGCACGACCATCAGATAGGGCGAGCCTCCTTCCGCGGCGTACGCGAGCGCAGTCTCGTAACGGTGATGGCCGTCTGCGATCAGCAGCTGCGTGTCGCTGAAGTCGGGAACCTCGTCGACCCGCCACAGCCGGTCGCCGCCGTTCTGCAGGTCGGGAGCGCGCTCGGGGAGCTCCACGGAGCCGCCTTCGTAGAGGAGGAAGATCGGCTCGAGCTGGGTGCGGGTCGCGCGCAGCAGGCGCAGGCGTCCCTCCTTCGGCCCGGCGTGCGTGCGCTCGTGCGGCAGCACGATGCCACGGTCGTACGGCTCGGCGCGCAGCGACGCGACGAGGCCCGAACGGCTGCGCTGCACACCATCAGGGCCGGTGTACTCCTGCGAGAGCAGCCACGCCCCCGGTTGCGCATCGCGGGCGAGGACACCCTCCGCCCGCCAGTCGCCGAGATCGCGTGCCGCCTGGGCCTCGTCGTCCGGCAGCGTCAGGTGGACGACGTTGTACGGGCTCCGGGCCAGGTACTCCCGCCGCTCGGCCGGAGAGATGACGTCGTACGGCGGCGCGACGAGCGACCCGAGCGGGCCCGCCTTCGCCTCGTCGTAGCGGTCTGCTCGGAAAGCCCGGACATCCGCCATGACGGTCAAGCTACCAACTGTGAGCGCGATCGCGGAGCTCGCTGAAGAGCGTGTCGTGGAAGGCGTCTATGCGGTTGCGCGCAAGCAGCGGCTGAGGACGAAGAACGGTGCACCGTACCTCGCGCTCGAGCTCGTCGACCCGAGCGGCAGGATCGACGCTCGGGTCTGGCACGACGTCGAGCTGCTCGATTCGCGCTTCGTCGAGGGAGATGCCGTGCGGGTCCTCGGCCGCGTGGAGAAGTTCCGCGACCGGCTCCAGGTCGACGTCCGCGCGCTGGAGGCGGCGCCCGACGCCGATCCGGCCGACCTCGCACCGGCGATGCGGCGCGACGCGGACGAGCTCGAAGGCTTCCTCGAGTTCCTCGCGGCCGAGATTTCGCATCCTGGCCTGCGGGCGACGGTGCTGCGCTTCCTCGACGACAAGACGATCCGTACGGCCCTGCGCCGGCTGCCGGCCGCCGAGACGCATCACTCGTACGCCGGAGGCTTGCTCGAGCACACGGTCGGCGTCGCGACGATCTGCCGGGAGACGGCGCAGCTGCATCAACGCCTGCGCGGAGACCTTCTCCTCGCCTCAGCGTTGCTGCACGACATAGGACGAACGTCCGAGCTCACCTCCGGGCCGACCTTCCGCCAAACCGACGAGGGGCGGTTGCTCGGGCATGTCCACCTCGGGCTGCGGCTCGTCGAGGCACGCGCGGCCGCGCTCGAGACGGACGTCCGCGCCGAGCTGCTGCACGCGATCGCAGTGCACCACGATGCGCGTGCTGCCCGCACTGCAGAGGCGGCCGTGCTCTACCACGCGAACCAGCTCGACGCGGTCGCCGCAACGCGTCCTGTACCTGACTGACGAAGGCGCCGACTCGGCGGCGCCGCTTAGAGGCGTGCCGGGCTTGGCCCGGCTCGCCGTCTAAACCACATTCGACAGACGATCGCACTTCGAAGAACGGTCGCGTGCTAGGTAGCTTCAGCTGATGGACGCGATCGTTCTCGCGCTGGGCGCGAGCCTGTCGTGGGGGTTCGCGGACTTCTTCGGGCCGCTGCAGGGCCGCAAGCTCGGAGCGCTGCGGACGCTCGTGTACGTGCAGCTCGGCGGCCTCGTCGGAATCGCCGTCATCGTCGCCGTGCGCTGGATCGGCCCCCAGGACGCAGTCGCGCTGCTCGCGATCCCGGCCGCGATCTCCGGGACGCTCGGGCTGTTCGCCTATTACCGCGGGATCGCCGTGGGCGCGATCAGCATCGTCGCGCCGATCGCCGGCGTTTCCGCGGTCGTGCCGGTGATCGTGGGCATCGCGAGCGGCGAAAGCCCTTCCGCCTGGCAGCTCGCCGGTATCGGCTGTGCATTGCTGGGGGTCTTCCTCGCCGCGTGGGAGCCGCGGAGCGGCGGTGAGGCCCGCCTAGCCGCGGGCGTCGGGTTGGCGATCCTCGCGGCGATCGGTTTCGGCGGCTACTTCCCGTTCATGCACGCCGCAGGCAACGCCGACTACTGGTGGGCGTCCCTGATCTTCCGCATCGCGTCGACGAGCGTCATCATGCTGGCGGTCGCGGTCAAGCGGCCGAACATCGTCGTTCCGCGGCGCGTCCTCCCGGGGCTGGCGCTCATCGGCTTCGGCGACATGTTCGGCAATCTCCTCTTCGCCGCGGCCTCGACGAGCGGGCTCGTCAGCGTCACGTCGGTGCTCGCCTCGCTCTATCCGATCGTCACGGTCATCCTCGCCCGCTTCGTCTTGTCGGAGCGCGTCGCGCGCTCGCAAGAGGCGGGCATCGCATTGACGCTCGCCGGCGTCGTCCTGATCTCAGCGGGCTAGCTCGGCGACGCGACGGCGGATGTCGTCGCGCAGCACGCGTACCTCCTCAGGCGACATCGCGACCGGGTCGGGAAGCTCCCAGTCGACGTACTGCTTGCCGGGAAAGAACGGGCACACGTCTCCGCAACCCATGGTCACGACGACGTCTGCCCACTCGACGTCTGCGTCGGTGAACCCCTTCGGACTGCGGGACGAGATGTCGATCCCAACGTCGTGCATCGCGTCGACGACGGTTGCGTGCAGCCGCGACTCGGGCCGCGAGCCCGCCGAGCGCGCCTCACCACCGAGCTCCTCGTAGAACGCCTGGGCGATCTGCGATCGGCCGGCGTTGCCGATGCAGACGAAGAGCGCGCGCTTCATGCGCCGAGCGTCGCGCGCAGCGCGGCGAGCGCGTCGGGAACGAGCCGGTAGAACGCCCAGGTGCCCCGTCGGGTCGACTCGACGAGGCCGGCCTCGCGCAGGATCCTCAGGTGGTGGGAGATCGTCGGCTGCGACAGGTTGAACGCGTCGACGAGAGTGCAGACGCAGACCTCGTCCGCGGCGGAGAGCTGGTTGACGATCGCCACGCGCGTCGGATCGGCGAGTGCCTTGAACCGCGCGGCGAGCTGGTCGCGTTCGTGAACTGCCAGCGGCTCGGCCGCTGGGCCGCAACAGAGCGCCGGAAGGGTCGCGATTGACTTCATCGACATTCGTCGATTATATAGAACCCCATCGATGAAAGGAGGTGCGCGATGAGCTGCTGCGAAGGCGGCTGCGGGTGTGGCTGCGGCTGCGACTGCTAAGCGCCGTACCGGCGCTAGACGTTGAAACGGACATTCAGGACGTCCCCGTCCTGAACCTCGTAGGTCTTACCCTCGAGGCGCTGGAGGCCGGCCCGGGCGGCCTCCGCGTGCGAGCCGGCCTCGACGAGGTCGTCCCACCGGATCACCTCGCAGCGGATGAAGCCGCGCGCGATGTCGGAATGGATCGTCGCGGCCGCCTCGAGCGCCGACTGGCCGCGCCGGAGCGTCCATGCGCGCGTCTCCTTGTCGCCCGCCGTGAAGAAGCTGATCAGCCCGAGCTCCTCGCTCAGCCGGCGCACGACCTCCTCGAGCGCGGACGCGCCCTCGCGGAACTCCGCTGCCTCGTCGCCGAGCTCGGCCAGCTCGGCCTCGAGCTTCAGGTCGATCCCACCCGGCCCGTTCTCGACCGCGAGGAGCGGTTTCGTCGTGAGCGGCTCGAGCTCCTCGGGCGGGTCGCCCGGCCAGTCGGCCAGCGTCCCCCCGGCGTCGACGTGCGCGAGCACGCGTTCGAGCTCGGCGACTTCCTGCTTCAGCTTCAGGTCGCCCGACTTCGCCTGCTTGGCGACGCGCTCGAGCCTGCGCTCGACGTGGTCGCGGTCGGCGACGAGCAGCTCCAGCCGCAGCGTCTCCAGGTCGTCTGCCGGCACGCGCGTGCCCGAGAAGCCGTCAAGGACGACGAGCAACGCGTCGACCTGGCGGAGGTTGCCGAGGAGCTCCGGTCCGGTTCCGCGCACCTCCACGATCCGGATCGCCGCGGGCGTGACCTTGCGCGGGTGAATCACCCCCGCGAGCCGGCTCAGCCGGGGATCCGGGATCGCCGCCATGCCAACGTCGCCGGTCGCTCGTGCGCCGGTGAGCGCATGGAAGAGCGTCGACTTTCCGGAGCTCGGCAGCCCCACGATCCCCACCTCGAGCGCCACTAGTTGTCTTTGCTGATCTGCTTCTGCAGGGAGACGAGCGCGCGATGCTGCAGGGACTTGATCGCGCCCTCTGTCTTCCCGAGGATCGTCGCGACCTCTCCGTTCGGCAGGTTGAACACGAACTTGAGCGTAAGCACCTGCTTCTGCTCCTGGGAGAGGTTCTCGATCAGCTCGAGCATGCTCTGGCGCCCGATCGACTGAAACGCGGCGAGCTCGGCGGACGGTTCCGACTCGCCGGGCGGCTCGGGCACCTCCTCCTCAGGCTGCCAGCGGCGCGACGCGCGGAAGTGGTCCATCGCGAGGTTGTGCGCGATCCGGAACAGCCAGGCGGCGAACGGCGCCGACTGCCAGCGGAAGCGCTTGATCGACTCGAGCATCTTCAGGAACGTCTGCGTGGTCAGGTCCTCCGCGTCGTGGCGGTTGCCGACGCTCATGTGCAGGTAGCTGTAGATGCGGTCGAAGTGAAGGAGGTAGAGCTCCTCGAGCGCTTCGCGATCGCCGGCCTGGGCGCGCGCGACCAGGTCGCGGATCTCCGCGGTCGATTCCGTCGAAGCCGCCATCAACCTCAAATTGCCCCGCTCGGCGGTGGGGCTAACTCGGAGCCGCGGCGCCGAAGCCCACGCGGCTCTCCCTGGCGAAGCGCTTGACGTAGACCACCCGCTGGAGGGCGATCGTGTAGCGCCCGTCCTCGGCCTCGAGGGACAGGGCAGCTTCGCCGGCGCCTGCGCGAACGTCGGCGGCACCCAGCGCCTGCTCGAGCGCGTCGGCGCCCGCGGGCGTGAGCAGGGCCCCCATGATCTGGCCGCCGTCGAAGGCGATCTCGATGCGGACTCGTTCTGGACTAGCCAGCCGAAACCACCTCCGAAAGGACCCCGTGGACGGAATCCGGGTGGACGAACGCCACCTCGAGCCCGAACAGGCCCTCGCGCGGCGACGCATCGATCAGGTCTGCGCCGGCGTCTGCAAGCTCCGCGAGGGTCGCGCTCAGGTCGCTGACCTCGTAGGCGACGTGGTGCATCCCCGGGCCGCGCTTGGCGAGAAAGCGGCCGACCGGCGTGTCCTCTTCGAGGGGCTCGAGCAGCTCAACCCGGCCGTCTCCGATCCGCACCGAAGCGGCCCGCACACCCTGGTCGTCCACCGTGGCGCGGTGCTCGACCTCGGCTCCGAAAAGCCGCGAGCGCCTCGTCGAGGTCGCCAACTGCCACACCAAGATGATGAATCCCCCGCGCCTCCACCCAAACGAGGCTATCGAACAGAAAGACACAAGCCCCGCGCAACGAACAAGGCCGCAGCGTAAGCCAGCGCAAAGCGCGGCTTACGCGCAGGCGAACTGATGCGAGGCGAGCACGCGAAGCATGCTCGCGCCGCACGTAAGGGACCAGCCGACCGCCCTTGGAGCGCACGGGCTCGGCCCGCGCGCGTTCCCCCGCGAAGCGAGTTACCCCTTACCGGCTCGCAAGCGCAGCTTGCGAGTCGTCCACGATCCGTGGGGTTCCGACCGTCTCGGACGCGCGGGACTCCGGCTCGACGCCTGC
>VAXO01000040.1 GCA_005888435.1 Actinomycetota bacterium | reverse complement strand
TTCGAGATCGATCGCCAGCACGACGCCTTCGTCGAACGGCCGCGCGATGTGAGCGTCGAGCGAGGTGCGCACCTCGCCCTCGTTGCGCGGGTCCCAGTACAGCCAGCGCGTGACGTCCTCGCGCGAGTGGATGGCGTGCAGCGCCGCGAGGTCGCCCGGCACGAGCCGCCGCAGCCGCAGGCGCGCCGTCTGAATGGGCAACTGCGGCTCACGCGACACGCGCCGAACCATAGAGCCCGAAGCGGCGGTGGGAATCGAAACCACACGCCGCTACCTCGATGTGACACGGGCCACCCTCATCGCCTTCCTCTGACCTCAGCCTCTTGCGCCAGTTTTGCGCCAGTCGTGTCGGAAACCAGCGGGCTTGGGCGGACTAGCACGGACGGCGCGAGTGCGCCGCCGACCCGCATGGATACTGGGATTTCGGCCTGGGAAGCCAGCAGGGGCGGAGGGACTCGAACCCCCGGCCTACGGTTTTGGAGACCGCCGCTCTACCAACTGAGCTACGCCCCTAGGGTTGGGAGGATTGTAGCCGTGGTGTTTTCGACCTCCTTCGCCCCGTGAGGCAGCGACGTGCCCTTGGTGCGCTGTTCGCGCTGCTCGCCATCGGTTTCGCGGGCATCGCGTTCGCCGCGGCGTACGGGGCGCGGAACGTCGGGGCAGGCTGGGCGATCGCGCTCGCGGCCGTTGCCCTAGCCGTCTGGTTCGCGTCGATGGCCTACCGAGGCCTGAGGTAGGCGCCGACTCCCGTATCCTCTGCCCGTGGCCGAGGCCGACGACATCCAGTCCCTTTGGCGCGAGTACCGCGTCAACAAAGGCGACAAGGCGCTCCGCGACAGGCTGATCCTCACCTACGCGCCCCTTGTGAAGTACGTCGCCGGTCGCCTTGGTTCGGGACTGCCGGCGCACGTCGACGAAGGCGACCTCGTGTCGTACGGGCTGCTCGGCCTGATCGGGGCCATCGAGCGCTACGACTCTGAGCGCGACGTCAAGTTCGAGACGTACGCGATCGCCCGCATCAAGGGCTCGATCATCGACGAGCTGCGCGCGATGGACTGGGTGCCGCGCTCGGTCCGAGCTCGTGCACGAGACATCGAGCGCACGATCGCGGAGCTCGAGCGCAAGCTGCGCCGGGCGCCGACGGACGAGGAGATCGCCGAGAAGCTCGGTATCTCGCAGGACGAGCTCGAGGAGTCGCTCACCGACATCTCCCGTTCGTCAATCGCCGCGCTGGACGAGCTCTGGACGGTCAGTAGCGGGGGCGGCGGCGACCAGGTCGCCCTGATCGACACGATCGAGGACACGGAGGCGCCCGACCCGCAAGGCTCCCTCTCGCAGACGGAGGTGAAGGAGGCGATCGGCGAGGCGATCGCCCGGCTGCCCGAGCGCGAAAAGCTGGTCGTCACCCTCTACTACTACGAGGAGCTGACGCTCCGCGAGATCGGCGAGGTCCTCGGGGTCACGGAGTCGCGCGTCTCGCAGCTCCACACGAAGGCGATCCTCCGCCTCAAGGCGAGGCTCTCCGGCTCGGCTACACGGGCCTCGTTGGAGACCTGAGCCGGGATACGATTCCGCCCGGAACCCGCGTCCTCAGGAGGAGCTAGTGGCAGTCGAGCCGGGCAAGATCCGCAACGTCGCCGTCGTCGGACACCGTGGGACGGGAAAGACCTCGCTCGTCGAGGCGCTGCTCTTCCAGGCCGAGGCGACGAACAGGCTGGGCACGGTCGAGTCGGGCTCCACGGTCAGCGACTGGGACGATGACGAGCAGCGGCGCCAGATGTCGCTCTCGGCGTCCGTCTGTCACCTCGAGTGGCAGGGACGCAAGATCAACCTGATCGACACACCCGGCGACGCCGGCTTCCAGGGCGACGCGATTGCAGCGCTGCGCGTCGTCGAAGGCGCGCTCTTCTGCGTCAGCGCCGTGATGGGCGTCGAGGTGCAGACATCGCGTCACTGGGCGCGTGCCGAAGAAGCCGGGCTCTCGCGCGTCCTCTTCGTGAACATGCTCGACCGCGAGCGCGCAGACTTCTTCCGCGTGCTCGACGCGATGCGGGAGCAACTGTCCGACAAATGCGTCGCGGTGCACATCCCGATCGGCTCGGAGCACGAGCTGAAGGGCATCGTCGACCTCCTCCACATGCAGGCGTACATGGATCCAGGCGGCCAGCGCGAAAGCGGCCCGAGCGAGATCCCCGCGGAGATGCAGGCGCAGGTGGACGAGTACCGCGAGAAGCTCCTCGACGCGGTCGTCGAGACCGACGAGGGTTTGATGGAGCGCTACCTCGACGGCCAGGAGCTCGGGGCCGAGGAAGTTGCGAAGGCGCTCAAGGACGCGGTCACGCGCGGTGAGGTTTTCCCCGTGGCGTGCGGCGTCGCCTCGAAGAACCTCGGGACGACGGCGCTGCTCGATCTGCTCGTCGAGGGCGTCCCCTCGCCGGCGCGCAAGGGCGCGCCGATCGCCGTCGACGGCGGGGGCACCGCGGCGTTCGTCTTCAAGACGATCGCCGATCCGTTCGCGGGCCGCATCAACGTCTTCCGGGTCCTCAACGGCACGCTCAAGGCCGACGCGAACGTCGTCAACGGGCGCGCACACTCGAAAGAGCGGATCGGCCAGCTGCTCGACCTGCAGGGCAAGGACCACGCGCAGGTAACCGAGCTCGGCGAGGGCGACATCGGCGCCGTCGCGAAGCTCAAGGAGACGCAGACGGGCGACGTGCTCCTCGACGCCGAGCGCGAGGTCGAGTTGCCGCAGATCGGTTTCCCGGAGCCGGTGATGAGCTTCGCGGTTACGCCGAAGTCCAAGGGCGACGAGGAGAAGATGGCCGCCGGCCTGCGCCGGCTCGGCGAGGAGGATCCGACGATCCAGATGCGCCGCGACCCGCAGACCGGCGAGCAGCTGCTGAGCGGTCTCTCCCAGATGCACGTGGAGGTCGCAGTCGACCGGCTGAAGGGCCGCTTCAACGTCGAGGTCGAACTGCACCAGCCGCGCGTGCCGTACCTGGAGACCATCCGCAAGGAGTCGCGCGCCCAGGGTCGGTACAAGAAGCAGACGGGCGGCCGCGGTCAGTTCGGCGACTGCGTGATCCAGCTCGAGCCGCTCGACGGCCACCAGGGCTACGAGTTCGTCGACAAGATCGTCGGGGGCGTGATCCCGCAGAGCTTCCGCCCGGCTGTCAACAAGGGCATCCAGGAAGCGATGCAGCACGGCGATCTCGCCGGCGCGCCGGTGCAGGGCCTGCGCGTCGTGCTGGTGGACGGCTCCTACCACACGGTCGACTCATCCGAGATGGCGTTCAAGATCGCCGGGTCGATGGCGTTCAAGTCGGCCTACGAGAAAGCGGACCCCGTGCTGCTCGAGCCGATCATGGAAGTCGAGGTGACGACTCCCGACGAGGCGGTGGGCGCCGTGAACGGCGATCTCAACTCGCGCCGGGGGCGGCTGCAGGGAATGGAGCCGCGCGGCGGGATGACGAACATCAAGGCCGAGGTCCCGATGGCCGAGATCCTCACGTACTCGCAGGCGCTGACATCGATGACCGGTGGGCGCGGCGACTACCACATGCACTTCCTCCGGTACGAGGAGGTGCCCTCGCACATCGCGCAGAAGGTGATCGAGGAGACGAAGAAGGAGCACGAGGAGGTCAAGGCATGACCGCGGAAGCGGGGCGAGCAGGCCAGCGACGTATTGGACCTGCTCCAAACCGTCGGGGTCTGACCCCGGCCTTTAGGGCCGGGGTCTGACCCCAGCCTTTTGGGTCAGATGCTCTGAGGTTCCGGCGTACCGCCCGGCTGTTCGCCGGGGCGGAGCCGCGTGATCAGGTCGGAGACGTCCGCGAGCTCCTGCTCGAGGTCGCGCTGGTAGCTCTCCAGCCGCTCGAGGACGTTCTCCCGGTCGTACCAACGGCGGCCGAGGCCGCGGTGGGATCGTCTGCGTCCGTGGTGCATTGTCACCTCCCTTCGAAACGATCGAGAAACATGTCGATGCGCTCGCGTGACCGCCGGAGCGCGGCGGCCCACTCGTCGAGCAAGCGCCGGCCGGTGGTCGTCAGCTCGTAGATGCGCTTCGCGGGCCCGGGCTCGCCGGCCTCCCAGCGCGAGGTGACAAGACCGTCCTCCTCGAGCGCCCGGAGGACGCGATAGAGGTTGCCCATGTCCACGCGCGCCTCGCCCGTGAGAGCGGGCAATGCGTCGAGGAGCTCGTAGCCGTGCGCCGGGCGCTCGCTGAGCAGCAGCAGCAGCGCCGGCTCGCTGAAGCGCTCGACTCGCGCGCGGACGCCCCAGTGCCCCGGCCTCACCATCCGGCGGCAGCGCGCGCCGCGGCCGCCGCGCGGCCTCACGCTCCACCTATATGTAAAACACACATGAGAATGACCCTAGCAAGGGCGAAGCGCGCTACGTGGGCTAGGGTCCGCTTATGCCACGACAGTTGGCGCGTCATCCCGTCAAACGTGTCTGCGCGGTCTGCGAGCGCACTCTCCTCACGGGAGAGCGGGCGGTCCGCTTCGCGCCGAACGGCGACGATTTCGTCGACGTCTGCCCGCTGTGCGCCGAGATCGCGCTCGAGCACGGCTGGATCAAGGAGGGCAGCCCGACCACGCCTACGGTCCCGAACCAGCGACGCCGCCGGCGACGCGGGCTCGCCTCGTTGTTCGACCCGCGCCGGCAGCCGCCCGACGAGCCGGTGGTCGCCGAGCCGATTCTCCGGCGCCTGTCGGTACGCGAGCAGCAGATGGTCGAGGCGGCCGACATCTTCAACGGGAGTGACTACCGCCGCACCGTCGGCGGCATCGCGAAGAGCCTCGGCCAACCGCGCGCGAGCATCGTCCCGCTTTCCGGCGTCAGCGGCGAGCTGATCGTCACCGTCGCCTGGGACATCTCCTGGTACCAGTACCGCGTCACCCCCGACGCCGCGCAGCCCGTCCGCCTCGCCGAGCGCGGGCACGAGCTCACCGACCTGGATGCGACCTATCAGCGCTGGAACGCGAAGATCGAAGGGGACGGTCGGCTCGTCCCCGACATCGAACGTCTCTAGCGCTCGCGCGTTCGGCTCTTACAATCAGAACCGTGATCTATTGCGTGATCCCGCCGGAGCTCGAGGACGAGCTGTACGACAAGATGGTCGAGTACTACAAGGACAACCCGAACGTCACCGTAATCATCGACCGACGGAAGGGCCCTGACCGGCGAAACCGGAAGGGCAGTGGGGGAGACGGAGCCCGGGAGCACCGCACGATCCGCGACCGGCGGCGCCCGCGCGTGCCCGGCACCTTCCCTGAGACGGACGCCCCAGCGGACTAACTACACTCGTCCCTCGTGGCGCTGACGGGGACGAAGACCTTCCAGAACTACATCGGCGGCGAGTGGGTCGACTCGGCGTCCGGCGAGACCTTCGAGAGCACGAGCCCGGCGACGGGCGATTCGATCGGGGTCTTCCCGAGGTCGAACGCCGATGACGTCGACCGCGCAGTTGCGGCCGCGAAGGCGGTTTTCGAGGAATGGCGGCTCGTGCCGGCGCCGAAGCGCGGCGAGATCCTCTACCGCTTCGCGAACCTCCTGATCGAGGAGAAGGACGACCTGACCGACCTGATGTCGCGCGAGATGGGAAAGGTGAAGGCGGAGGCCGGCGGCGACGTGCAGGAGGCGATCGACATGAGCCTCTACATGGCCGGCGAGGGCCGCCGCATGTTCGGGCAGACGACTCCGTCGGAGCTGCGCGACAAGTTCAACATGAGCGTGCGTCAGCCGATCGGCGTGGTCGGCGTGATCACGCCGTGGAACTTCCCGATCGCGATCCCGTCCTGGAAGATCGCGCCGGCGCTCGTCTGCGGGAACACCGTCGTCTTCAAGCCGGCGACGGACACGCCCGCTCTCGGCGAGCGCTTCGTCGAGCTGTTCGCGGAGGCCGGGCTGCCGGCCGGAGTGCTGAACATCGTGCACGGCGGGGGCGGCGCGGTCGGCGATCGGCTCGTCAAGCATCCCGACGTGCGCGTGATCACGTTGACAGGCTCGCGGGAGACCGGCGTCGAAGTGATGCGCAATGCCGCGGACGGGCTCAAGCACATCCACCTCGAGCTCGGCGGCAAGAACGCGATCATCGTCCTCGACGACGCGGACCTCGAGCTCGCCGTCGAAGGGATCGTCTGGTCGGCGTTCGGCACGTCGGGGCAACGCTGCACTGCAGCGTCGCGCGTGATCGTGCAGGAGGGCGTGTACGAGCAGCTGCAGTCCAAGCTCGTCGCAGCTGCGGAGAAGATGCGGCTCGGCCCGGGCTGGGAGGACGACAGCGACGTCGGGCCGGTGATCAACAAGCGCGCGCTCGAGAAGATTCACGCCTACACGAAGATCGGCACCGACGAGGGCGCGAAGCTGCTGACCGGCGGCGAGGTCGCGACGGACAACGGGCTCGACAAGGGCTTCTTCTACCGGCCCACGATCTTCGGCGACGTCGATCCGCAGATGCGAGTCGCCCAGGAGGAGATCTTCGGTCCGACGACGGCGCTGATTCGCGTGCGCGAAGTCGACGAGGCGATCCGTGTCTCGAACGGCATCAAGTACGGCCTGTCGTCCTCGATCTTCACGCGCGACGTGAACACGGCGTTCCGCGCGATGCGCGACCTCGAAGCCGGGATCACGTACATCAACGCCGGGACGATCGGCGCCGAGGTGCACCTACCGTTCGGCGGCACGAAGGACACCGGCAACGGCCACCGCGAAGCCGGCCAGGCGGCCCTCGACGTCTTCACCGAGTGGAAGTCCATCTACGTCGACTACAGCGGCAAGCTGCAGAAGGCGCAGATCGACACCGCCAGCTGACGCTGAAGGTCGCGGTGATCGGCAACACGGGGTCGGGCAAGACCACGTTCGCGCGTGCGCTCGCGCAGAAGCTCGGTGTGCCGCATGTGGAGCTCGACGCCTTGCATTGGAAATCCGACTGGGTGATGAGCTCGGCTGAGGAGGTGCGTGCAGCGGTTGGGGAAGTCCTTTCGGGTGACGGCTGGGTCGTCGACGGCAACTGGGGCTCGACGCTCGGCACGACTGTTCTCGACCAGGCGGATGAGGTGGTATGGCTCGACCTGCCATTGCTGACAGCGTTTCGGCGTCTGCTGCGACGCACCTGGCGGCGAGTGCGGACGCGTGAGGAGCTTTGGGGCACGACGAACCGCGAGACCTTCAGGAGCGCGTTCATGAGTCGCGACTCGATTCTGTTGTTTCAACTCAAGACGCACCGTACGCGTAGGCGGCGAAACCTCGAGCTCCTTGCCGATTACCCGCATGTGCGGCTTCATTCGGTGCGCGACGTGGAGCGCTACCTCGCGTGAAGGCACGGCTCTCGACGGACGGTGGAGCGCGCGGCAATCCCGGGCCTGCTGCGTACGGCTACGTGCTCGAGGCCGACGACGGTCACGTGCTCGCGGCGCACGGGGAAGCGATCGGACATGCGACGAACAACGTCGCGGAGTACAGCGGCCTTGTTGCCGGCATGGCGAAAGCCGCCGAGCTCGGGGTCCGCGAGCTCGAGGTCGTCTCCGATTCGGAACTGCTCGTGAAGCAGATGCGCGGCGAGTACAGGGTGAAGAACGACGCTCTGCGGCGGCTCTGGGAGGAGGCGACTGACCTGGAACGTCGTTTCGCGAGGGTGCGCTACACGGCGGTTCGCCGGGCCCACAACGAGCTTGCGGACAGGCTCGTCAACGAGGCTCTGGACTCCCAAGCCTGAGGTACACTGGCGGCCGCGCGGATGTAGCTCAGTTGGCTAGAGCGTCTGCTTGCCATGCAGAAGGTCGTGGGTTCGAGTCCCATCATCCGCTCTCACAGAAAACCCCGCTAGACGGGGTTTTTTGTTGACTCGATCTGAAGGGGTCCCGCTAGGACCTTCAGTCTTCGCCAGCGTCGTCGTTCCGCGCCGACTCACGCTGCTGACGGCGCTCGAGTTGTTCAAGCTGATCGAGTCTGCCGAACAGACTGTCGAGACGGTTGAGCAGCGAGATGCTCGGATACCGCGCCGCCTCCACCTTCTTCACCAGAGTCTCGGCATAGGTCGCCAGATCGTCCCGTGTCGCCAGCTCCGGTTCGACCCTATTCAGCATCGTCACACTCGGAAACTGCACCTCGTCGATCTCGCGAATCAGGCCTTCCGTAACCCGCTTGCGCAGTGCGGTTGCATTCATGGCGCCCCCGTTCCGTGTCGTGGTCATTCGTTGCCTTACCCGCACGTGCCTACGTCCGAACCGGCAAACAAACGTGTGCGCTGGATGAACGCTCGTGGTGTCCGAGCAGACATGACGTCCTGGGCACAAGCGGGAGCGCGAAGCCGGCGGTTGCCGCCACCGTGGTTACCAGCAACGTCACCCGCCGGCTTCACGCCGCCAATCTCGCAACCGGTACACTCGGCGCCGCGCAGGATCCTGCATCGAGAAAGGGGAGATCCATGCAGAAGCTTCTGTCGCTTCCGGCCGTCGCCGCGCTCGCGTTGATCGTGGCCGCGCTCGCCGGCGCCGCGCCTGGCAGCGACTCGATGGTCACCGTCGGCAGCAATCCCAGCCCGTTCTCTCAAAACAAGCAGAACGAGCCGGCGATGGCGATCGACGCGAACCACCCGAACATCGTGGTGGCGGGCTCGAACGACAACATCGACATGGAGGACTGCAACGCCGGCGCCGACAACACATGCCCGTTCACGGCGGGCGTGGGTGTATCCGGCGTGTACTTCTCGTTCGACTCCGGCAACCACTGGATGCAGCCGACTTACTCCGGCTGGAGCGCCCGCAACTGCCACGGGGCTCCCGGCCCCGACCCCGGCTGCTCGCCGGTCGTCGGGCCGATCGGCACGATCCCGTGGTACTACGAGAACGGCCTCGTCTCCGACGGAGACCCCGCGGTGGCGTTCGGGCCGAGGCCCGACGCAAGCGGTCACTTCTCGTGGTCGAACGGCTCGCGGCTCTACTACGCGAACCTGACGGCGAACTTCGGCGCCACGCGGGACGAGGCGACCTTCAAGGGCTTCGAGGCGATTGCGGTGTCCCGCACGGACAACGTCCAGGCGGCCGCCGCGAACGTCAAGAGCGCGTGGATGCCGCCGGTGATCGTGTCGAAGCAGGTCTCGCAGACGATCTTCTCGGACAAGGAGCAGATCTGGGCCGACAACGCGGCGTCGAGCCCGTTCTTCGGCACCGTGTACCTCTGCTGGGCGTCCTTCCGTGGCCAGGAGAAGAGCCCGAACGCGGCCCCCGCGCCGCTGTTCGTCGGCGTCTCACACGACGGCGGGAACACCTGGAGCCAGCACCAGATCACGCCGGCCGCGAACAACGGCGAGCGAAACCCGACCGACGGCTGCACCGTCCGGACGAATAGCCATGGGACCGCGTACGTCTTCGGCGTTGGCACGGTCTCGTCGCAGGGACACAATGCGTTCGAGCTCATGTCGACGTCGACGGACGGGGGCAAGAGCTGGTCCAATGCGACGCCGGTGGCCGGCCCGGTGACGCAGCCGGGGGCGTTCGACCCGGTGCTCGGCCGGCCCGTGATCGACGGCGTCGCGGGCGCGCGGAGCGACCTCGCTCCCGCACCGAGCGTCGACATCGCGAACGGCGCTCCCACGGGGACGGACGCGACCAATCGGATCGTCATGACCTACGTCAGCGGCGACCTCGCTAAGCCACACGTCTACTTCACCGAGTCGACGAATGGGGGCGGCACGTGGTCGGCACCGCGGGCGATCGAGGGGCCGACCGATCGCGGCTACTACACCGCGCCCGCCGTCTCTCCAAATGGGACCGACGTGTACGTCGTCTACAACGCGTTCACGACGCCGTTCCAGCCGACGACCGCGACCCCGCGCTCGCTCGTCGGCGTCGTCCTGCACGCGACGGCGGCGGGAAGTGGCCCGACGGGCGCGTTCAGCGAGATTCATCGCAGCACACCCGGCGACCCGCGTGGCTCCTCGCAGAACAATCTCGTTGGCGAGTTCCTCGGCGACTACGTCTACGCCGCAGCGACGAGGACCTATGGTGCGGCGGTGTGGAACGACACGCGGAACGCGGCCGACTGCCCAGCCATCGACGCGTACCGTCAGGCGCTCGAGAACGGCCAGGCGGCCACCGCACCGGCGGTGCAGCAGCAGTGCCCGGCCACATTCGGCAACTCGGACATCTGGGCGTTCACGACGGCGCCGTGAACAACTCGAGCAGGGCGGCCGAAGAGGCCGCCCTGCTCACTCCTCCGCCGCAGGTGGAAGACGCTTGACTCGACAGCCGTCCTAGTCACATGGGTCGGTTTCGGCTTATCTCGAAGCCTGGGATTTCTGCGTCGCGGAGCAGATAATGGGCGGACTCGACGCGATGGCGTCTCGCACTCGGATTGGCACTCAGGTCGCCGGGTTCCGGATCGAATCGGTACTCGGGCGCGGCGGCATGAGCGTTGTGTACGTCGCCGAGCAGGTTCGTCTCGGGCGGAAGGTCGCACTCAAGGTGCTCACGACCGAATTGGCGTGGGACGAGCAGTTTCGCGAGAGATTCGTGCGCGAGTCGCAGATCGCGGCGGCGATCGACCATCCGAACATCATTCCGATCTACGACGCGGGCGAGGACGACGGCCTGCTCTACATCGCGATGCGCTTCGTCCAGGGGCCGGATCTCAAGGATGTGCTCAAGCGTGGCAGCCTCGGTGTCGGCCGCACGATCTTCCTGGTCGAGCAAATTGCGAGCGCGCTTGATGCCGCGCATGCTCACTCGCTCGTCCATCGCGACGTGAAGCCGGGCAACATCCTCCTCGAGGAGAGTACTGACCACGCGTACCTCACCGACTTCGGGGTGGCGAAGCAGACGACGGCCAGGGGCCTGACGTCGACCGGCCACTTTCTCGGGACCGTCGAGTACGCCGCACCCGAGCAGATCGAGGGAGGCCCGGTCGATGCGCGCACCGACGTGTACGCGCTGGGTTGCGTTCTCTACGAGTGCCTGACGTCGTCGCCGCCGTTCGCGCACGGGACGGAGCACGCGGTTCTGCACGCGCATCTCGTCGACCCGCCGCCGTCGGTGACCCGGCTTCGGCCCGAGCTTCCACACGCGTTCGACGGCGTGATCGCCACGGCGCTCGCGAAGGATCCGGCCGAGCGCTACAGCTCCTGCGGCGACCTCGTCCATGCCGCGCGAAATGCGGCCAGTGGAACCGCCCGTCGTGCCGAGCCCGCCCGTACGCCCGCGCGCACGATCCCCTCGGTCGTAAGTTCCGCGCCGGCCGCCCCGGTGACCGAGGCGAATTTCGGATCGGGGAACGGCTCCGACGTCGCCGCGGCCACGCAGGAGCCGGACGTTGTCGAGAAGCCGATGCATGTGAGTTGGCTGACCCCGGCGAAGCTGCTGCTGCTGATGCTGGGCCTGGTGGTCGTCGCCTCTGCGGCATCCGGCGCGGCCGTCTATTTCCTGACCGGCAACGATCAAGCGGCGACGGCGCCGCCGGCTCCGACTGCCAAGGGTCCCGTCATCCACCCACTTTCTGCGCTCACTCCCGCCCCTGTCTGGGATTCGTGCAAGGTCGTGTCGCCACGTCCGGGCGCCGTCGCATCCGCTGTCTGCCCTCAGCCCAAGGACGCCACGAGCTTCACGCCCGATCGCCTCGAGTTGTCGACGTTTGCGAGCGGGGCGGCTGTTCAGCGCGCGTACAACGCCGAGCGGCGCAAGCATCGGGTAGGGCGCAACTTTGGACGGTGCAACGGCGTGAGTTGGGGTGGGGAGGGGACATGGCTCCACAACGCGTCCGCCCCGGGCGCGCCCGCGAAGCCGGGCGGATCGCGGTTCTGTTACTTCGCCGGGAACAACGTCGTCATCGTGTGGACCCACCGCAAGTTCGGCCAGTCGAGTCACACGGACCTGCTCGGCATCGCCGTTGAGGGCGGCAGCGATCATCCAGGGCTCTACGGTTGGTGGCGCTTCTGGCACCACCGGATCGGCAAGGTCCTTGCGTGAGGGATGCGCCGGCGCGCGAGGCCGCCGTCGTCTCGGTCGTTGACGGCGCAGAGGATCCGCGCCGAATCCTCGTAGCCGGTCAGGTCACCCTGGGCCGCGACGACGACGCAGGCCTGGTCATCGACGACCCCGAGATCTCGCGTGCGCATGCCGTCATCGCGCAGACACCTGACGGGCTCGAGATCCGCGACCTGTCCTCACTGAACGGAACGTGGGTCAACGGAGAGCGCATCGGCGCGCCGACATCGCTCCAGGCCGGGGACGTGGTGAAGGTCGGCAAAACGAGGATCGAGGTGCTGGCGGCGGGCGGGCCGGTGCTTTCCCCGGCGGCGCGAGCATCGCCCACGCCGGTCGAGGCCGAGGACGAATTGCGTCCGGTCAGCGTGCTCTTTGCGGACGTGGTCGGATCGACGCAGCTGGCGGAGCGGCTGGAGCCCGGCGACTACGCCGCTCTCATGGGCGGCTGCGTCGACCGGATGTGCCGCGCCGTCGAGCAGTTCGGCGGTGTCATCGATGCCTACATGGGAGATGGGATTGCTGCGTTCTTCGGTTTTCCCGCGGCAACCGAGGACGATGCAGACCGCGCGGCGAGCGCGGCCCTGAGCGTCGTCGACGCGCTCGACGCGTACGCCGAGGACGTCCGGACGACCTGGAAGTTGGATCTCAAAGTTCGCGTCGGCGTGAACAGCGGCCAGGTCGCGATCGGCGTCGTCGGTGTTGCGGAACGCCATCCGGTTGCCCTCGGCGACACGATGAATGTCGCTGCTCGCCTCCAGAGCACCGCCGAGCCTGGGACGATCGTGATCGGCGGGGCGACAGCCCGCAAGCTGGGAGGCCGCTTTCTCCTCGCGCCGCTCGGGCACCTCACCGTGCGGGGGCGAGAAAGCACGGTGGAGGCCTGGCGTCTGTTGGGCGCTCGTCCCGCGGGCCCCAGGAGCAAGCCCGCCGGGCTCGTCGGAAGGGCACGTGAGAGGGAACTGTTGCATTCGGCGGCCGAGGCGCTGCGCGCCGGCAAGGGACAGGTCGTCTTGCTCCGCGGCGAACCAGGTATCGGGAAGACGCGCTTGCTCGAATGGCTTCGCGAACAGCTCGGCGCCGACGTGAGCTGGCTCGACGGACGCTGCGCCTCGTTTGGCGTACAGCCTCTCTACGACCCGCTTGCGCAGGCGCTTCGCGGTTGGGTGGGCGTCGCCGACGTCTCGCGACGCTCGGCGACCCTCCAACGACTCGGCCTCGAGCCGAATGTGCTTCCGTACCTCGCCACGCTTCTGTCGGCGGAGGACACCCCCGCGGACAGCGGTTCGAACGGTCAGCGGGATGACTTCGGTGCCGGACTTGCCCGTGCGTACGCGTCGTGGATCAGCGGCATCTGCCGTGAAGGACCCGTCGTCCTGGCAGTGCACGATCTCCACTGGGCCGACCACGGCACGGTCGAGGTGCTCCGCGGCCTACTCGGCCTGCTCGATGATCGTCCCCTGATGATCGCTGCAACCAGTCGTGCAACGGCGGATGCGAGAGATCGGGAGTTTCGAGAGCGCGTGCAGCAAGAGGATCCCGAGCGCGTCGTCGACGTGGCCCTCGGGCCTTTGGGCGCTCGAGAAGCAGAACAGCTGCTGAAGCAGCTCGCACCCGGAGAGATCGCCGCCGACGCCAAGCGCGAGGTGATCGGGGTTGCCGAGGGCAATCCGTTGTATCTCGAGCACCTGTTGCGCTCGCTGCTCGAAAGTGGCGGCCTCGCCCCGCGGCGCACCTGGGCGCTGACCGTCTCTGCGGCGCAGCTGCCCACCGGGCTCGAAAGCCTCCTCATGGCCCGCATCGCCGCCCTCCCGCGCGACGCGAGACGGATCGCGCAGGTCGGTGCGGTCCTCGGTCGCAGCTTCGCCCCCACCGTGCTGGCGCAGGTCTCCGGAGTTCTGGACGTCGAGCGGACCCTCATGCAGCTCATGCGCGCCGAGGTCATTCGTGAGAGCCACGCGCCTCCGAACCGGGAGTACTCGTTCACGCACGGGCTCCTGCAAAAAGCCGCCTTGTCGACCCTTACGCGCGCACGGCGCCGCGAGCTGTACGGGCGTGTCGCGGCGGCGTATGAGCAAGCTTTCGCCGGCTCACTGGACGAGCACCTCGAGCAGCTCGCCTTCTATCTCGCGCGCAGCGGTGACCTCCCACGCGCACTGGAGTATCTGGAGCGCGCCGCCAACCGTGCGGCCTCACTCGACGCTCACACCCAGGCTGCAAGCCTATGGTCCCGCGCGGCAGCTCTCGCAAAGAGGCTGGACGATCCGCCGGCTCGGGATCGGATCGAGCAGCGGCTTGCGGAGCTCAGCGTCTGAGTCACTCCGGCGGCACTTGCCAGCGGTAGATGCAGCGCGCGGTGTCCGGTACGTCTTCGACGATCGCAGGAAGCTCCCACACCAACTCGTGCCAACGACTCACGTCGGCCGTGTGCTCCTTCGCAAGCTCGAGTGCCTTCGTCCGTGCCGCGTCGCCCTCGAAGACGAGAAAAACCCTGTCGTCGCTGAGATAAGCCGAATGCGCCGACAGACCGGCAGCGGCCGGATCGAACGGCGGGCCCGCAGAAAGGAGTGCTTCTGCTGCGGGAGCCGCTCCCGGCTTTAGCCGTGTCGTCACGACGTACCGCTCCACGGCGCCGGCGGGTCGTCAGGCCGAGCGGGCCTGCGTCAGGTCGAGCCTGAGCGCGTTCGCGTATGCGATCAGCTCGCGTGCCTGGTTCGGAAGGCGCAAAGCCCGCCGGCACTCCAAGCGTGCAGACCCCCGGTGTGCCGGTCGCTCCGACTCGCGGAGCACGAGCCTCTCGTCCTCGCCGCCGATGACGACCTCGTAGAGCCCTTCCATCTGCGCCCAGTTACCCGGACGTATCGGGATTTAAGCGTTGCTCGCCGTTATGCTCGCAGCGTGCGCGGGCGCCGGGGAGCGGTACGTCCTGCCCCGGGACAGTCGCGTGAGCCGAGGTATGACGCGGTCCTTTTCGATCTCTTCACTGCGCTCCTGGATTCACAACCGCTGTGGCGCGAGGTCGGCGGCAGTCCCGCAGCGGGCGCGAGCTGGCGGGAGGAATCCAGCCGCCTCGCGTATTCCGCCGGACCGTATCGCCCGTTCGTCGAGACGGTCGCCCAGGCGGCGCGGCTCGCCGGCGTGCCATCGACGCGGGCGGCGGATCTGCTTCGTGGCATGGGAGAACAGCTGGGCCCGTGGCCCGAGGCGCCGGACGTCCTCAGACGCTTGAGCGAGTGTGTGCGGATCGGCGTCGTGACCAACTGCTCTGAAGAGCTCGGGCAACTCGCAGCGGCTCGCGTCGGCGTGCGCTTCGAAACGGTCGTGACAGCCGAGGCCGCAGGCGCGTACAAGCCACGGCCCGAGCCCTACCGACTCGCCCTCGAGAGGTTGCGCGTCCAGCCGGGGCGCGCACTGTTCGTGGCCGGCTCGCCTGGCGATATCGCCGGAGCGCGTGGCGCCGGGATGGACGTGTGCTGGCACAACCGTTTGCAGCTCGCTCTCGGGGAGCTCGAGCCACCGCTCGCGGAGCTCGATTCGCTCGCGCCTCTGCTTGCGCTCGCTGCTCGCTAGTCGGGGACGCGCTCTTCGTTTAGCCTCACGACTGCGTGAGCGACCGGGCGAACCGAATCGAGACCATCCTCTACGACGCCGACGGGAACCGCACCGATGACGACGCCGCCGCAGTGCGGGCGGAGACGGTCGAGATCGACGCCGATGGGAATGTCGTGCAGACGCATGCGCACGACAGTCTCGCGTGGGAGGTCGACCCGATCTCGCTCGAAGGCGACGCCGGCGAGGCCGCGACGCGCCCGAAGCACGACTGAGGGCTCGTCAGCCTGACTGCTCGAGCTCGCGCAGCCGCGCGATGTTCTCCGCCTCGTCGGGATCGGGCGCGTCGACGCTGAGCCAGGCGTCGACGATGGCGCGCGCGGCCTCCGGATCGGTCCGCTTCAGCGACATCACCAGCACGTTCGCGTCGTTCCACTTGCGCGCACCCTCGGCAATCCACGGATCCCACGCGAGCGCGGCGCGCACGCCCGGCACCTTGTTTGCGGCCATCGACGTGCCCGTGCCGGTCCAGCAGAAAAGCATGCCCTGATCCGCCCGGCCGGCCGCAACGGCACGCGCAACGCGCGCCGCAACCTCCGGCCACTCCTCGCGCTCCAGCACCTCGACGTCGTGTCCTCGCGCGCGGAGCTCCGCCACCACGGCGTCCGCGACGGCTCCCTCGTCGTCGGCTCCAACCACGATCCGCATGTCCGAAGCTTGCCGGATCTGACGCTTTCCGATCGGCGTGCCATACTCGAAGCAGTCAACTGAACCGGGGGTGCGGCCCCCCAATACCGCACCCATGGCTCACACGCACATCCTGAGGTCGTCCCGCGTCCGCCTAGACGCGACCGTCGCCGTCTGGGTTCCGGTCGCTGTGTCCGGCGGCGTCACGCTGATCGTCGCCGTCGCCTCGCTCGCGCAAGACAACCTCAGCTGGCACGACATCGTCGGGATCGCACTGCTGATCGCGGCGGCGACGCTCGCCGAAGCCTTCCCGGTCCCGATCGAAGGCGTCGCCGTCGGCTCGACCTCGCTGGCGACGATCTTCCTCGTCGCCGGCGCGACGATCTACGGCTGGGCCGCGGCGGCGGTCGCGGGCTTCCTCGCGATGGCGCTCGTCGAGCTCGCGTGGCGCCGGCCGTTCAGCCGCGCGGCCTTCAACTGCGGCGTGTACGTGCTCGCCGCCGCGGGGGCGGGCGGCGTCGCCGACCGCTTCCAGGACGGGACGCTGCTCGGCCTCTCGCTCGGAGCAATCGCGGCCGCAGGCACGTTCTACGTGGTGAACATCGCGCTGCTCGCGGCCGTGGTGACCCGTTCGCGCGGGATCGCCTACGGATCGACGCTCACGAACTACGCGCAGCTCACGTTCGTGCCGTTCACGGTGATGGCGTCGCTCGCCGTCATCCTCGTCGTGCTCTGGGACCGCTCGCCTTTCGTCGCGGTCGTGCTCGTCGGCCCGCTGCTCGCGACCGCGCTCTATCAGCGCTGGATCCACGGCGCCCTCAACCGGTTGCGCGAGTTCGACCGGCTGAAGGACGAGTTCATCGCGATCGTCTCGCACGAGCTGCGCACGCCGCTCACATCCGTCTACGGCGCTGCGATGACGCTCGAGAAGCAGCAGCTCGACGACGATCGGCAACACCAGCTGCTCGAGATCATCTCGACCGAGGCGGCGCGTCTCTCGCACCTCCTCGACGACATCCTCTGGGTCAGCCGGCTCGACTCGGGCAGCGCACGCCCGTACATCACACCCGTCGAGCCGCTCCCGCTGACCGAAGAGGTCGTCGACGCGGCGCGCACGCATCTTCCGGGCGGTCTGTCGGTGGAGATCCTGCACGACTCGCCGTTGCCCGAAGTGGCAGCCGATCCGGACAGGCTTCGCCAAGTGCTCGTCAACCTGATCGAGAACGCGGTCAAGTACTCGCGCGAGGGGCGCGTCCAGGTGCGACTCGGCAGTCATTACGGCACGGTGCGCTTCAGCGTGCGCGACGAGGGCCCGGGCATCCCGCTGAGCCAGCAGGAGCGGATCTTCGAGAAGTTCTATCGCCTCGATCCGAACATGACAAAGGGAGTCGGCGGCACCGGACTCGGCCTCTACATCTGCCGCGAGCTTGTCGACGCGATGAACGGCGACATCTGGGTCGAGTCGGCGCCCGGCGCGGGCTCGACGTTCAGCTTCGAGCTTCCGGTCGCGCAAGCCCCCTGATCCCCCTGTGAGGGGAGGGCAGGCGCGGCGGCGATGCCGATCAAAAGGCGTCCCCCGCAGGCCCTCGTCCTCAAGGAGAATCCACATGCGGTTTCGACACTTGCTCGTCCGCGCCTCCATTCCGGCTGCGGCGCTCGTTGCGTCGCTCTGCGCCGGGTGGAAGTGGGAGCATTTCCCGCACTGAACGATCGAGACGAACGCCCGCACGATGCGGGCGTTCACCCTTTCGAGTGATGCCCTGACTGCACGGGCGGCGGCACACTCGGTCGGTCTTCGGAAAGGGGGGAACCGATGAAGCGCCTGTACGCGGCTCTCAGCCTCGTCCTGCTCGCTGCCGTGCTCGCGGTGCCCGCGATCGCGCAGTCGGACGACAACTCAGGCTTCGCGCGGGCCGGCTGGACCTGGGACGAGTCGTAACGTTTTAGGCAGCGGTCCTGCGCCGTTACGGAGGTTAGGGTTGGCCGGTGCGGGTCTACTTTGCGGGGCCGCTCTTCACCCCCTACGAGCGGTCGTTTATCGACGAGTGCGCCGCACGTCTGCGTGCTGAGGGCGTCGAGGTCTTCGTTCCGCACGAGAACGCGCTCGCACTGCCGGACACGCGACCGGCGACGATCTTCGCCAAGGACTGGCAGGGCCTGGCCGAAGCAGACGCGGTCGTTGCGTTGCTCGACGGCCCGATGGTCGACGACGGCACCGCCTGCGAGATCGGGATCTTCTATGCGCTCATGCAGAGCGATCCGAGCAAGAAAGGCATCGTCGGGCTCCTGACCGACCTCCGTAGCACGCTCGGTCACGAAGGCCACGGGCTGAACCTGTTCGTCCACGGCTGCATCGAGGCCGGCGGGACGATCTGCTCGACGCTCGACGACGTCGTCGGGACGCTCGCGCAGTGGCAGGACTAGCCGCGGCGGTCGCGGCCGGTGCGCCGGTCGTCGCCCGAACGCCGGTTGCCGTTCTTACGCCGATCTTGCCCGCGGGACGACCCGCCGCCCTTGCGACGGTCTTCGCCGGAGCGCCTGTCTCCGCCGGAGCGGCGGTCGCCGCCTGACCGTCGCTCCTCCACGAACCTATTCTTAGCCCAGGTTGCGGATGGAACGAACCTTGAAGGCGGCGGGGCTCGGGGCGGGGCTCGTCGCGTTGCTCGTCCTCGTCGCGATGGCGGCACGCGGGACGCACCCCGGGACGAGCGGCCATGTCGCCACCAAGCCGATCCCGAACAGCGTGCAGGACGGCTTCATCACTCTGCTGACGGTTGCCTACGCGGTCGTGATCGTCGCCATCGTGATCGCCTTCTTCCGCCACAAGGACCGCTGGCACGACCCGGGATCGCACTGGCTGAAGAACTTCGTAATCGTGCTGGCCCTGATGGGGATCTTGACCGTGATCGGCTACTACGCGATCGAGCACGGTCATCTGCGCGAGCGGGCCGCGAAGGTCCAGCGGGCGCAGACGCGTTCGGGAAACAACCAGAACCGAATCCGACATCTCCCCGCGACGCCCGCGCGTCAGGCGCATTTCGAGTGGCCGCTCGTACTCGGCATCGGCGGCCTCGTCTTGCTGGGCGGCGTCTGGATGTACGTGCGGCGCCGCCGCCTCGCGCCGCTCTTCGAGGGTCATAGCCTCGAGGTCGACATCGCCAGCGCGATCGAGACGACGATCGACGACCTGCGTAGCGAGAAGGATGCGCGCCGGGCGGTGATCGCAGCCTATGCGCTCATGGAGCGGACGCTCGCCCGTCACGGGCTCGCGCGGCGCCGTTCCGAGGCGCCGCTCGAGTACCTCGCCAACATCCTGCGCGGTCTGCACGTGCGCGAGAGCGCCGTCGTCACCTTGACGAGGTTGTTCGAATTCGCCAAGTTCAGCGGTCATGAGGTCGACGCCGTGATGAAGGAGGAGGCGATCGACGCGCTCACTGCGATCCGGGACGACTTGCAACGAGAGGAGGCTCGCGCAGCATGAATCGGATCAGGGCCCGCGCGGTGAAATGGGGCCTGATCGTGACGGCCGCGGCCGTCGTGGCCGCGATCGTAAGTTCGGGCGCGCACGCGATTGTGCTCGACGTCTACCTGCTCTGCGTCGGCGCGGTCGTTCTGCTCGCGCTCGTGCGCGCGACTCGCGCGCAGGCGCCCGCGCAGCGTCCGTCGCAATTCGACGCCGCCCTCGCCGCGATGCGTCGCGCGCCACCGGAGCCGGGCGAGCCGGTGCTCGTGCGCGACCTCGAGCTCTCGACCTATAACGCGTTCCACTTCTACTCCCGCCTGCGCCCGCTGCTGCGCGACATCGCCGCACACCGGCTGCGCTCCCGCTTCGGAGTCGAGCTCGACTCGGAGCCGGCGCGGGCCCGCGAGCTCGTCGGCAGCGACGCCTGGGACGTGGTGCGCCCGGACGGGCAGCCGCCTGCCGATCGCATGGCGAGCGGGCCGACACTGGCGGAGCTGCTTGTCGTCGTCGACGAGCTGGAGGCGATCTGACCTCCATCGAGCACGCGGGCGCTCAGGCAGAGCGCGTCCTGGCGGAAATCGAGCGCGCCGTTGTCGGCAAGCGCGAGGCGCTCGAGCTCGTGCTGCTCGGATTCCTCGCCGACGGCCACGTGCTGATCGAGGATTTCCCCGGACTGGCCAAGACGCTGATCGCGCGGAGCTTCGCGCAGGCGTTCGACATGACCTTCGCCCGCATCCAGTTCACACCTGACCTGATGCCCTCCGACGTCACCGGCTCGTCGATCTTCAACCAGCGCAGCGGCGACTTCGAGTTTCGCCCCGGCCCGATCTTCACCAACCTCCTGCTCGGCGACGAGATCAACCGCGCCCCGCCGAAGACGCAGGCCGCGCTGCTCGAGGCCATGCAAGAGCGGCAGGTGACAATCGAGGGGCGCACGAACGAGCTCGAGCGTCCATTCGTCGTGATCGCAACGCAGAACCCGATCGAGTACGAGGGCACGTACCCGCTGCCGGAGGCGCAGCTCGACCGCTTCCTGCTGCGCCTCCGGGTCGGCTATCCCGACCGTGACGCCGAGTGGGCAGTGCTGGAACAGCGCGTCGAGCGCGCGGCGGACGAGATCGAGCTGAGCCCCGTGACCGACCGGAACGGCTTGCTGGAGATGCAGCAGGCGCTCGAGCGGGTGCACGTCTCGCAGGCCGTGGGCTACTACATCGTCGACCTCGTCGCGGCGACGCGCACGAGCCAGCGCGCACAGGTGGGAGCAAGCCCGCGCGGCGCGCTTGCACTGCTCAAGCTCGGCCGTGCGAAGGCGGTGCTGGACGGCCGCGACTTCGTCACCCCCGAGGACGTCAAGGCGGTCGCCGTTCCCGCACTGTCGCACCGCCTGATGTTGAAGCCCGAGCTGTGGGTCCAGCGGGTGCGGCCGGAAGACGTCGTGCGCGAAGTGCTCGACACGGTCCCCACGCCGGCCGCCGAGGACCTCGCTGCGCCGCCGCGGTGACGCCGAAGCTCGGCGCTTACGCTGGGCTGGCGGCGGTCGCGTTGTTTGCCGCGCTCGCCACGCGGCGTCCGGAGCTCGTCGTCGTCGCCGCGCCGTTCGCGCTCGTGGCGGCGCTCGGGCTTCTGCTCGCCCGCCGGCCGAGCATCGACGCCGAGGTCGAACTGGGGGTCGAGCGGACCATCGAAGGGGACGAGGTGGACGTCCGCCTGACGCTCGTCGCCGACGTCGGCGCCGAGCGCGTCGAGGCCCTCCTCCAGCTCCCGCGCCAGCTCGTCGTGCTCGGCGGCGACAACCCGCTTCAGCTTCGGCTCGCGGACGGCGAGCGGCGAGAGCTGAGGTACCGGCTGCAGTGCGCACGCTGGGGCGCGTTCCGGGTCGGCCATGTCTACCTGCGCACGCACGACTGGTTCGGTTTCTTCCAGCGCGAGCTCGTGGTCGACCGCCGCGTGCCGCTCAAGGTGTACCCGTCCGAGGAGAACGTGCGGAACCTGCTGCAGCCGCTCGAGACGCAGGTCTTCGCCGGCAACCACGTCGCGAGACAGAAGGGGGAGGGGATCGAATTCGCCGACCTGCGGCCGTTCGTCCCCGGCGACCGCATCCGGCACGTGAACTGGCGTGCAAGCGCGCGGCGAGGGGAGCTCTGGATCAACGAGCATCACGCCGAGCGCAACGCGGACGTCGTCATCCTGCTGGACTCGTTCGCCGAGGCGCGCCGCGGCGACCGCAGCACCCTCGATCCGGCACTGCGCGCTGCAGGCACGCTCGCGGCGCGCTATCTCCGGCAGAAGGATCGTGTCGGCTTTGTCACGTTCGGCGGCATCCTCAACTGGCTGCTGCCGACGACGGGAGCCGTCCAGCTCTACCGGATCGTCGATGCGATGCTCGATACGCAGATCGTCCTCAGCTACGCGTGGCGTGACGTCGTCACGGTGCCGCGACGGACGCTGCCGCCGCAGGCGCTCGTGCTCGCGCTGACGCCGTTGCTCGACGACCGCTCCGAGTCGGCGCTGCTCGATCTGCGCGGGCGCGGCTTCGACCTTGTCGTGATCGAGATCTCGCCGCTGTCGCTGCTGCCGCGGCCGACCGGCGATGCCGGAGACCTCGCCGACAGGCTCCTGCGGCTGCGGCGTGAGGCAGTGCGCGGTCGCTTCGAGCGGGCGGGCATCCCGGTCGCGGTCTGGGGCGACGAGACCTCGCTCGCCGCCGCGCTGGAGGAGGTGAGCGCATACAGGCGTCGCGCCAGAGCCGCGAGCGTGTAGCGACCGGGATCGCCGCGCTGGTCGTGGCAGCGGGGCTCGTCGCGTATTCGGACGTGGCGAGCGACCGGCTGCCGGCGGTCGTCGGCGGCGTCGGCACCGCGGGGGGCGCGCTGATGGCGTTCGCGCTCGCGACACGGTGGCGAACGGTGTTTCCGTTCGGCATCGCCCTCGTCGGCGCGTCGTACGCAGTTTTCGTGGCGGTTCGCAACGGCGCCGTCGACGGACGGGCGCCGGCAGTGGCGGCGGCGCTGTTCGCAGCGGCCGAGCTCGGCTACTGGTCGCTCGAGCGCTCGCCGTCGCGCAGTGAGGGCGCCGTCGTCTTGCGGCGCGTCGCGGGCCTCGTCGGCGCCGCGGCAGTCACGGCGCTGCTGGGCAGCCTCGTGCTCCTGCTCGCGACAGGCGCCTCGGGCGGTGTCGGGCTCGAGGCGGCAGGCGTCGCCGCCGCGGTCATTTCGGTCGCGGTTATCGCGCGCCTGGCCTCGCGGGCGTCAGTCTGACGTCACGTCGTCGGCGTTTCCGCTGGACGTCTTCGCCCAGGGCTCGCCGTCGCTCGACGTGTCCTCGTCCTGATCCTCGAGCTCGTCGCCCGGCTCTTCCAGCTCGTCGTCGAAACGCTTTTCGCTCATCCGCTCACTCTTCACCCAGAGCGTCGGCAAGCAAACCGCATGCGTAGGCACGCCAGGCGAGCTCAGCGTCGGCGAGCGACGCAAGCTGGTCGGATGCGGCGAGGAGCGCCTCGCGCCGCTCCGGTCTGTCGAGGTCGCGAGCGAGCTCGAGCACCGCTGGGTCGTCGAGCGCCGGCTCGCGGTGGAGGTCGCCGCCCGCGGCGAAGACGAGGAGAGCGCGCCGGACGGCGGCGCTGCGCTCCTGCTCTGTCAGCGGGACCCGCTGCCCTGCGATGTATGCCGCGACGACGAGGTCGACCTCAGTCGTTCGGGCACTCCCCTTCACAGCAGCCCAGCTTGAAGCGACAGCGGACGCATTGCCAGGTCCCATGACGCCATTCCATCTTGGCCCCGCAGCGGAGGCACAACTCGACGACGGTCATGGAAAGGAGTCTAGGCGGCGTACTCGTCGGCAACGCTCAGCGCCTCGTCGAGGACGGAGATGCCCTCCTCGAGCTCCTCGCGCGTGATCGTCAGCGGCGGGCAGACCATGACGACGTTCCAGTGCGTCATCAGGTACAGCCCACGGTCGAGCGCCGCCTTGTAGACGCGCGCGACGGGGGCGAACGCCTCGCCGGTCGCGTTGAACGGGACGAGCGGCTCCCGCGTCTCGCGGTTCTTGACCAGCTCGATGCCCCAGAAGCAGCCGAGCCCGCGCACCTCGCCGATGGAGGGATGCTTCTCCTGCAGGCCGCGGAGCTGCTCGGCGAAGGCCGGGCCCATCTCAGCGGCGTGCTCGACGATGCCCTCCTCCTTGAACGCCTCGATCGACGCGACCGCCGAGGCGCACGCGAGCGGATGTCCCGAGTACGTCAGGCCGCCGGCGAAGTACTTGTCGCGCACCCAGTCGGCGATCGGCTTGCGCACGATCATCGCGCCGAGCGGGATGTAGCCGGAGTTGATGCCCTTGGCGACGCTGAGGATGTCGGGCACGACATCCCAGTTCTCGACGCCGAACCACTTGCCGGTACGGCCGAAGCCGGCCATGACCTCGTCGGCGATCAGCAGGATCCCGTGCCTGTCGCAGACCTCCCGGATCGACTGCAGATAGCCCTCGGGCGGGACGATGATGCCGTTTGTCCCGGTGACCGTCTCGAGGATGACCGCGGCGACGGTGTGCGCGCCCTCGTACTGGAGGATCTCTTCGAGGTGCGGCCCGCCGGTGCAGACCGGGCAGGGGTCGGGATGTCCCGCGGGACAGCGGTAGGTGTACGGATCGAGCATGCGCACGACGCCGGGAATGCCCGGCTCGGCGGGCCAGCGGCGGGGATCGCCGGTGAGCGTGATCGCGCCTCCCGTCGCGCCGTGGTACGAGCGGTAGCGCGCGATGATCTTGTGGCGGCCGGTGTACCAGCGCGCGAGCTTGATCGCGTTCTCGTTCGCCTCCGCGCCGCCGTTCGTGAAGAACGACATCTCCAGGTCGCCCGGCGTGACCTCCGCAAGCATTCGCGCGAGCGTCGAGCGCGGCTCGGTCGCCATCGGCGGCCCGATCGTGCAGAGCTTGTCGGCCTGCTCCTTGATCGCGGCGACGACCCTCGGATGCTGGTGGCCGATCGAGACATTGACGAGCTGCGACGCGAAGTCGAGGTAGCGGTTGCCGTCGAAGTCCCAGAAGTAGCGTCCCTCGCCGCCAGCGACGGGAATCGGATCGAGCGCGTTCTGCACCGACCACGAGTGCATGACGTAGCGCTTCGCGTCCTCGACGACCTGCCGGCCGAGCTCGGTGTTGGACTCGACGATCGCCACGGCGAGAGCTTATCGCGGCTATGCGGTTGCGATCTCGAAGGCGGCGAGGACGGCTTCGCCGAGCTCGGGCGCCGACGGGTTCTGGAGGCTCCGCCAGTAACGCTCGGGGTCGGCTCCCAGTACCCACGCTTGCTGTGGTTCGGTTTGACGACGATCTGGTCGTGGTCGACGTCCAGCAGGCGAGTGGGGCGCCTACGGGAACTTCGCCGGGATGTGAGTCGGAGCCTTGCCGACGACGATCGCAATCTCCCGTTTGTCCTTCAGTTGGATCGCGCGCGGGTCGGCTTTCACGCGCTTCCCGTCCACGTAGACCTTTGCCTCGGCCGGCAGTTTGCGACCCCACTCGGTGAAGAACTGCCCGAGCCGGTTGAACTGGTTCTTCCGCGCCTCGGTGTGCAGGATCCCGTCGTCGAAGTGCGTGTGCAGCGGCGAGATGCACACCTTCGAGCACGGAGGAGAGATGCCGCCGTAGCCGGTTGACCCGTCCTGTGGGTTGGTGAACTTGCGCACTGCCTTGTTGTGGATGTCGATGCCGATCCCCGCCGGCACGAGGACCTTTTTCCCGTTGATGAAGACGTCGAGGTGCGAGTGGACGTGCAGGAACACGAACTCGTGCGTCTCGGGGGTCAGCCCCGCCTTGCGCGTGAGCTGCATCGGATTCGGCGGCGCCGCCCAGACGGGCGCGGCGGCGGCAATGGCGAGCAGAACGGCGGCGCGGATCATCGGTAGATCTTCGCACTGCTCGTTTCGAGCCGGTAGCGCTAGGCTGGACCGGTCACGCAAGGAGGATGAGATGACCGAGCTAGCCACCCCACCCGTCGAGCGAGAGCAGGACGTCAAGCGGATCAGCCACTGGATCGGCGGCCGCGTCGTCGAGGGTGAATCCGGGCGCAGCGGGCCGGTGTACAACCCGGCGGCGGGCGTCCAGACGGGGGCGGTCGACTTCGCCACCGTCGAGGAGGTCGCCCGCGCCGTGCAGGTCGCGAAGGAGGCGTTTCCGGCCTGGCGCTCCATGTCGCTCTCGAAGCGGACCGCGATCTTTTTCCGTGTCCGCGAGCTCGTCGATCAGCGGCGCGAGGAGATCGCGCGCTTCCTGACTGCGGAGCACGGGAAGGTCTTGTCCGACGCGATGGGGGAGGTCGCGCGCGGGCTCGAGGTGATCGAGTACTGCTGCGGGATTCCCGAGCTCCTGAAAGGCGGCTTCTCGGAGCAGGCATCGACGGGAATCGACGTGTACTCCATCCGCCAGCCGCTCGGCGTCGTGGCCGGCATCACGCCGTTCAACTTCCCGGCGATGGTGCCCATGTGGATGTGGGCTCCCGCCCTGGCGTGCGGCAACACCTTTGTCCTGAAGCCGTCGGAGAAGGATCCGTCGGCATCCATGTACGTCGCGGAGCTCTTGCAGGAGGCGGGTGTCCCGGACGGCGTCTTCAACGTCGTGCACGGCGACAAGGTCGCGGTCGACGCCGTGCTCGACCATCCGGACATCCAGGCCGTGTCCTTCGTCGGCTCAACGCCGATCGCGAAGTACGTGTACGAGAAGGGGACGTCCACCGGTAAGCGCGTACAGGCGCTCGGCGGTGCGAAGAACCACATGATCGTCCTGCCCGACGCGGACATGGACATGGCGGCGGACGCTGCGGTCAGCGCGGCGTACGGATCCGCCGGCGAGCGCTGCATGGCGATTTCCCAGGTGGTCGCTGTCGGCGACGCGGGCGACCGGCTGGTTGCTGCGATCAAGGAGCGCCTGCCCAAGATCAAGGTCGGAAACGGGCTCGAGCCCGACGTCGAGATGGGCCCGCTCGTCACGCGCGACCATCGCGACAAGGTGGCCGGGTACATCGACGGCGCGCGGGAGCAGGGCGCCGACGTCGTCGCCGACGGGCGCGAGTCGGCCCCGGACGGCGACGGCTTCTTCCTCGGCGTGTCCCTCCTGGACAACGTGACGCCGGAGATGGATGCGTACCGGGACGAGATCTTCGGCCCGGTGCTCGGCGTGACGCGCGTCTCGACGTACGCCGACGCGGTGCAGCTGGTCAACGAGAACCCGTTCGGGAACGGCACGGCGATCTTCACGCGCGACGGCGGCGTCGCCCGGCAGTTCCAGTTCGACGTGCAGGTCGGGATGGTCGGAATCAACGTCCCGATTCCCGTGCCGGTTGCGTACTACTCCTTCGGCGGTTGGAAGAACTCCCTCTTCGGCGACACGCACATCTACGGGCCGGAGGGGATCAACTTCTACACGCGCGGCAAGGTCGTCACCTCGCGCTGGCCGGACCCGGCGACCTCGAAGGTCGACCTGGGCTTCCCGCAGACGCGGTAACGAACGTGGAGGGCCGGCTGCCGGACGAGCTCGCCCTCGCGGGGCGGGAGCATGTGGACCCTGCCGCGGTCGCGGTCTATGAACGGAAGGCGCGGTTCGATCCCGAGTCGGATCTCGCGCTGTTGCGCAAGTACGGCCTCGGCCGTGACAGCACGGTCGTCGACCTCGGCGCCGGCACGGGAGTGTTCGGTTTTGCTGCCGCTCGCGTCGCGCGGCGAGTCATCGCCGTGGACGTGTCGCCGGCGATGGCCGACACGTGGCGCTCCAAGTGGGTCGCGAACGTCGAGTGCGTGAACGCCGGCTTCCTGACATACGAGCATACGGGCGAGCCGGCAGACTTCGTCTACACACGCAACGCGCTTCATCACCTTCCCGACTTCTGGAAGGCGGTCGCGCTGACGCGGATCGCGTCGATGCTGCGGCCGGAAGGAGTCCTGCGCCTACGCGATCTCGTCTACTCGTTCGGGCCGAGTGAGGCAGGTGCGCTTCTCGAGGCTTGGATCGCGAGCGGCGGGAGCGATTCCAGCGCG
Source organism: Actinomycetota bacterium (assembly GCA_005888435.1). GTDB lineage: Bacteria > Actinomycetota > Thermoleophilia > Gaiellales > Gaiellaceae > 3-1-20CM-4-69-9. Next base: position 73 of record VAXO01000040.1, on the reverse strand, counting down.
GGGTGGACGCGCGATGAGCTGCGAGCCCATGTGCGCGACGAACACAGCACGTTCGGCTGGATTCTCGAGAGCA
>VAXO01000039.1 GCA_005888435.1 Actinomycetota bacterium | reverse complement strand
CACCTTCCCCCGGCGGATCACCCAGCGGCGCACGGGCTTGAGGCGCATCACCTCCACCGCGGAGGGCGCGTCGAAGATCACCATATCGGCCGGCTTGCCTTCCTCGATCCCGTAGTCGTCCTCGACACCGAGCGTCCGCGCGCCGCGCGTCGTCGCGCAGGCGAGCATCTGCGGGATCTCGTCGCGCCCGGACATGTACGTGAAGTGCAGAGCCAGAGACGCGGC
>VAXO01000038.1 GCA_005888435.1 Actinomycetota bacterium | reverse complement strand
ATCGAGGCCGTCCTGCTTTCCGTGGTGACGATCACGGCTGCCTGGTCGGGCTACTCGGCCGCAAAGTGGGGAACCGAGTCGTCGCTTCAGCTCGCGAAGGCATCGGCCACCCGGACGAAGGCCAACCGGGCCTTCCAGGAGTCGTTGACACTCCGAGCGCAGGACGCCGCGAACTTCAACGCCTGGTTCGCCGCCTACCTCACGGGCAACAAGCGAGGCGAACGCGTCGCCGAGAAGCGCTTCCGGCCCGAGTACGACGTCGCCTTCCGGGCCTGGCTGGCGACGAAGCCGTTCACGAATCCGTCGGCCCCCAAGGGGCCGCAGTACATGCCCCAGTACAAGCCCGCCGGCGCAGCTCGGGCGAAGCTGCTCGATGCTCAGGCGGACGCACACTACGCGCGGGGCGAGGACGCGGCGATCACCGCCGACAAGTACGTGCGCGTGACTGTCGTTCTCGCCAGCGTGCTCTTCATCGTCGGGATCAGCAGCCACTTCCCGCTGAGATCAGTTCGCATCGGGCTGGTCGTGGTCGGAGCTGGACTCCTCATCTTCGGAGCCGTCGAGATCCTGCAGCTACCGGGCCCGCCGACCTGAGGCGAGCGCACCCCGGCCCCACCGGCCTAGCAAAGCGCTCAGAGCCCGTGTGACCGGCTCGGGTCATGCGAGGCCCAGTGACAGGCCTGCCCTCTCCCAACAGCTCGACGGCGAGAGGTAAGCGCTGTTGCTTACGTGGAGGCGCACTCGCAGCGCGGTCTTTCAGGTTGCGGGTTCATCACCGAGCGCGGGCTACTTTGGCGCGCCTGCGAGATGGACCCCCGCTACTTGTGGTGATGTCAGCGTGTCTCGTTCGACTCCGCAAATTGGGCAGAAAACGCGTCGGTTCGAAGTTTGGAATTTGCGAAAGTGACCTGCGCGTCGGTCCCCGGGGCACGAGAGAATGAGTTGCATACCGTCTCCGACCCGAAGGGGGTGTTGTCATGGGAACGGTTACTCACTCGCTCGTGCACCAGTTCGCTTCCATGAAGCCGACTGAGTTTGGTGCGACGATCGAGCCGAAGTGGCAGGTCGCGGATCGCCTCGTCAAGGAGGTCCGTGCTGCGGTCGAGAAGCAACAGCTGACACCGCTCGACGGAGCGCGCGTCATCTCCTCGATCGCCGCGACGCTCTTCGGCTACGACGAATTCATCCTGCGCGAGATCTCCCCCGAGACGTTGCTCGCGACACCTTCGAAGCGTTAGCAACGCGCTCGCGCTTGGATAACAAGGAAGGGGCCCCGCCGGGGCCCCTTCCACAAATACGTCCGCTTTGCCGAACGGGCCGCGGGACGGCCGGGTAACTCCGAGCAGCAAAGCGCCGTGAACGTCCCGGTCTGCCGTCGGCATGGTTCCCCGTTCCCGCCCGTTCTGCCTTCCGAGTGGGACGCGGGGACTCGGCGCACCGGGGGCCAACCTAGGGGGCTGGGGCGCGCGAGCCTCACACTGGCGACGTCCCACTCTCGGGAAGCTTCGAGTATCCGCTTCACCGATCCTCTTTTCAACGGTCTCCACTCGCCTATGGACATCCCTTTCGAGCCCTAATCTCGCCTGTACTGACAACGCCGCCGCGCAGACGGAACGTGCCGCGTCGCACTGGACGTGGTCGCGACATCTACTTTTCGGGGTCGTACGAGCGCTAGCGCCGCGTACACACGCGCACGGCGAAGCGGATCGTTTACCACCGCGATGGTCCGAGGTTCCCGCAAATAGCGTTGAATGTGGCATCGCGCTGCACACGTTTTCGGTGCGCGATAAGGCTCGGAGTATGGTGGGTGAAGCGGGCGATGCTCGCGCCGCAGCGACCAAGGCCGCAATGGCTCGCTGTGACCTCCCCTCGCTGGGCACCGTCCGCTACTTGCGGTGTTTCTGTTTTGAGAACCACAGGCCGCCGGAGGGTGAGCTAACCTGTGGGCGCGGAGAGTTAGTTGCCAGCTTCGCCCTTTGATTCGCGCTGGTGTAGGGGACACCCACGCGGCGCGCGGTTCGGGTGTGAGGCTGGCGCTCTTCGTATCAAGGGACGGTGGACGCCCGCCTACCACGCGACGCCCCGGACGCACGCCGACCTACATCCTCAGAAGCGCAGCTTCGCGCGGTTCTACTGGAGAGGCGTCCGGAGCTCGGACAGCTTTCGCTTGAGCTCCACGGGCATCGGCTCGGCGGCGACCGCCTGCTGTACGAAGACGCGTAGCGTCTCCTCGAAGCGGTAGCGCTTGCGGCAGTAGGCGCACTCGTCGAGATGCGCCTCGGCCTCCCCGCGCTCGGCGTCCGTGAGGACGCGATCCATGTACGGCTGCATCACTTCCTCGCAATGCGCACATGGGTCGTATGCCGTCACGCCACCTCGCCTTCCACTGCCTGGTCGGCCATGGTCTGTTTCAGGATACGCCGACCACGATGCAGGCGCGACATGACGGTGCCGATCGGGATGTCCAAGATCTGCGCCGCATCCGCGTACGTGAAGTCCCCGATGTCGACGAGGACGACAACGTCTCGAAAGTCGTGCGGCACCTCCGACAGAGCGGAGACGACGTCGTTCTGGGACAGCCGCTCGACGACCCTCTCCTCGTCGGTGTCGCCGTCCGCCGCAGCCTCGAGCTTGTTGTAGAGGAAGTAGTCGCCTTCCTCGAGCGGCTGCATGTCGGGCGTGCGCTGCTGCCGCCGGCCACGGTCGATGTTGAGGTTGGTGAGGATGCGCAGCAGCCATGCGCGCAGATTCGTGCCGGGCTGGAACGAGCGCCAGCTACGGAAGGCGCGCGCGTACGTCTCCTGCATCAGGTCCTCGGCCTCCTCGCGGGAGCCCACGAGATGACGGGCGACTCGGTAGACCTGGTCCGACAGCGCAAGAGCTTCCTCCTCGAAGCGCACGCGATCGCGCGCCTCGGTCGCGATTTGCCGAGCGTCGGGCTCCCGAGTCGTCTCGCTCATCCCTCGAGCCACCCTAGCAAGGTGTTCTACGCATAAACGTCGGGTTATCCACACTCATTCCGGGTACAGAAACTCCATGGACAAAGACGTTGAACAGCGTCGCGCCGAGATCCGTGAGGAGATCTCCGAGCAGACCGGCGTGGACGACGAAAACCAGGATCCCGAAGGGCACGAGCCGCTCCCGGGGCTCGTCGGCAACAGAATCAAGCAGGCGAGCGAGCCGGATCCAGATCCGGATCGAGCGGCCTAAAGCCACCCAGAGCCATTGCCTCGAGCAGCGCCTCTCGCGAGGTGAGCTCGTCGTCCCAGGTAAGTGAGACCTGGCCCATCAGGTTCGCGTTCGCCGCCTCGAGGCCGGCGTGGCCCTCGAGCACCTTCGCCAGCCGCAGCACGCAGCGCTCGCAGCGCACACCGCTGACCTGGAGCATCTCCTCGCGCAGCACGCTGCTCAGGCTAGCGAGCGCTCGACGAGGTCGGCGCAGACGGCACGCAACCCATCCGCCCGGCCGACCTCCAGCTGGCGGTCGGCCTCGCAGGACTCCCCGTCGAAGCCCGCGGCCGCAATCGGCAGCTCCTTCAGCAGCTCCGGAACCGTCAGCGCCTCCGCACGGTCGGGGTGGATGAGCTTTCCATGGGGACCGAACCGCGACGCCGCCCAGCGGTTCTGCTCGTAGACACCCCGCTCCGCCGGGTCGTACGGCCGCGGCGGCGCCCCGAGCGCCCAGGCGCAGAGCTCGTGCAGCAACCGGACGAACGCGCGTGTGCGCTCGAGCGACGTGGGCTGATCGGGCGCGCGGATCTCGAGCGTCCCGAATTGCGGGTGCAGGCGCACGTCCCACCAGAAGCTCGTGTACGTGCTGGCGAGGCCGGTCGCGACCATGCGGTCCACGAATGCCTCCCACTCCGCGTACGAGCGCACGGGCGGCGGCGCGCCGGCGCGCGGCAGCAAACCGAGCACCTCCGCACGCACTGACATCATCCCCGTCTCCTCGCCGGCGAGGTACGGCGAGTTCGCCGACAGCGCGAGCACGAGCGGCAGCCACGGGAGGATCGTCTCCAGCACCCGGAAGCAGTCGTCAGCACTCGGCATCCCGACGTGCACGTGCAGCCCGCTTACGCCCTGGCGGCGCGCGGTCGGGCCGGCGTACTCGACGAAGTCGCGGTAGCGCTCCTCGGGTGCGATCTCCTGCTGCTCCGGGCGGCTGATCGGGTGCGAGCCCGCCGCCGCGACGAGCAGCCCGTGCGCACGCGCGGCCTCGGCTGCCGCCTCCCGCAGCACGGCGACCCGGTCGACGGCCTCGTCGGGAGAATCGGCGACCTCGTTCGTGAGCTCGACGACCGAGGCGTGCAGCTCGCTCTTGAAGACGCCCGGCAGCGCCCGTCCGTCCAGCGCACCGAGGAGTTGCTGCACCCCGGCGACGAGCTCCAGCGTCTCGCCGTCGAGAATCCAGAGCTCCTCCTCGACGCCGACCGTCAACGCCCGGCCGAAATGTTGCTCGATCAACGCGCCCGGACGCCGTGCACGGGCCCGCCGGCCGCTTCCCACGCGTAGTACGACGCGCTCGGGCCGTACTCCGCGGCGTACTCCTCGATGCGCGGGTTCCGGCCGACTTCCTTCGCGCGCTGCGCGTGGTGCAGGAGGTTGGGATCGTCCCGCTGCTCCCAGACAAGGATCAGGTGCGCGGCGGTCATGAAGATCGCCACGAAGTGACATCCTGCCGCCGGACACGGGAAGGGATCCGTCCGGACACAGAACCAGCCGCTGTGATCGTCGGCATCCTCGTCCGTCCAGAGCTCCTCGACCGGGATCAGTTCGAGCCCGCCCTGCTCCACGCGATCAGGCTACCTGTCAGAAAGTCTCGTAATCGGGCACTCTACGAGCGGGTCGGGTAGCCCGATCCGCAGCCGCAGTCGGATCGGGCGAGGGCGCGTCTGATCGCGCCCGCCCGGCCCAACGCCGTAGGCTCGGCCGCATGTCAACGGAGACGTACGACCTGATCGTCCTCGGCGCCGGCTCGGCTGCGCGGGACGGAGCGGGTAAGGCGGCGCGCGAGCACGGCGCGCGCGTCGCGATGGTGGAGCGGACGCGGTGGGGCGGCTCGTGCCCGAACGTCGCGTGCCGCCCGACGAAGGCGTACCTGGTCGCCGCCGAGCTGATGCACGACGTGCGCGAGCATGCAGCCGAGCGCGGCATCGACCTGCCGGCGCCGGCGATTGACGTCGCGCGCACGCGCGCATGGAAGGACTCGCTGCGGCGTGACCAGGACAGCTGGGTGCAGATGCTGCGCGAGGCGGGCTACGGCGTCTATCCCGGCGAGGCGTCGTTTGTGGACGCGAACACGGTGAACGTCGGCGACACGACACTCACGGCGGAGAAGGTCCTGATCGCCACGGGCGGGCGCACGGCGGTCCCGCCGATACCCGGCATCGACGATGTCGAATGGATCGACCACATCAGTGCGCTTGAGCTCACCGAAGTGCCGGAGTCGCTGCTCGTCGTCGGCGCGGGCCCGGTCGGGCTCGAGTTCGCGCAGATCTTCGCGCGGTTCGGTTCGCGCGTCACGATCGTCAATCACGGCCCGCAGATCGCGGCACGTGCAGACGCTGATGCGGCGAACGAGCTGCAGGCGGCGCTGGAGGATGAACGAATCGAGATCGTGTTGAACGGCGGCGTCGAGCGCGTGAGCCGCGGCGAGGCCGTCGTCGCCGGCCGCACGCTGAAGGTCTCGCACGTGCTGCTCTGCTCTGGCCGGGCGCCGAACGTGGAGGAGCTGAACCTCGACAGCATCGGCGTGGAGATCGGTCGAGGCGGCGTCGTCGTCGACGGCCGTCAGCGGACGTCCGTGCCCGGGATCTGGGCCGCAGGCGACGTCGCCGCCGGCCCGATGTTCACGCCGACCGCCCAGTACCAGGCCCGCATCGCCGTCGAGGACATGTTCGGCAATGGCGCGCGCACCGCGGACTATTCGGTGCTGCCGACGGCGATCTTCACCGACCCGGAGCTCGGCGCCGTCGGTCTCACCGAGGCGGAGGCGAGAGCACGGGGTTATGACGTCGGCGTCGCGACCCACCCGGTGCGCGCGGTGACGCGCGCGCAGTACTACGGGACGAAGCGGGGGCTCTACAAGATCGTTTACGACCGTGCGAGCCGACGCGTGCTAGGCGTGCACGTCGTCTCGCGCGGCGCGAGCGACATCGTCGGGGGGCTCGCCGTCGCGCTAGGGCTCGGCGCGACCGTCGACGACCTCGCCGCCGTGCATCACGTGTACCCGAGTTTCTCGGAGGGGCTCAAGGCCGCTGCCGAGCAGGCCGCCTAGGTCGACCCAGACCTCGTCGCGCGCCGCGACGAAGCGCATCAGGACCGCGCTGCACGACGGGCAGCGGACGACGACGCCGGCGGCGCGGTAGACGTGCAACGCGCCGACGAAGTTCTCGGCGCCGCATTCGCGACAGCGGCCGGAGGCGTCCGTCACGTCGCGCCCGAACACGTCGCTGAGCAAGCCGCCGATCGAGTTGCCGTCCAGGTGGATCACCTCATGTTCCTCCGAATCGTTCCGTCCTGATACGGCCGGGCCGGTGGCCGAGCGCGACGAGCCCTTCCGCCACCGCTTCGACGAAGTTCGTCGGGCCGCACACGAACACGCGCGGGCTCTCGTCCGGCGGATAGGAGACCTCGCGCAGCATGTCGACGTCGACGCGCCGGCCGTAGCCGCCCCACCCCGGCGGCTGCTCGCGCGTCAGCGTCTGCACGACCTCCGCACCGAGGCGGTCGAGCTCGTCGCGGTAGATGACGTCGTCGAGGGAGCGCGACGAGTAGAGCAGCTTCGCGGGCACCGTCGACCCGACCGCGCGGCGATGCCGCAGCATGGCCATCAGCGGCACGACGCCGGATCCGCCGGCAACGAGGAAGAGCGGCTCCGTCGACCCGTCGTGATCCCAGACGAAGTAGCCGCCGATCGGGCCCCGCAGCTCGAACCTGTCCCCGCGGACGACCTCGTCCACGAGGTAGGGCGACAGCTCGCCGTCGTCGAGCCGCTCGACCGTCAACGCCGGGGGCTCGCCCGGAGCCGACGCGAGCGAGTAGCTGCGCTCGGCCTGATACCCGTCCTCCGCCGTCAGGCGCACGTCGACGTGCTGCCCCGCGCGATGTCCGGTCCAGCCGGGCACGTCGAGGACGAGCGTCCGGACTCGCGGCGTCTCGGTCACCGTCTCGGTGACCTCGCCCACGAGCCAGGTCAGTCGCCCCAGTACCGCTGTTCCCGCCAAGGATCGCCGTAGTTGTGGTAGCCGTTCGTCTCCCAGAAGCCAGGCTCGTCATCGTCGAGCAACCGGAGGCCGCGCACCCACTTCGCGCTCTTCCAGAAGTAGAGGTGCGGGACGAGCAGGCGGGCGGGGCCGCCGTGCTCGGGGTCGAGCGGCTCGCCGTCGTAGATGTACGCGACCCACGCCTTGCCGCCGGTGAGGTCCTCGACCGGGACGTTCGTCGTGTAGCCGCCGTCGCAGAACGCCAGCGCGTAGGCGCGATCGTGATCGACCCGCTCCAGCAGGGTGTCGACGGACACGCCCTCCCACTCGGTGTCGAACTTCGACCACTTCGTCACGCAGTGGATGTCCTTCGTGACCGTCTCGGACGGGAGCGCCCGGAACTCCTCCCACCTCCAGCTCACCGGTTGCGCACCGCCCTCGATCGTGAACGTCCACTCGTCGAGCGACGGGTGCGGCGTCGGGCCGGCCGAAAGCACCGGGAAGTCGTCAGTCACGTACTGGCCAGGCGGCAGACGACCGCTGTCGTCACCGCGCCCGCGGCCCCGAAACCCACGCGAGATGATCCCCACGCCACGAACTTACACCCAACGGCTGGGGTCAGACCCCTTCGGGGTCAGACCCAAATGTTGAGCTGAGGGCCCGGGCAGGCGGGCGGGCCCTCAGCTCGGCGCTTCCGCACGCCGTGCTGGCCTACGGCTCCGGCGGAAGCAGGCCCCCAGGGGTTCGGGGCCAGTCGGGACGGCGGTCAGTCACGGTTGCCGTCCAAGCTTTACGGTCAGCGTCTTGCGCGAGTTGCCGCGCACGACCTCCACGTCGATCTTGTCGCCAGGCTGCTTCGCCGCGATCACGTCGACGAGGTGCTCGACCGATCCGATCGGCTCGCCGTCGACCTTCACGATCACGTCGCCGCCGGCGGGCCAACTCTCGCCCTGAACGGTGACCTCGTCCGACGCGGCCTTCAGGCCGGCTTGCTCCGCGCCCGTTCCGGGCCGCACCGTCGCGACGAGCACTCCGCTCGTCACCGGCAAGTGGAACAGGTGCGCGATCTGCGGCGTCAGCGTCTTGCCCTCGATCCCGAGGAACGCATGCTCGACCTTGCCGTGCTTGATCAGCTGCGCGACGACGTCCTTGACGGTGTTGATCGGGATTGCGAACCCGATTCCGACGTTCCCCTGGCTGACGCCGCCCGTCTCGATCTGCGCGTTGACACCGACAACCTCACCCTGGGCGTTGAGCAGCGGGCCGCCCGAGTTGCCGTGGTTCAGCGCCGCGTCGGTCTGGATCACGTGCGCGATCGAGAGGTCGTTCGGCGCCTCGATGCGCCGCTGAACGGCACTGACGATTCCCGCCGTCACCGACCGGTCGAGCCCGAACGGATTCCCGATCGCGATCACCTGGTCGCCGACGTGCACCGCGTCCGAGTTCCCGAGCGGCAGCGCCTTGAGCGCGCTCGCCGGCACGTCGACCTTGAGCACCGCGATGTCCGTCGACGGGTCGGAGCCGACAAGCCTGGCGCGGTAGCGCTCGTTGTTCGAGAAGCTGACCTGGATCGTCGTGGCGCCGCGCACGACGTGGTAGTTCGTGACGATGTCCCCAGCGCGGTCGATCACGAAGCCCGACCCGAGCGCACGCTCCATCTGGGTCGACGCGCCGAACGGGTTCCCGAAGAACGGGTCGTTCGACTGCTGCACGCGCAGGGTCGTCTCGATGTGCACGACACCCGGCGCAGACGCTCGATAGATCTGGTTGATCGACTCGCGCCTGCCTGTCTGGAAGGAGGCCGGCGCCGAGGAGCTCGGCATCGCCTCTTCGCGGATGATTGTCGTCTTCTCCCCCAGCTTCCCCAGGGCGGCCGCGCCGCCGAGCGCAACGGCGCCCCCCAGAACTGCGGGGGCGATCAGCCCGACGGCGCGGCTTGGAAGGAGGGTGCGATGCATCCCACTTGGTTCTACCGAGGAGGGTCTTAACGCTGGGTTGTGGTCCGTTAACCCCCGGTTAAGGCCCGTCACGAAGTAGGAAGGCGAAGAGCACGCCGAGAACGGCCGTGCCGGCCGTGAGCCAAGCGACGTAATCCCCAACGACACCGTCGTGGAGCAGCTTGAGACAGTCGAGCGGCCGCTCGACGAGGCCGGGGATCCGCCTGCGGTAAAGACCGAGCGCAGCCAGGCTAACGGCCAGGAGACCCGCCGCCGCCCCGTACGCGTAACGCACAGGGCTGAGACCGCCGGCCTCGCGCGGCGGCGCCGGAACGCCGTGCAAGGTCTCCGCGGCCAGGGCGGGGCGGTCGACGGCACGCGCCGCCTGGTCCGCGGCCCGCTGAGCGAGCCCTGGGGCGAAGGCGACCGCGAGCCCGGCCGCGAGCAGCAGCACGCCGGGCGTCCACAACAGCGCGCCGGCGCGCGGCGTCGGCGGCACCTCCGCCTCCTCGCCGCGCGGCGGCGCGACGAGCAGCGGGTCGCGCTTCGGGCCAAACCCGAGGAAGATCCGCGCGCCGGCGCGCAGCACGGCGGCTCCCGTCAGCGCGCTCGTGACGACGAACGTCGCGCGCAGCCAGGCGTGGCCTCCGAGGATCGCGAGCGGCGGCAGCACGGCAAGCGCGACGCCGCCGACGGCAAAGAGCACACGCGTCACCGGCAGTTGACGGCCGAGCCCATGTGCCGCCAGCTCGTCGGTGTGACCGGTACGCCGCGCCAGCGACGCGACGGCGCAGAACACCGCTCCCTTGGCGAAGCCGTCGGCAACCACGAGCAGGGTGGCACCTGCGAGTCCGAGCGCATCGAGCAGGCCGATCGCCGCGAGGAACACGCCGACATGGCTGATCACAATGAACGCGAGCATGCGCTTGAGCCCCGCCTGCACGAAGGCAAGCAAGGCTCCGAACAGCGCCGTCGCGAGACCGACGGCGACGAACACCCCGGTCACGGCCGCGGCGTGGCGCGCAAACACGCCGGAGAACGCGTCCCAGTACACACGGCCGACTCCGTGCACCCCGAGGTCGCTCATGACACCGGCGAAGAGGATGCAGACCGGCGCCGGCGCGACCGCGTATGCGTCCGACAGCCAGAAGTGGAATGGGATGGCGCCGGCCTTGGTCAGGAAGCCGGCGCAGATCAGCGTGAACGCGACGATGACGAGCCCGTCCGCCGGACCGCGCGATAGCACCTGGCCGATCTGCGCGAGGTTGAGCGCGCCGGTGCGCCCGTAGAGCAGCCCGATCCCGGTCAGCAGCATGAATGCACCGATCGAGTTGACGACGGCGAAGTTGATCGCCCCTTGCAGCGCGGACTGCTGCTCGATCCGGTAGCCGGTCAGCGCGTAGGCCGGCACGCTCATCAGCTCGAAGAACACGAACATGTTGAAGAGATCGCTCGAGAGCACGAACCCGACCATTGCGCCCACGAAGACGAGTACGAGCACGTGGAAGTACGGAGGCACCCTCTCAGCGAAGTAGTCCCAGCTGACGATCAGCGCCGCGGTCGCGAGCGCGCCGACGAGGGCCGCTATCGACGCGACCAACGGGTCGACGCTGAAAGAGATGCCGATCGCGATGCCGGACCGCGGCCTCCAGCCGCCGAACCAGTAGTGGATCGTCTCGTCAGACGACCGGAAGACGAGCACCGTCGAGATCACGGTCACCGCGGCCGTGACTGCGATCGCGACGGCATTGTCGAGGCGCGAAGGTGCGAAGTGCCCGAACGCAGCGAGGACCGCCGCGGCGAGGAGCGGCACCGCCACGACGAGCGGCACAAGGGTCACGTCCGATTCCTCCGGAGCTCGTCGGGATCGACGGTCCCGGCGCGCTTCCAGATCTCGATCACGAGCGCAAGCAGCAGCGCGGCGACCGTGACCCCGACGACGATGTCCGTGAGCGTGAGCGCCTGCACGACGGGGTCGACCGCGCCGACCTTCACCGGCACCCCGGAGGTGAAGATCGGCGCCTTCTTTCCGGTCCGGTAGCCGATCGCGAGCAGCAGCACGTACGTCGACGACTGCGTCACGCCGAGACAGATCACGAGATGCACGAAGTGCCGGCTCGTGACAATCCCGTACAGGCCGACGAAGAAGAGCCACGCCGCCAGTGCGTATGGCAGGAAGCTCACTCGGGATACATCACTTCTTCGATGAACTCGTGGCAGAGGAGAACGACCGCCGCGGTCACCGCGAGCCCGGTCGCAGTGTTGAGGATCGCGATCGTCCCCGACGAGGCGAGCGTCCCTTTCGTTCCGAGGTCGACGACGTTCTCGAGGAACAGGCCGCCGGCCAGCAGCGCCGCGATGCCGACAGCGACGATGGCGGCGACGCCGACACCCTCGGCGGCGTCCAGCAGCCACTGCGGGCTTGCTGCGCGGTACGCGCGGTAGCGCCCTGCCGCGTAGATCAGCAGAAGGCCCGCCGCTGTCGGGATCCCGCCCTGGAAGCCGCCGCCGGGCGTGAGGTACCCGTGCGCGATGACGAACAGGCCCAGCACGACAGTCGGTCCGACGAGCGAGAGACCGACCGCGCGTACCGCTTCGCTGCGTACTTCGTCCCGGGGACGCTCCCGCTCGTCGCGCGCCTCGCGCAACAGCAGCGCCACGGCCATTACGGCCGCGAAGAGGATGAACTCCTCGCCGAGCGTGTCGAAGCCGCGGTAGTCGAACACGATCGCAGAGACGACGTTCGTGACGTGGCGCTCGCTGCCGGCGACGTCGTTGAGGATCCAGCCGTACTCACCCTGGAAGTCGCCGAACGCCGGCAGCCCCGTCAGCCCCCAGACGAGGAGCGCCGCGAGGACCAAGCCCGAGCCGGCGAAGAGCGCGAGTCGTGCCGTTCGACTCATTCGCGCCGGCGGCCGCGCAGCTTCGCCAGCGCGGCGAGGAAGATGAACGGCGCTGCGACACTCGACACCACCAGCTCGGAGATCGCCACGTCGGGCGCCTGGAACACGACAAACAAGACAGCGAGCGCGAGCCCGTACAAGCCGAGCACGAGGACCTGGCGCAACGGATCGCGCGTCGTCACGACCGCGAGCCCGCCCAGGCCGACGAGCGTGATCGCGACGAGCTGCAGGGGGATCATCCGCGCCGACTCCGCGCTGCGCGCGCCGTCGCGTGCGCGGCCACCGGATTGACGAGGAACAAGGCGACGGCGATGACGAGCGCGTTGATGCTCGGCTGCGTCCAGTCCTCCTCGACGAGGACCGCGGCTGCGACGAGGAGCGGCGGTACTGCGGATGCGGCCATGGCGTAGTGCAGCCGGTCGTAGACGTCGCGCATCACGACCAGGCCGATGCAGCAGAGCAACTCACCGGCGACGGCCGCGCCGACCAGCACGTCGAGCGCAAGGTCGTGGGCGCTCATACGTGTCGTCCCATGAAACGGGCGATCACAAGGATCCCGACGAACGAGACAAAGGCGAGGATCAGCGCGACGCCCGTGTACGCCGCGCGATTGAAGCCCTCGGCGAGCAGGAGGAGCACGAGCGTCACGACCGTGCCGGCCGTCTGGAGTGCGACGAGAGCATCCACTCGGGATGCGCGGAGCGCGAGCCAGCCGCACGGAACGAGACCGAGCAACAGCGCTGTCGCTCCCCAGAGCCAGACGTTCACGGAAGGGTCTGCGCGGCCGATCCAGGGACGAGGTCGTGCACGAGCACGATGCCCTGCTCGGCGTCGACGTCTATCACCAGTGTGTTCGGCGCGAGTGAGGCCGCGACCGCGACAAACGCGCGCCGGCCAGCATCCATGTCGCGCGTCCCGCCGGTCGGGAACTCGACCCTGCGCATGCGGCCGGCGGGTCGACGCACGAGCGCGGCGATGACGACGAAGAAATCGGGGACGACGCGCAGAAGCGGCTTCCAGATCTCGCGCAGCCAATGCCACTGGATACGGAAGCGGAGCAGCCCTTGCGAACGAACGACCTCGGCTGCGGTCGCGCCAAGCGCCGCAGCGCAGAGCCCGGCGATGATCTCCTGCGACTGGATCGTGCCGGCGAAAGCGAGCCAGAGCAGCAGAAGCGCCGCGAACCACGCGAGCCAGGCCGTTACGCGCCTCATGCCAGCCCGATTACCCAGGAGCCGGAACGGGAATCCCGCCGGCGTGACCCCCCAGCGCGCAGCTGAGCTACAGGTCGTGCTCGAGGGAGTGCGGCTCCCGGCGAAGAAGCGCGACCTCGTCGAATACGCGCGCACGCAGGACGAGAGCGCTGTGGCCGAGCTCCAGCGGTTGCCCGACCGCGAGTACTCGTCGCTCGACGAGGTCGGCGAGGCGCTCGCGCCCGTACAGCCGAATTGGCGGAAGCCCGACGCCGACGAACCGCGGGACGAAAGCGGGCAGCCGCCGGGAGGCGACGCATATCTCGATCCCCACGCCGAGCCCGGCGCGGTCCGCCCCTCGGCGCCCCCCTCCAACCCGCCGCAGAAGACGCTCGAGGAGCAGTCGAAGAAGCAGAAGGAGCAGCAGGAGCGCCAGCAGCAGCGCGGCTGAGCAGTAACACGGGTGTTACTTGCTCTGTGCTTGCTGCTTTCGCTGCTTCTGCGGAATGACGGTGTACCGCGGATCGCGCGCCGACTGGAAACCGGCACGGAAGACCGACCAGCGCAGCGCCAGCTCGCCGGCGAGCACGAGCGCGCTGCCGGCGACGGCGGCGCCGCGGCTGCGGCGGCCGCGAGCAGCGAGGGCCGCAGCGCCCGCGGCTGTCAGCACCTTCGAGGCGCGCGCAAGCTTCCCGGCCGCCTCTTTCTTGTAGACCTCGCCGACGAAGCCGAGCCGGTGCTGCATTGCCTCCATGACGCCGAGCTCGACGGCGACGCCGGCGACTGCAAGGCGACGGGCGGGCCCGGACTCTTTCGGCGGCAAGAAGATCGCGGTCGCGGCGCCGGCGCTCGCGGCGGCGCTCGCGCCGAACAGCCACGGCAGCTCCTTGCGCGCTTCGTGCCACACGGGAATCGCGGTGTCGGCGAACAGCGTTCCCGTGTACGTGGCCAGCGGGGCGCCGGCCGCGAACGAGACAAGCTCCGCGACCCACTTCACGGGACGCAGCCGGCCCACCAGCTCCAGCGCCGCCGCAGTGTTGGACGCGCCGCCCGAGACGAACAGGATCCAGGAGCCGACGCTCATCGGCGACGTGACCTTGAACACGCGCAACATGTTGAGAAAGCGCTCGGGACGGCCAAGGTCGGAAATGAGCAAGGCGGGCGAGACGACGTCCGCCGCTGCGCCGACGTACAGCGCCGTCTTCGCCAACCGCTCGTAGCCCGCGACGCGCGCGAACCCGTGCAGTAGCGAGCAGCCGCCGGCGATGCCGCCGGTAAAGAGGTAGGTCGGGATCTCGGGCTGCCAAACCGGCTCCTTGACGATCGGCCGGCCGTAATACGACTGCATCTCCGTGCCGACACCCGTGATCGACTCGCTCACTCGCGGCCTCCCAGGAAAGCGACCGCCGTGCCGACCAGCGTCGCCGCAGCCGCGAACGCCGTCGTCTTCCACATCTCCGGCAGGTGCTTCGTCGTGACGACGGGATCCGGCGGCAACCCGTAGACCTCCGGCTCGTCGAGGAGGAGGAAGAAGGCGCCGAACCCGCCGACGCCATCATCCGGGTCGTCGCCGTAGAGCCGGGCGCCGTTCCAGCCGTTCTGCTCGAGCTTGTCGAGTCGCTTGTGCGCGCGGTCGCGCAGCTCGTCGACCTCGCCGAACTGGATCGAGTCCGTCGGGCACGCCTTCGCGCACGCCGGCTCGTGCCCGCCCTTGAGACGGTCGTAGCAGAGCGTGCATTTCCAGACGCGGCCGTCTTCCTTCTTGCCGAGCAGTGGAAGCGCAAGCGGCTCGTCGTCCGGCTTACGCGGCAGGTGGCGCTTGTCGAGCACGCCGAAGGGACAGGCAGGCACGCAGTAGCCGCAGCCGTTGCAGATGTCCTCCTGCACGACGACCGTGCCGTACTCGGTGCGGAGCAGCGAGCCGGTCGGGCAAACGTCGAGGCACGCAGCATGCGTGCAGTGCTTGCAGACGTCGCTCGACATGAGCCAGCGCAACGCGTCGTCGCCTTCGTCGTCCTGCCGGAGCGGCTTGCGCTGCTCGATGAAGGCGACGTGCCGCCACGAGTTCGCGCCGAGCTCCGACGTGTTGTCATAGCTGTCGCCCGTCCAGACGAGGCCGTCCTCGGGGATGACGTTCCACTCCTTGCACGCAACTTCGCACGCCTTGCAGCCGATGCAGATCGACGTGTCGGTGAAGAAGCCCATCCGCGGCTGCTGATCCGCGTCGTAGGTTTCCCAGCCGTCGGGGTGGCCCGTGATGTCGGTGAGCGTCGCGAAGTCGCTCATCGCGGCCTCCGCTCGCGCACGAACTCCGGCAGCCGTCGCCCTCGCGGCCGTCGCCCCGGACGGATGTCGCACGTGAACGCCTTGACCTCCTGGATGTGCACGTTCGGATCGAGCACCACGTGCGACAGCTCGTTCGCGGCGCCGCCCGTCGTCAGGCCGCGCGACCCCCAGTGGTAGGGCAGCCCGACCTGGTGCACGACGCGGCCGTTCGTCCGAATCGGCTTCACGCGATCCGTGACGAGCACGCGCGCCTCGATCGCAGCGCGAGCGGTAAAGATCGTCGCCCATTCACCGTGCACGAGCCCGCGCTCGCGTGCCAGGTCTGGATGCACCTCACAGAACATCGCGGGCTGCAGCTCCGACAGGTACGGGACGAAGCGCGACATGCCGCCGGCCGTGTGATGCTCGGTCAACCGATAGGTCGTCACGACATACGGATACGCGTCGCCGTCAGGCTCGTCAGCCGAGGGGTTGTGCGGATCCTGCGAAATGTCGAAGCGCTGGCGGTCCGGGCTCGCCTGCTGCGAGTAGAGCGGATTGCGCATCGGCGACTCGTGCGGCTCGTAATGCGTCGGCAGCGGCCCGTCGAGCAGGCCCTGCGGGACATAGAGCCACCCTTGTCCGTCGGATTGCATGATGAACGGGTGGTCGCCGCGGATCGCGTCCGGCCCTTTCGCGTCATCGGGCGGCTCGTAGTCTGGGGGCTTCTCCTCGTCGAAGTCCGGCGTGTCGACGCCCGTCCACTTCTTCTGCTTCGCGTCCCACCACACGAGCCGCTTGCGCTCCGACCACGGCTCGCCGTCGCGGTCCGCCGAGGCGCGGTTGTAGAGGATGCGCCGGTTCATCGGCCAGGCCCACGCCCACTCGAGCGCGGTGTAGCTCTGCTCCCAGTGCGGCTTCTTACGGGCGGCCATGTTGATGTCCCCCCCGTAGACGCCGCAGTAGAGCCAGCAGCCTGACGCGGTCGAGCCGTCGGCCTTGAGCAGCTTGTAGCCCGCGAGTGCCTGGCCGGCCGAGTCGAAGCCGTTCATCTCCGCGAGCACCGCCTCCGCGCTCGGCTCCTGGTCCTCGCCGTGCGTCGGGTAGTTCCACGTGAGATCGAGGATCGGCAGGTCTTTCGGGTCCTGCGAGTCCTTCAGCTGCTCGCGGATCTTGCGCCCGAGGTGGTAGTAGAACCACAGGTCGCTGCGGCAGTCCTCCTTCGGGTCGACCGCCTTGTAGTGCCACTGGACGAGGCGCTGCGTGTTGGTGAACGACCCGTCCTTCTCGACGTGCGACGACGCGGGAAGGAAGAAGACTTCGGTCGGGATCTCCTCGGTCTTCCGCTCACCGGTCTCGATCTCCGGCGAGTCGTACCAGAACGCCGCGGTCTCGGTCTCGACGAGATCGCGCACGACGAGCCAGTCGAGCTTCGCGAGCCCGGCGCGGTGCAGCTTCGCGTTCGCCGACCCGACCGCAGGGTTCTCGCCCGCGATCAGGTAGCCCTTCACCTTGCCTTCGAGCATCTGGGTGAACGTCCAGTACTCGGAGTGGTCTTCGTCGATCTTGGGCAGGTACTCGAAGCAGAAGTCGTTCTCCTTCGTCGCGGCCGCGCCCCACCACGCCTTGAGCATGCTGACGATGTAGGTGTCGAGCTTCCCCCACCAGCCCGCCGGGGCGGTGCCGCGCTCGATGTAGCTGTCGAGCCCGGGCGGGGCCGCCGACTGCGGCATGTTCAGGTAGCCCGGGAGGATGTTGAACAGCGTCGCCAGGTCGGTTGAGCCTTGGATCGACGCGTGGCCGCGGAGCGCGACAATGCCGCCGCCGGGCCGCCCGACGTTCCCGAGCAGGAGCTGGATGATCGCGGCGGCGCGGATGATCTGCACGCCGACGGTGTGCTGCGTCCAGCCGACCGCGTACACGAACGCGCTCGTCCGGTCGCGGCCGGAGTTCTCGCACAGGTTTTTCGCCACCCGTAGGAACTCTTCGACCGAGCAGCCGCACGTCTCGGCGACGAACTCCGGCGTGTAGCGCGCGTAGTGGCGCTTCACGATCTGGAAGACGCAGTTCGGGTCCTGCAGGCTCAGATCTTCTTCCGGAGGCTCTCCGTGGCTTAGCCCGCCGCCGTGACCTCCGTGCCCGGACTGCTCGCCTCGCGTCGCGCTCGACTTCTTGCCCGGCGCGGTCTGCGGCTCCGTGTCCTTGTACGCCCACGTGGTGATGTCGTACTCGTGCGTCTCCGGGTCCCAGCCGGAGAAAAGGCCGTCGAGGTCCTCGGTGTCCTGGTAGTCCTCGGTGATCAGGACGGGCGCGTTGGTGTAGTGCTTGACGTACTCGTCGAACCAGCACTCGTGCTCGAGGATGTAGTTGATGATCCCGCCGAGGAACGCGATGTCGGACCCGGCGCGGATCCCGACCCACTTCGACGCCATCGCGCTCGTGCGTGTGAAACGTGGATCGACGTGGAAGACATGCGCTCCGCGCTCTCGCGCCTCAACCACCCACTGGAAGCCCACCGGGTGGTTCTCGGCCATGTTCGAGCCCATGATCACGATGCAGTCGGAGTTCTGTAGGTCCTGCTGGAAGTCCGTCGCACCACCTCGGCCGAACGAGGTCCCCAAACTGGGGACCGTGGCGCTGTGTCATATGCGGGCTTGGTTCTCGACCTGGACGACGCCGAGCGCCGTCATCAGCTTCTTGATCAGGTAGTTCTCTTCGTTGTCGAGCGTCGCGCCGCCGAGGTTGCCGATCGCAAGCGTCCGTTTCGCGGGATTGCCTTCGTCGCTCTGCTCCTGCCAGTTCTCCTCACGCGTGCGGACGAAGCGCTCGACGATCATGCCCATCGCCTCGTCGAGC
The DNA here is from genome assembly GCA_005888435.1 of Actinomycetota bacterium. Classification (GTDB taxonomy): domain Bacteria; phylum Actinomycetota; class Thermoleophilia; order Gaiellales; family Gaiellaceae; genus 3-1-20CM-4-69-9. The sequence continues at coordinate 9,756 of VAXO01000038.1, read as the reverse complement.
GAGAGCTCCTCCCACGCATTGCCGTATGGCCGGCGGTACTTCACCTTGTATTCGCGCAACGGTCCCGTGACGTAGTCCTTCGAGGCCGCACCCTTCGGGCAGAGCCGCCCGCGTGAGATCGGGCTCGCCGGATCACCTTCGATCTGCGTCACCTCGCCGTTCTTCACATAGACGAGCTGCGCGCAGCCGACGGCGCAATACGGGCAGATTGAGTGCGCGACCTGGTCGGCCTCGTCGATTCGCGGCTTCAGCGCTTTCGTCTTCGCGGACTGCGCGGCTTTCCCCAGCGCGTGCGGGTCGCCGTCGCGGAGCTGGCGCACGAGCGGCCAGGAGCCGAGGAACCCGGAGAAGCTCACCGAGGCCTATCTACCACGCTCGAAGCGGCGCAAACAGCGGGCTAAGCGCGGGTTTGCCGCCGCATGAGCCGAGGTAGGCAACGGCGGTGGAGCTCGGCATCGCGCTCTCGTCGGAGGAGAACTCCCCGGCCGATCTCGTCCGACACGCGCGTGCGGCGGAGGAGTCCGGGCTCGGCTTCGGCCTGATCTCCGACCACATCCATCCCTGGATCGACGCCCAGGGCCACAGCCCCTTCGTGTGGTCGGTGCTCGGCGCGATCGCGCAGCAGACGGAGAGCTTCCGGATCGGCACGGGCGTGACGTGCCCGCTGATCCGGATCCATCCGGCGATCGTCGCCCATGCCGCGGCGACCGTCGCCTGCCTGATGCCGGGACGGTTCTTCCTGGGCGTCGGCACCGGCGAGAACCTGAACGAGCACGTGCTCGGCGCGAAGTGGCCCTCACCCGAGGAGCGGCTCGAGATGCTCGAGGAGGCGGTCGGTCTGATGCGGCAGCTGTGGGAGGGCGATTACCAGACGCACCGCGGCAAGCACTACACGGTCGAGAACCTCCGCATCTTCGACCTCCCGGAAAAGCCGGTCGAGGTTGCCGTGGCTGCAATGCAGCCGCAGGCCGCGCAACTCGCCGGGGAGATCGGCGACGCACTCGTCAACGTCGCGCCGAAGCAGGAGATCGTGCAGAAGTTCGACGACTCGGGGGGCTCGGGCAAGCCGAAGTACGGGCAGATGACCGTCTGCTGGGCGGAGTCGAAGGAGGAGGCGAAGAAGACCGCGTTCGAGAACTGGCCGAACGTGCTCGTGGAGGGCGCCGCGTCCCAGGAGCTGCCGCTGCCGAGCCACTTCGAGCAGCTCGTCGAGGACCGCGAGGCGGACGACATCGACGGCACGATCCCACTCGGTCCCGACGCCGACGAGTACCTCGAGCAGATCGGCGAATACGACAAGGCCGGGTACACGCACGTGTGCGTGCATCAGATCGGCTCCGACCAAAAGGGGTTCCTCGAGTTCGCCAAGCGCGAGCTGGTCCCCAAGCTCTGACCGTTGCCGGCGCCCGAACCGGAACGAATCTACGAGGAGACGAAGAAGGAGGGCGAACGGCGCCTGGCGCGCCCGCCGATCGAGCTGGCTGCGACGGCGCTCGTGGGCGGCTTCGACGTCGCGATCGGAGTGGCCGCGTACGCGCTTGCCGCCCGGACGATCGCGGGTAGCGCGAGCGAGCTCGTCGGGGCGATCGCCTTCGGCATCGGCTTCGTCTTCATCGTCGTGGGCCGGTCAGAGCTGTTCACGGAGAACTTCCTCATCCCGGTGGCGGGGCTCGAGCGCGACCGGCTGTCGTCCTGGTTGAAGCTCGGCGAGCTCTGGGCGGTTGCGCTCGTGGTCAACATCGTCGGCGGCGTGCTGATCGCGGTGATCCTCACCGCGGAGGGCGTCTTGCCGGACGGAACCGACGCGCCGTTGACGCGGCTGGCAGAGCACATCGCCTCTCGCCCGACCTTGCCGTCGTTCCTCAGCGCGCTGATCGCCGGCGCGCTGATGACGGTGATGACGTGGTTCGTCGAAGGCGCGGCCGATTCGATGGGCGTGCGCATCGTCATGGCGTGGCTCGTGGGAACGGTGATCGCGCTCGGCACGTTCAACCACGCCATCGTCAGCACGATCGAGCTCGTATTCGGGATGCGACTCGGTGCGAACGTCGACACCTCGCAACTGCTGGCCAACCTCGGCATCGCCGTCGGCGGGAATCTCCTGGGCGGTCTGATGTTCGTGACCTTCGTCCGCACGGTGCAGGCGGTCGAAGGGTCGCGCACGTAGCCGTGTTTAGGTCGCGGCGCCTCGCGGCCATACCTCTGCAAACGACCGAGTGAGGTGAGGGGATGAACTTCAGACGATTGCGACCGTCGCCTGCGCTGGTGATCGCCTGCCTGGCGCTGCTGCTCGTGCTCGGAGGAACGGGCTACGCAGCGGTGCAGGCGCTGCCGCGAAACAGCGTCACGTCCGTGCAGGTGCGGGACCACAGCCTGCTGGCCAAGGACTTCAAGCGCGGGCAGATTCCCCGCGGGCCGGCAGGACCGGCAGGACCGGCAGGACCGGCGGGACCGGCAGGCCCCGCAGGGCCGGGCGGCTCCGGAGGCGCAAGTGCCCGCTGGGCGCTCGTCCGCGCAGACGGCGGCATCGCCGCGCAGTCCGGTGGGATCACGCTCGCTGCCCATCCGTCGTCGGGGAACTACGTCCTCAACTTCGGCAGCGCCGCGGCAGGCCATCTGATCCTCGCGTCGAGCGGCTATGCAGGCGACAATGCAGACACGCGTGGCGAGACGTCCGCCGGCCCGTGCGGTGGTGGCGCCGAGGGCTTCACCTGCCCGACGGGGTTCGACACGACGAGCCACGTCTTCGTGCAGACGCGAAGCAGCGCGAACACTCCGGCCGACCACGCCTTCTACGTGGCGGTCTTCGGCTAGACAACTGCTGGGGTCTGATCCCGGCCGGAAAGGCCGGGGTCAGACCCCGGCCTTTTCCTACGATGCGGCGGTGCGTGTGTCGGCAAAGGCGGACTACGCGTTGCGGGCGGTGATCGAGCTCGCTGCGGGCGCGGACGGGCCTGTGAAGGGCGAGCGGATCGCCCAGGCACAGGAGATCCCGCTGAAGTTCCTCGAGAACATCCTCGGCGACCTCCGCCACGCCGGAATCGTCCGCAGCCAGCGCGGCGTCGAGGGCGGCTACTGGCTCGCGCGGCCGGCCGACGAGATCACCGTCGCCGAGGTCGTCCGCGCGGTCGAAGGGCCGATTGCCAACGTGCGCGGTGTCGGCCCGGAGCAGGTCGAGTACGCCGGCTCCGCGTCGCGTCTACGCGACGTCTGGATCGCCGTGCGCGCGAACCTCCGCGCCGTGCTCGAGCACGTTACGATCGCCGACGTCGCCCGCGGAGAGCTGCCCTCCTCCGTGGAGGAGCTGGCCGCGAATCCCGACGCCTGGCAGCCGCACTGATGAAGGTCTTCAACCTCTACGACGACAAGTGGGACGAGCCACGGGACCGCGAGGGCTGGCGCATCAACGAGGCGTTCGTCGGCCACCACATCGGCGCCGAGCTGATCGGCGCGAGCATGTCGGAGGTCGAGCCCGGCAACAAGCTCTGGCCGTACCACACGCACCATGCAAACGAGGAATGGGTGATCGTCCTGCGCGGCGAGCCGACGCTGCGCACGCCCGAGGGCGAACAAGTGCTGAAGGAAGGCGACGTCGTCGCGTTCCGCCGCGGCAAGGACGGCGCGCATCAGATCGTCAACGGCACCGATTCGCCGATCCGTGTTCTGATGCTGTCGACGAAGCTCGCGCCGGACATCATCGAGTACCTCGACACCGGCAAGGTCTATGCCGAAAGCGTCGCCGAGGAGCGGATCATGATGGCCAAGCCCGGCCCAGACGTGCCGTACTGGGAAGGCGAGAACTAGCCGGCGAAGACGGTTTGGCGCGTCGGCCTGACGTAGACGATCTGGCCGCGCTGCAGCTCCAGCGCCTCGACCTGCTCGCGCGTCAACTGGGCGGAGAGAACCTCGCCGTCGTCGCGGACGAGCTCGATGCGCACCTCGAAGCCGAGGTGGACGAGGCGCTGCACCATCGCCTCCTGCGTCGCGCCGTTCGGCTCGAGCAGCAGCTCGACGTCGTGCGGCCGGATGAATGCGTCGCCGAGCCGGTTGACCGGCCCGACGAACGACATTACGAACTCGTTCGCGGGATGGTCGTACAGCTCGCGCGGCGGCGCGATCTGCTCGATGCGGCCGCCGTTCATCACGACGACACGATCGGCGACGTCCATCGCCTCCTCCTGGTCGTGCGTGACGATCACCGTGGTCGTGTGCGTCTCGTCGTGCAGGCGCCGCAGCCACACACGCAGCTCCTTGCGCACGCGCGCGTCGAGCGCGCCGAACGGCTCGTCCAGAAGGAGCACCTTCGGGTCGACCGCGAGCGCGCGCGCGAGGCCCATGCGCTGGCGCTGGCCGCCGGACAGCTGCGCCGGGTAGCGGTCGCCGAGCCGCGAGAGCTGGACGAGGTCGAGCAATTCCGCGACGCGCTGCCGGATTTCCGCGCGAGGGCGGCGCCGGATCTTGAGGCCAAACGCGACGTTCTCCCGCACCGTCATGTGCTTGAACGCCGCGTAATGCTGGAAGACGAACCCGACACCACGCTCCTGCGGCGACACGCCCGTGACGTCGTTGCCGTCGAGGCATACCACGCCGGCATCGGGACGCTCGAGCCCGGCGATCACCCGCAGCAGCGTCGACTTCCCGCTGCCGCTCGGCCCGAGCAACGCCGTCAGCGAGCCCGCGCCGACCTCGACCGATACGTCGTCGAGGGCGGTGAAGTCGCCGAAGCTCTTGACGATGCCCCGTGCCTCGATCAACGCGTCTCCTCCTTCGGCTTCAGCGCGGTCATGAGCAGGAGGGTCGTCACCGCGATCAACGCGAGCACGACAGCCGACGCATACGCGCCGACCTCGTCGAAGGCCTGATAGCGGTCCTGCACGTAGAGCGTCAGCGACTCGGTCTGGCCGGCGAGGCGCCCGGAGACGACGCTGACCGCGCCGAACTCGCCGAGCGCGCGCGCCGTCGTGAGGACGACGCCGTACGCAGTCGCCCAGCGGATCGCCGGCCACGTCACGCGCCAGAACGTCTGCCACGCGCCGGCGCCGAGCGTCGCCGCCGCCTGTTCCTGCTCGGTACCGATCTCTCGCAGTACCGGGACGACCTCGCGCACGACGAACGGGAGCGAGACGAACATGGTCGCGAGCACCATCCCCGGCAGCGCAAAGACGACGTGGTGGCCGCCGAGCCAGCCCCCGCGCCCGTAGAGCACGAGCAGCGCCAGGCCGACGACGACCGGCGACAGCGCCAGCGGCAGGTCGACGACCGCGTTGAAGACGCCGGCGCCCGGGAAGCGGTAGCGCACGATCGCGAGCGCCGCGAGCACGCCGAAGATCGTGTTCGCGGGAACCGCGATGCCCGCGAGGATCAGCGTGACCTTGAGCGCGTGCACCGCGTCCGGCGTCGTCACCGCGTGCCAGGCGGGCCAGAACCCGTGCCGGAACGTGCGGTAGAACACGTAGCCGACCGGCAAGGCCAGCAGCACCATCACGTAGCCGAGCGCTGCGAAGCGGACGACGTACCTACCGATCATGGCGTGTGGCGAGTCGGCGCAGGCCGCCGATCGCGAGCAGGACGGCGAACGAGATGCCGAGGATGACGACCGACGCCGCTGCGGCGCCGCCGGCATCGCCGCTCTCGATGCGGCCGAAGACGTACACCGAGACGACCTCTGTCTTGAACGGCAAGTTGCCCGAGATGAGCACGACGGCGCCGAACTCCCCGATCGCGCGCGCGAACGCCAGCGCGACGCCGGACAGGATCGCCGGGAGGATGTTCGGCAGGATCACGCGCCGGAACGTCGCGAAGCGCGACGCGCCGAGCGACACGGCCGCGTCCTCCATCTCCGGGTCGAGCTCGAGCAGCACCGGCTGCACCGTCCGCACGACGAAGGGCAGCGTCACGAACAGCAGCGCGGCCAGGATGGCCCAGCGCGTGAACGCGACGTCCACGCCGACCGGCGACTTCGGCCCGTACAGCGCGAGCAGCGTCAGGCCGGCGACAATCGTCGGTAGCGCGAAGGGCAGATCGACGAGCGCGTTGACGAAGCTCTGACCGACGAAGCGGTCGCGGACGAGCGTCCACGCGATCGCCGTCCCGGCAAACGCGTTGATCACAGCGACCACGAGCGACGCGGTGAGCGTCAGCTTCAGCGCCGCAACCGCCTGCGGGCTCGTGATGGAGCTCCAGCCGTGCGCCCGCCAGGCAAGCGCCGCCAGCGGCAGGAGCACGACGACGCTCAGGTAGAGCGTGCTCAGACCGATGGCAAGGCCCGGCGCCGCCGAGCGCCGAGCCCTCGGTGCGGGAAGAGCTTCGGCTCTAGCCGCCACTCGAGCCGATGATCTTGGCCATGATCCCGGTCCGCGGGTCGAAGAACCTCTGCTCGACCGCGGCCCAGCCGCCGACGTACTTGATCGTGAAGAGCTGTGGTCGCACCGGGAAGTTGAGCCCCTGCGCGACGCCCTTGATCACCGGGCGGTAGCCGTTCTCCGCGAAGATCCGCTGCGCCGGCTTCGTGCGCAGGAAATTGATGAACGCCTGCGCCTGCTGCTTGTGCTGCGACGTCGACGTGACCGCGATCGGGTTCTCGATCAGGATCGTCGCCTTCGGGATGACGAACTGCACGGGCTGGCCGTGCTTCTGCGCGAAGATCGCCTCGTTCTCGTACGCGAGGAAGACGTCACCGCGGCCTGCGAGGAACGTCTGCAGCCCCTCGCGGGCGCTCGCGGGCTGCGCGACGACGTGCTTCCACATCTGTGCGAGGTACGTCTGGGCCTGCTTCGGCGTCTTGCCCGAGCGCAGCGCGCCGCCGTAAGCCGCCATGACGTTCCAGCGCGCGCCGCCCGAGGTGAAGGGGTTCGGCGTCACGATCTGCACGCCCGGCTTGACCAGATCGCTCCACGTCCGGATCTTCTTCGGGTTGCCGTCGCGCACGACGAAGACCACGACGGAGCGTGTGACCATCCCGTGGTAGGAGCCCTTGTTCCAGCTCTGCGCGACCAGGTGCTTCTGCACGAGCGACGTGATGTCGGGTGCGAGCGAGAACGCGACGAGGTCGGCGGACAGTCCCGCCGCGACCGCGCGGCTTTGCTCGCCCGACGCGCCGTATGACTGCGAGAAGCTCACGCCTTGCCCCGCGGGCGTCTTCTGGAACGCCGAGATCAGCTGGCCGTACGCCTCTTTCGGCGTCGAGTACGCGACGAGCGCGAGCTTCGTGTCCCGCGCGGCGCCGGCGGCCAGCGCTGGGAACACGAGCGCCACGAGCAAAGCAAGGCTTATTCGTCTCATTGGGCTCTCCTTATTAGTCCAGTGAGTTGGTGGACTTTAGGGAGAAGCCCGGTCGACGTCAAATGGGAAGGTAGAGTCGGCTGTGTGAGCGACCTCGCCCGGCTCCCCTACACGCTTCGGATCCTGCTCGAGAACGCCGAGCGTCATGGTGAGGACGCCGACGCCGAGGCGATCCGCGGCTGGGATCCGAAGGCCGAGCCGTCGCAGGAGATCTCCTTCCGCCCCTCACGCGTGCTGCTGCAGGACTTCACGGGGGTGCCCGCGGTGGTCGACCTCGCCGCGATGCGGAATGCGATGGCCGATCTCGGGGGCGACCCGGCGCGGATCAATCCGCAGCTGCCGGTCGAGCTCGTCATCGACCACTCGGTGCAGGTCGACGAGTTCGCGACGGCGCGGGCGATGTTCCGCAATGCGGAGCTGGAGTTCGAGCGCAACCGCGAGCGCTACGCGTTCCTGCGCTGGGGCCAGGAGGCGTTCGACAACTTCAAGGTGGTGCCGCCGAACACGGGAATCGTGCACCAGGTGAATCTCGAGTTCCTCGCACGCGTCGTCGAGACGCGCGACGGCAAGACGTTCCCCGACACGCTCGTCGGAACCGACTCGCACACGACGATGGTGAACGGGCTCGGCGTGCTCGGCTGGGGCGTCGGCGGCATCGAGGCTGAGGCCGCGATGCTCGGCGAGCCGATCTCGATGCTGATCCCGCAGGTGGTGGGGTTCAAGCTGGCCGGCTCGCTGCCGGAAGGCGCGACCGCGACCGACCTCGTCCTGACCGTGACGCAGATCCTGCGCTCGGCCGGGGTCGTCGGCAAGTTCGTCGAGTACTTCGGGCAAGGGCTCGCCGGCCTGGCTCTCGCAGACCGGGCGACGATCGGGAACATGTCGCCGGAGTACGGCGCGACGTGCGGCTTCTTCCCCGTCGACGACGAGACGCTCAAGTACCTGCGGCTGACCGGGCGCCCCGAGCAGCACGTGTCCCTCGTCGAGTCCTACTGCAAGGACAACTCGCTCTGGCACGACGCGGGGGTCGAGCCGGAGTACTCGCAGGTGCTCGAGCTCGACCTCGGCGACGTCGAGCCGTCGCTGGCCGGACCGCGGCGTCCGCAGGACCGCGTGCCGCTGCGCACGGCGAAGCAGTCGTTCGCCGAGTCGCTCGAGACCTTCGGCGTCGACTACGGCAATGCGCGCGACGAGGCCGTCGCCGAATCGTTCCCGGCGAGCGACCCGCCGTCGACGATCGAGGTCGAGGCGGGCGCCAGGGTCGAGATGGACGGCGGTGTCGCCGTGGCCCTTCGGCCGGACAGCGTCGCCACTTCGCTGAACGGGGACGAGTTCGAGCTGCAGCACGGGTCGGTCGTGATCGCCGCGATCACGTCCTGCACGAACACTTCGAACCCGCAGGTGATGATCGGCGCCGGGCTGCTGGCGAAGAAGGCGGTCGAGCGGGGGATGAAACGCAAGCCGTGGGTGAAGTCGTCGCTGGCGCCGGGGTCGAAGGTGGTGACCGAGTACTACGAGCAGGCGGGCTTGACGAAGTACCTCGATGAGCTCGGCTTCCAGACCGTCGGTTACGGCTGCACCACGTGCATCGGGAACTCCGGGCCGCTGCCCGAGCCGATCTCCGAAGCGGTCGCGGAGGGCGACCTCGTGGTGTGCTCCGTGCTGTCGGGGAACCGCAACTTCGAGGCTCGCATCCATCCTGAGGTGAAGGCGAACTACCTCGCGTCGCCGCCGCTGGTCGTGGCCTACGCGCTGGCGGGGCGAATGGACATCGACCTCGTCAACGAGCCGCTCGGCGAGGACACGAACGGCGAGGACGTGTATCTCCGAGACCTGTGGCCGACGGCGGAGGAGATCCAGGAGACGATCTCGCATGCGGTGCGCGGCGAGATGTTCTCGCGTACGTATGCGGATGTGTTCACCGGCGATCCCGCGTGGCGCGAGCTGCCGGTTCCGGAGGGCGATCTGTTCGCGTGGGATTCCGAGTCGACGTACGTGCGGCAGCCGCCGTACTTTGAAGGGATGTCACCGGAGCACGGGCGCGTCGAGGACATCGCCGGTGCGCGGTGTCTGGTGCGGGTCGGCGACTCGGTGACGACGGACCACATCTCGCCGGCAGGCGCGATCAAGCCGGACTCCCCGGCCGGGAACTACCTGGTGGAGCATGGCGTCGAGCGCAAGGACTTCAACTCCTACGGCTCGCGGCGCGGGAATCACGAGGTGATGGTCCGCGGGACGTTCGCGAACGTCCGCCTGAAGAACCTGCTCGTGCCCGGTTCGGAGGGGACGTGGACGGTGCACGTGCCGAGTGGTGAGGAGATGACGATCTACGAGGCCTCGCAGCGGTACCTGGAGGAGGGCACGCCGCTGATCGTGCTCGCGGGGAAGGAGTACGGCTCGGGCTCGTCGCGCGACTGGGCGGCGAAGGGGCCGAACCTGCTCGGCGTGCACGCGGTGATCGCGGAGTCGTACGAG
>VAXO01000083.1 GCA_005888435.1 Actinomycetota bacterium | reverse complement strand
TCTTCGACGGGCACTCGGTCGTGATCGACGACGAAGGAACGATCCTCGCCCGTGCACCGGGCTTCGAGGAGGCGCTGCTCGTCGTCGACGTCGAGCCGAAGGAAGTCATCGGCCGGCGCCTGCGCGACGTGCGCCGCCGCGCGCTCGCACGGGAGCGCGAGCAGGTGCCGCCGGTGGAAGTGATCCATGTCGGCACGCGCGCTGCCTCGAGCAACGGGCAGAAGGCGAGGGGCGCGGTCGTGCCGTTCGTCGACGAGCTGGAGCAGATGCGGCTCGCGCTCGAGCTCGGCCTGCACGACTACGTCGACAAGAACGGTTTCCGCGACGTCGTCGTCGGCGTCTCGGGGGGCATCGACTCGGCGGTCACCGCAGCGCTCGCTGCGGAGGCCCTCGGCTCCGATCGCGTGCACTGCGTCTCGATGCCGTCGCGCTACTCCTCCGAGGCCACGCGCACCGATGCGCGGCGCCTCGCCGAAAGCCTCGGCTGCTCGTTCCAGGAGATCCCGATCGACTCGATCGTCGACGCGTGCAACGCCGCGCTCGCCGAAGCCTTCAGCGGCACGCAACCGGACCTGACCGAGGAGAACATCCAGGCGCGCGCGCGTGGCGTGCTGCTGATGGCGCAGTCGAACAAGTTCGGCTGGATGCTCGTCGCGACCGGCAACAAGTCCGAGCTGTCGGTCGGATACGCAACGCTCTACGGCGACATGGCGGGCGGCTTCGCGCTGCTGAAGGACGTGTACAAGACCGACGTCTTCCGTCTGGCGCGCTACCTGAACGAGCGGGCCGAGCGCGAACTGATCCCGCGATCGATCATCGACCGGGCGCCGAGTGCAGAGCTGCGCGACAACCAGCTCGACGAGGACTCGCTGCCGCCCTACCCGAAGCTCGACGAGGTGCTGGAGGAGTACGTCGAGCACGACCGCACGCTCGAGGAGCTCTCGGCCGACGGGTTCGACAAGGAGATCGTCGAGCGCGCCGTGTCGATGATCGACCGCGCCGAGTACAAGCGCCGCCAGGCGCCGCCCGGCGTGAAGCTGCGGCCGAAGGCGTTCGGCCGCGACCGGCGTACGCCCATTACGAACCGCTGGCGCGGTTAGCCAGCTCGCGGAACCAGCGAAGCCGCTCGCCCCACGACACCGCTGCGTTCGCCGGCGACGTCGAGGGCAGGACGAACAGCTGCGTCTCGCCGAGCCGCCGCTCCTGTACGCCGAGCTCCGGACGCTCGCCGAACGTGCCGCGGTACGCCTCCTTGCCGACGAAGCCGATCCACTTCGGCTTCAGCGACCCGGCGATGTCCACGAGACGCTCCGCCGCGTCCGCGAAGTCGGCCTTGCGCAGATCCCCGGAGCCCGGCGTCGTCCGCGCGGCCGCGTTCGTCACGCCGACACGCTCCCGCAGCAGCTCGAACTGCTCCGCCGGCGTCAGCAGGCGCCGAGTGAAGCCCGCCGCATGCAGCAGCCGCCAGAAGTCGTTGCGCGGGTTCGCGAAATGGGCGTGCGCGGCGGCGGAGACGCGCCCCGGATTGATGCCGCAGAAGAGCACCCGCAGATCGGGCGCCAGCACGTCCGGTATCGGAGATTCAGGCGGCTTCTGGCTCGACGAGCTCGTTCGGGTCACGTGCGTCGAGATACTCCTCGAAGCGGCGACGGAGAGCCTCGCCTTCGACAGCCAGCACGTGGCGCTGGACACCCGGCTCGAGCCTCAGCACCTGGACGGTCGCCTCCCAGCCCCCATAGCAGCGCGCGTAGCACTCCGCTTCGCTCAAACTACGCAACCGTCGCATTCACTCAGGGTACGCCGCACCCCGGACGGTTCCTCCTCCCGTGAGCGCCAAGGAATTCCGCTATTCGATCGCCCTCGACCGGGCCGGACGAGCCACCGCCGACGGCCAGGCGGAGCTTGATCTCGACCCCGCGTGGACGCCCGAGCACCTGCTGCTCGCAGGGCTTGCCCGCTGCACGCTGCAGAGCCTGCGCTTCCATGCCACCCGTAGGGAGATCGACTTCGTGGCGGCCGCCGGCGCAAGCGGGATCGTGACGAAGCGCGAGACGGACGGCCGCTACGCCTTCGTCGACATCAGCGTGGAGATCGAGCTGGAGATACAGCCGCGTCCCGACGACCTGGAGGATCTGCTGTCGAAGGCAGAGCGCGACTGCTTCGTGGGCGCGTCGCTCGTGCCCGCGCCCCGTTACATCTGGCGTACCTAGCGCTCCAGCGGCGCCATCGTCAGCCCGAAGCCGCGCAGCTGCTCCCAGTAGAGCTCGGCCGCCTCGCGGTGCCCCGACCAGACGATCGCGCGACCGCTGTTGTGGATCGTGTCGGCGATCTTCAGCCCGCGCTCGTACGAGACGTTCGGGATCGTCGCCGACAGCGCCGCCGCGACACCCTGGAAGGTGTTGTGGTTGTCGTTCAGGACGATCACGTTCCACGGTGCGCCGAGCCCTGTGCCCGTGCCGCGGTCGATGCGCTCTTTCGTCGCCGGAGACATGGACGAATCGTAGTAGCGTCTCGGTTCGTGTCGACCCTTGCGCTCGAGGTCGAAGCCGTCCGCGCACGCTTCTCCGCGCTGCAGCAGCCGCTCGCCTTCTTCGACGGGCCGGGCGGCACCCAGGTGCCCGACGAGGTGATCGAGGCCGTCTCGACGTACTACCGCGAGTCGAACGCCAACGTCAGCGGGCCGTACGCGACCAGCCGTCGCACCGAGGCGCTTGTCGCGAACGCGCGCACGACGGCCGGCGAGTTTCTCGGCTGCTCGCCCGACGAGACGATCTTCGGCGCGAACATGACGACACTCGCGTTCGCGCTGACGCGCACAGCCGGGCGGGCGTGGCACGAAGGCGACGAGATCATCGTCACGAAGCTGGATCACGACGCGAACGTTTCGCCGTGGCTCGAGCTCGCGGACGACAAGAGCCTGACCGTTCATTTCGTCGACATGCACGACGACACGACGCTCGATCTCGACGACCTGCAGCGCCTCCTGAGCGAGCGTACGCGCGTCGTCGCGTTCCCGGTCGCGTCGAACGCCGTCGGCACGCTCAGCGACGTGCGCCGCATCGTCGAGCTCGCGCACGGGGCCGGCGCGCTCGCATGGGCGGACGCCGTGCACTACGGGCCGCACGGGCCGATCGACGTCGCCGACTGGGGCGTCGACGTGCTGATCTGCTCGCCGTACAAGTTCTTCGGACCGCACCTCGGCGTCGCATTCGGCCGTGCGGAGCTGCTCGAGAGCTGGCGGCCGTACAAGGTGCGCCCCGCCTCGAACGTGCCGCTGGGCCACCGCTTCGAGACCGGAACACTGCCGCACGAGCTGCTCGCGGGCTTCGTCGCGGCGGTCGAGTACATCGAGTCGATCGGCTGGGACGCGATCCAGGCGCACGAGCGCAGCCTCGGCGACCGCTTCCTCGCAGGCTTGCCGGACAACGTCACCCTCTACGGGCTACCCACCATGGAAGGTCGCGTCGCGACCTTCGCGTTCAACGTCGAGGCCGTTCCCACCCGCGACGCCGCGGCACGCCTCGGCGATGCCGGCTACGCCGTCTGGCAGGGCAACTACTACGCGCTCGAGGTCATGAACCGTCTCAGGCTCGGCGACGCGGGCGCCGTGCGCGCGGGCATCGTCCACTACAACACGGCCGAGGAGGTCGACGGCCTGCTCGCCGCGATCGCCGCCCTGTGACACCGGTCGAGCTGCTCCAGCAGCTGATCCGGTTCGACACGACGAATCCGCCCGGCAACGAGGCGGAATGCATCGGGTACCTGCGCGGCCTGCTCGAGGAGGTCGGCTGCGACGTCGAGCTCTATGCAAAGGAGCCGTCGCGGCCGAACCTGATCTCGCGCCTGCCGGGCAAGGGCGACCGCGCGCCGCTCCTCTTGCAGGGCCACGTCGACGTCGTCACCACGTCCGGGCAGGACTGGACGCGCCCGCCGTTCGGCGGCGAGCTCGTCGACGGCTTCGTCTGGGGCCGCGGCGCGCTCGACATGAAGGGCGGCGTCGCGATGATGGTGTCGGCCTTCCTCCGGGCCGCCCGCGAGCAGACGGCCCTGCCCGGCGACGTGGTCCTCTGCGTGCTCGCGGACGAGGAGAACGGCGGCGACTTCGGCGCGAAGTTCCTGGTCGAGGAGCACGCTCACCTGTTCGAGGGGGTGCGGTACTCGCTCGGCGAGTTCGGCGGCTTCACACTCGAGCTCGGCGGGAAGCGCTTCTATCCGATCCAGGTTGCCGAGAAGCAGATCTGCTGGCTGAAGGCGCGCGTGCCCGGACGCCCGGGACACGGCGCAATGGTGCATCGCGGCGGGACGATGTCGCGGCTCGCCAAGTTCCTGCGCGACCTCGACCGCAAGCGGCTGCCGGTTCACGTCACCCCGGCGGCGCGTGCTCAGATCGAAGCGATGGCGAACGCCGCCTCGCGGCCGCAGCGCGAGATCCTGCTCGCACTGCTGAAGCCGCGCCTGACCGACCGGGTGTTGCCGCTGCTCGGGGAGCGGGCGAGGACGACCGAGCCGCTGCTGAGGAACACCGTCAACGCGACGATCGTCCGCGCGGGCGAGAAGGTGAACGTCGTGCCGGGTTTCGTCGACGTCGAGCTCGACGCGCGTGCGCTGCCCGGCTTCGGCCCGGACGACGTCATCGGCGAGGTGCAGGAGATCGTCGGAGACGACGTTGAGCTGGAGCTGGTGCGCTACGACCCCGGCCCGCCAGAGCCGCGCCTCGACCAGTTCGAGACGCTCGCGGCGATCATCCGCGAGCTCGACCCCGGCTCCGTTCCGGTGCCGCTGCTCCAGGCCGGAGTGACGGACGCTCGGTTCTTCGCGCAGCTCGGCATCCAGAACTACGGCTTCCTGCCGCTGAAGCTGCCGGGCGACTTCCGCTTCACGACGCTCATCCACGCCGCCGACGAGCGTGTGCCCGCCGACGCGATCGAGTTCGGGGCGGAGGCCGTGTTCCGCGCGCTGCAGCGGCTTGGCTGAGCTCACGAGCAAGCTCGGCGCCAGGCCCGGAGCCGACGTCCTCGTCTACTTCACGACCAGCGCCGCAGAGCTGAAGGGGCGCTTCGGCCCGCTCAAGCGAACGCTCGCGCCCCCGGACGGCCTCTGGATCGCATGGCCGAAGAAGGCGTCGAAGCTGGAGACCGACCTCGACTTCGCGACGGTGCAGCGAATCGGCCTCGACGCGGGCCTGGTCGACAACAAGAGCGCCGCGATCGACGAGGACTGGCAGGCGGTGCGCTTCGTCTACCGCAGGGCCGACCGGCCTCGGTAGCATCGCCGGGGCCGTGAGCACCTACCAGCTCGAGCGTCTCGACAACGATCTGCGCATCCTGACCGCGCCGATGGAATCCGCGCAATCGGTGACTTGCGCGATCATGCTCGCGGCCGGCTCGCGCTACGAGACCAAGGACACGAACGGCATCGCGCACTTCTCCGAGCACATGTTCTTCAAGGGCACGGAGAAGCGTCCGACCGCGCGCGACATCTCCAAGGAGATCGACGCCATCGGCGGCGAGTTCAACGCGTTCACCGGCAAGGAATACACGGGCTACTACGTCAAGTGCGCCGCGGAGTCGCGCGACGTCGCGCTCGACGTGCTCGTCGACATGCTGCGCAACTCGAAGTTCCAGCCCGACGAGATCGAGCGCGAGAAGGGCGTGATCATCGAGGAGATGAACATGTACTACGACACGCCGCGCGACTTCATCAGCGGCGTGTACGAGGAGCTCCTCTACGGCGACCAGCCGCTCGGCTGGGACATCATCGGCCAGAAGGAGACGATCCGCTCGGCGACGCACGACACGTTCCACTCCTACCTCGACCACTGGTACAAGCCGAAGCGGATGGTCGTCGGCATCGGCGGCAACCTCGGCGAGGGGCTGAACGAGCGCATTGCCGAGCTGCTCGGCGACCTCACATCGGCCGAGACCGGCGAACCGGAGCCGGTCAAGCTGAGCGTCGACGGCGACACGCGCGTGAAGGTGCACACGAAGGCCTCCGACCAGGCGCACATCTGCCTCGGCGTTCACAGCTATCCGCTCGAGCATCCCGACCGCTACGTGCTGCAGGTCTTGTCCACCGTGCTCGGCGGCGGCATGTCCTCGCGCCTTTTCACCGAGGTGCGGGAGCGGCGCGGTCTCGCGTACTACGTCTACGGGCTGAACCACAGCTACACGGACGCCGGCACGCTCTACGCCCAGGCCGGCGTCGACATCAACCGCATCGACGATGCCGTCGCGACCGTCGCCAAGGAGCTGCGCACCATCGCGGAGGAGGCGGTGCCCGAGGACGAGCTCGCAAAAGCGAAGAGCTTTGCGAAGGGACGCTTCGTCCTCCAGCTCGAGACCTCGCAGGGGCTGATCATGTTCGGCCTTCGCCGCGAGGTGCTCGAGAGCCGGACGCCCGACCCTCAGGAGATCCTGGCCGAGCTCGACAAGGTGACGGTCGAGGACGTCCAGCGAGTCGCCCGCGACGTGATCGACACACGCGGGCTCAATCTGGCGGTGATCGGGCCGTTCGACGATCCGGCGAGGTTTGAAAAACTGCTCGCGTGACGCAGGCGTTCTTGCTGGCCACAGCCGTTCTGCTCGCGGCCGCCGGCTGCGGCGGCGGCGGGAGCAAGTCGTCGGTCGCGACGACGACCGTCACGAAGACGCTCACGACGACGAACCCGACGGGGACCGCCGCGGGCGTCACCGTGACGACGCACGGCCGCTTTCATTACCCCGCCACGGTGACGGAGAACTACATGCGCAGCTGCATGAAGAACAACGTCACGCAGGCCTACTGCGCGTGCACGCTCGACAAGCTGTCGAACACCGTCTCGACCGGCGATTTCGCACGGATCGGATTGTCCGGCGGGCGGATCTCTTCGCGGATGCGCAAGCTGATCACGCAGGCCGCACTGGCCTGCCGCGACAAGCTCTGACGGGTGACGGCTGCTGTCTTCACGACCGCCCCGTCGAGCCCAGACCTAGGCGAGCGCGCTGTCCGCCGTACTGCAGACGGACGGCTCACAGACTCACAGCTCGCGAATGTCCATCGCGCGCTGGATCGAGACGCTCGGGTTACATCAGCGGCGTGCTGGCGGTTCACTGACCGCGCTCCCCGAGAAGAAGAAGGTTTCCTTCACGCAGAACCGCGCGTCGTGTTCGGCTCTTTTTGTAGACGGTCGCACTCAGCGTGGGCTTCTTCTGAGGACCAGAAGCATTGGCCTGCGGTGATCTCATCCGCCTGGGCGTGTCGTTCCAGCCGCAGAACGATGTACGCCCGTGAGAGTGCTGACATCGACCCGAAGGATGCCACGGCACGAGGCGCGGGTGAGCGGCGAGCAAAGACCCCTTCCGTCGACTGCGCGAGCGTTCCGGAATGACACCTGGACGAGAGAACTCCGGCAGGTGCTCACTCTGCGGCCGGTGGTCGTTCCACCGATGATTCGTGCGCGTTCGCTGAGTCTCTAGTACACACCACTCGACCGCGACTCGGAGGCAGCTTGAGACTTCTTCTTACTTCCGCCGGCATTAAGAACGCGAGCATCCAGGGCGCGCTCGTCGAGCTGCTCGGCAAGCCGATCGCCGAATCCGACGCCCTCTGCATTCCCACGGCGTTGTACGGGCATCCCATGGCCGGTCCTCGCCAGGCGTGGCGGTTCATCAGCGGACAAGAGCCTCGCTCCCCCATGGTTGGACTGGGTTGGAAGTCCTTGGGCGTGCTGGAGCTCACTGCGCTGCCGAGCCTCGGGGAGGAGCGCTGGGTCCCCATGGTCCGAGAGACGGACGTCCTGCTGGTCGACGGCGGCGACGCCGCGTACCTGTGCCACTGGATGCGAGCGTCCGGCCTGGCAGACCTCCTGCCGTCGCTGGGCCAGACGGTCTGGGTCGGCGTGAGCGCCGGGAGCATGGTGATGACGCCTCGAATCGGGGCCGACTTCGTCAACTGGCATTCGCCGGCCGGCGACAGAACGCTGGGCGTGGTCGACTTCTCGATCTTCCCGCACGTCGAAAATCCGGACCTGCGGACAAACACCATGGCCGCTGCCAAACGCTGGGCCGCCGGCTTGTCGGGGCCCGCGTATGCGATCGACGATGAGACCGCCATCAAAGTCGACGACGGCACCGTCGAAGTCGTCTCCGAGGGGAACTGGAAGCTATTCAGCCCCAAGTCGCAAGCGAGCAAATCCGGCTCAAAGACAACGTAAGCTCGCCTGCGCCAGTGTTCACGAATGTCCCCCGACCTGCTCCGCTCTGATCTCACGAAAGTCGAGTGCCCCGGGAGCGCCGCGGTGGGGAAGGACAGATGTTTCGTAAAGCGAGACGAGTTCGTGGCCGAGATATTTGAGCGCCTCCGTCGTCGCGACCTGAAGGTTCGCTCCGATGACGCCGCACCCAATGAGCGGACTGATGTCGGACATTGGTGCGAGGGAGCCACCTTCGAGGTTCGATCGGGCGATGAGGTCACCGCACCATCGGGATTCGCCGCGACCAGTCAGGGCTTGCCACGGCCACGTCCGCTGTTGGGGAAAGTCATAGCCGTACCAATAGATCAGTTTGAAGCCTTTCTCGATTAGTTCCGACGCGAGGCTGACAGCCGAGAGACCCGGTTCCGTCTCGACGACCGGGTCGAAGGGATCGATGTGGACGAGTACGTCCGCCGGGTCTCCCTTGTATTCGTGGCTCGTCTCGCGGATGACTGCGAGTCCGTCTCTTCGTGCGCAGCGGACTCGGTGGCTGAGACCGAGCGCAGCCGCGGCTTCGCTCAGCGAGCTGACGCTGGCGGTATCTATGTCACAAAGAACGTAGTCGGCTCCGTCGCGGAGGAGACGCATTGCGAGAAGCGCTGAGCCTGGGTAGCTGGGCGGATGCTCGTCGTCCTGGGAGAAACGCTTCAGCTCCTGATAGTAGGGTGACTGAGAGAGGATTGAGCTGCGGCGCCCGCCCTCAAGAAGATAGTAGGCCCCGTAGTCGCGGGCCGGCGAATGGCTCAATAGGTAGCTCGCGGAGCCAGCATGCG
>VAXO01000082.1 GCA_005888435.1 Actinomycetota bacterium | reverse complement strand
CGGAGCATGGCTCTGCGGATAGCCACTCGGTTGCCGCGCCTTGCGATTGTCGGGGTGGTGCTGCTGCTTGCAAGCGCGACGCTCGCCGTCGGCGCCGCGAAGCGGATGGCCGCCGTGCCCCAGGGTGCCCCCCCGCCCGTGACCACGCCGACGGTCGCCGTTCCCGACATCACCGGCCAGGCATTCGTCTTTGCCAAGGGCACGCTCGAGGACGCCGGCCTGGCGTGGAAGGTCGTCGGGAGCGTGCATGGCTACGCCGCGAACAAGGTCTCCCGGCAGTCGCCGGCCGCCGGCACGAAGCTGAAGGACACCGGCGCGCCGACGATCACCGTCACGCTCGAGCGCACCTCGTACCCGGAGCAGGGCGAGCCGGAGGACGTCTCGCCGTACTTCGGGACGTCGGTGCAGCCGGTCGGTCTTCCCAAGACGACTCCGGCAGTGACACCCACGCCCGCGGCGCCGAAGCCGAAGCCGGCCGCAAAGCCCGCGCCGGCCACGGCGGCCAAACCCGCTCTGCGCACGCCCGACTTCGTCGTCGACGGCGCACCCAAGGAGCCGCAGAAGGAGATGCCGCTGACGCAGCGTGCGCACCTGCTCGCGGCCTTCATCGCGTCGCATGGCAAGACGCCTGCGAACGTCCGCCGTTTCCTCTATCAGCACAGCTGGATCGTCACCGGCGCAAAGTTCGGCTGGTGGCACGGGGCGCAGGCGCTCCGCGAGCTGATCGCGACAGACCGTGCCGCTCAGAGCCGCTGGGGCCTGGGACGCAAGAGCGAGCGCGTCGCCGGGGCTGCGCTCGCGGAGGTCGAAGCGAGGAACAGGTGATCGAGCGTGTGCGTTCGAGGCTCAGGGGAGAGGCGGGTTACAGCCTTGTGGAGATGCTCACCGTGATGGTGATCATGAGCATCGTCTTCTCGGGCATCACGCAGATCTTCGTCTCGGGCTCGAAAGCGCAGATCGACCAGGACAACCGCTTCCAGGCGCAGCTCGCGACGCGCCTCGCGATGGACAAGGTCCGCAAGGACGTCCACTGCGCCAGCGACCTGGCGACGGGCTACACGACGAGCTCGATCACGCTGAAGCTGCCCTCAGGGTGCGGCGGTGACACGAGCTGGTGCACGGTCGCCGTGACCGGCTACACGAGCCGCTATCGCCTGTACCGCCAGCCGGGAAGCACGTGCGGCACGAGCGGGACGATGGTCGCCGACTACCTCACCAGCCCAGCCGCGTTCCCGCAGTACCTGCACGCCGTCGGCTGCAGCTGCCTTGCCTCGCTGCGCGTGGACTTTCTCGTCAGCAACAAGAGGTCGAGCCTCGACGCCTACGAGCTGACGGACACCATCTTCCTCCGGAACAGCACGAGGCTCTAGCGATGATTCGCAGACTGCGTCGAACAGCAGCGGACGAGCGAGGCTTCGCGCTCGTCATCGCGCTCGCCGTGACCGTCGTCTTCTCGATGACGGTGATCACGGTGATCGAGGCGGCGAGATCGAACAGCCGCGCTTCGGACATGTCGAAAAACCGCGTCTCCGCCTACGACCTCGCCGAAGCCGGCATTTCGAACGCGAACGCACTGCTGACGGCGAAGAACCCGTACGACCAGCACTTGCTCCACCCGCAGGGGCAGTACCAGCCGGCCGACTGCGCGAATCCGCCCGCCAATCCGACCGGTGCGGCCCTCCTCGGCAACACCTGCAGCCCGCTCACCTACACGCTGGACGGCGGCAGCGTTACGGTCTGGGGCTGGCTGAACACGAGCACGGCGAACTGGACGATCACCTCGACGGGAACCGTCACCCGCAACGCCTTCGCCTCGCAGCCCGCGACGAAGACGCTCACGGTCGTCGTGCATATCCGCGCCCGCGCCTCGCAGCAGAACGTGACGCCGGCCTGGAACTACGTCTTCGTCAAGGACACGACGTCGTCCATCTGCAACATCACGCTCGACCAGACGACGGCCCTCACGTCCTCCGTCTACACGGAGGGCAACCTCTGCTTCAAGAACTCGGCGTCGATCAGCGAGACCAACGCTGCGGACCCGGTTCTCCTGGAGGTCCGGGGCAAGCTCGTCTGGCTTTCCGGCGCCTCGAAGGGCGTCGGGCAGTCGTCGCCGTTGCAGGAGTTGACGTCGGCCAAGATCGGCGGCGGCTGTGCGATCGGCG
Source organism: Actinomycetota bacterium (assembly GCA_005888435.1). GTDB lineage: Bacteria > Actinomycetota > Thermoleophilia > Gaiellales > Gaiellaceae > 3-1-20CM-4-69-9. The sequence goes on along the minus strand of VAXO01000082.1, from coordinate 6,949 downwards.
CTGTGACGAACGCCGGGCACACCTGCCAGCGGCCTCCGACGGGGAGTGACTACTTCTACGTCAAGTCGGGCGGCTACACCTCGCAGGCGGACGCAATCGCCTCGCCGTCGCTGACGACCACCGACTGGGACAACTACTACCAGACGTCGACGATCAGCAGGTTGAGCCCGTGCGCCGCCGGTGGGCTCACGTCGACGAACTTCGACAACGACACGACGCGCAACACGAGCCTGTCGACCGCATTCAACCTCACCCCCGGCACGAACTACACGTGTCAGACGACGAACGCGAACGGCTTCGTCATCGGCGAGCTCGACTGGGATGCCTCCTCCCACATCCTCAGCGTGCGCGGCACGGTCTTCATCGACGGCAGCGTCACGATCAACGGTGTCGTGAAGTACCGCGGCGTGAACAAATACGGAACCCATCCGTCGGGGTCGGACGGCTCCGACGGTCTCGGCGGGATGATGGTGATGTATGTGTCCGGCACCGTCTCTCTGTCGAACAGCGGCGTCTTCTGCGGCTGGAACACGAACAACGACACGGCCGCATACAGCGGCAGCAGCTGCGACTTCAACGCCTGGACGCCGGGTACCTCGATGCTGATGTTCATCGCCCAGGGGGGCGTCACGCTCAATCAGAGCTCTTTCTTCCAGGGCGCGATCTTCTCCGAGGGCAACGTGTCGCTCGGCCAGTCCGCCCAGACCGAAGGGCCGATCATCACGAACACGCTCACGCTCGGGCAGAGCGTGCAGCTCAAGCCGCTACCCGGCCTCGCCGATCTGCCGCTCGGCGCGCCGGGCAATCCCAACACCTCCGGCTACCCCGAGCAGCCGGCGTACGGGTCGGGGTAGCCGTGGCCTTCGCACTTGCCGCCGTTGCGTTCGCCCCGGGCCTCGCGCTGGGGAGCTTCCTGAACGTCGTCGCCGCGCGCGTCCCGCAGCGGCGCTCGATCGTGCGCCCGCCGTCGGCGTGCCTGTCGTGCGCGGAGGAGATCCGCTGGTACGACAACGTCCCGCTCGTCTCGTACGCCCTCCTGCGCGGGCGCTGCCGCCACTGCGGTGTGCGGATCCCGCTCGTCTACCCCGCCGTCGAGCTGCTGACGGCCGTGCTGATCGCCGGCTGCGTGTTCGCCTTCGGGCTGAAGCTCGAGGCGGCGATCGCGGCATTTTTCTGCGCCGTCCTCGTGGCGATCTCGGCAATTGACCTGGAGCATCGGATCATCCCGAATCGCATCGTCCTACCCGCGACCGCCGTCGTGTTGGTCGCGAACACGCTGCGCGACCCGAGCCCGAAGTGGCTCCTCGCGGGGCTCGGCGCATCGGGCTTCCTGCTCGCGGCCGCGCTGGTCTATCCGGCAGGGATGGGGATGGGCGACGTCAAGCTCGCGCTGCTGATGGGCGTCGCGCTCGGACCGAGCGTGGCGGTCGCGCTGATGGCCGGGATGCTTGCGTCGATGGTGCCGAGCCTCGTGCTCTTCGCGCGGCACGGCATGAAGGCGCGGAAGATGGGCATCCCGTTCGGGCCCTTCCTTGCGATCGGGTCCGTCGTCGCGCTCTTCTGGGGCCAGGCGCTCCTCGACGCGTACCTCTCGACCCTGCACTAGGGGGTCTGACCCCCCAGGGGTCTGACCCCAGCCTTTGCATAGCGTCTCGTTCATGCAGACGCGGCCGCTCGCGGACATGCAGATCACGCCGGTCGGCGTCGGCACCGCACCGATCGGGTCCGGACGCGATTGGCCGGTGTGGTGGGGACCGCAGGACGAGGCGGAGTCGATCCGCACGATCCACACCGCGCTCGACCTCGGCGTGAACTGGATCGACACGGCGCCCTTCTACGGCTGGGGCCGCGCGGAAGAGATTGTCGGCCGTGCGCTGCGGGGCCGGGACGAGGTGCTCGTCTTCAGCAAGTGCGGCACATTGCCCGACGAGGCGCGCGGCGACCGGATGGATCTCAGCCCGGAGTCGATCCGCGCCGACGTCGAGGCGAGTCTGCGCCGGTTGCAGCGTGAGCGGGTCGATCTGCTGCAGCTTCACGATGTCGACCGCGGGACGCCGATCGAGGACTCCTGGGCCGAGGTACAGCGCCTGATCGACGAGGGCAAGATCCGCCACGGCGGCATCTCGAACCATCCAGCCGCCGAGGTCGAGCGCGCGCTGTCGGTCGGGCCGATCGGCGCGCTGCAGTACCAGTACAGCCTGCTGCACCGCGAGGTCGAGGCCGAGATCCTCCCGCTCGCGCGCGAGCGCGGCATCGGGCTCCTTGCCTGGTCACCGCTGGCCTCGGGCTTCCTGGCGGAGGATTTTGACCTCGCCCGGCTCGTCCCGGACGACTTCCGCCACGACCACCCGTTCGCGCAGCTCGAGCTGGAGCCGCTCCGCGGCCGCCTGGCAGAGATCGGCCGCCGCCAGAACCGCTCCGCCGCGCAGGTCGCTCTCGCCTGGGTGCTGCGTCAAGAGGGCGTCACCGGCGCGATCGTCGGGGTGAGGACGCCGGCCGAGGCGGAGCAGCTCTCGGGGGCCCTCGGCATCCGCCTCGAGCCCGGCGAGCTCAAGCGCGTGGCTCCTTAGGGATCAAGCCGCAGGCGCTCCCTGCCGATACCTCGAACGAGGGATATATGGACATCGAGCGTCCACCGAACTTGCGCAGCCCGGGCTCGGAGCCCGGCAGCGCGACGCCGCCCGGTGGCGCGGGGATCGGAGGCAGCCCGCCTCCGATCAACGCGCTCGCCGAGCTCGTCGCCGACCTGATCGCCGCCACCGGCCTCGTCCCGGCGGACAAGCTGGCCCTGGTCCGCGGCGCTGCCGGCATGGGCTCCTTCGCGCACGCACTGGTCGAGAACAACCTCGCCTCGAGCGAAGGGTTGGCCAAGACGCTCGCCGCGCGTTACCAGATGCCTCTCGTCGACCTGGCGCTGACTGGCGCCTCGGACGACGCGACGGGCGAGATCGCGCTGCATGTGCTCGAGCGTCTGGTCGCGATCCCGTATGCGCTCGAGAACGACACGCTGCGGGTCGCGATCGCCGACCCCGGCAACATCCAGGGCATCGACGAGCTGCGGCTCGCGACGCGGCATCCGCTCGAGCTCGCCGTCGCGTCCCGCGAGGACATCCTCGCCGAGATCCGCCGCCTCGCCCGTGCCTCCGAGGCCTTCGGCGCGCGAGCCGCGGTCGAGGAAGAGCTCGCTGCGACTGCCGAGGAAGAAGAGGACGCCGACGACCTCGAGATCGACGACGGCATCTCCGACGCACCGCTCGTCCGGCTCGTCAACTCCGTGATCTTCCAGGCCGCCGAGGACGGCGCCTCGGACGTGCACTTCGAGCCGCAGGAGGACTCGCTGCTCGTCCGTTTTCGCATCGACGGCGTGCTGCAGGAAGTGCAGCGCATCCCGAAGCGGATGACGCCCGGGGTCCTGACGCGCCTGAAGGTGCTGGCGAAGCTCGACATCGCCGAGCGGCGCAAGCCGCAGGACGGCCGCATCTCACTCAATGCCGCAGCGGCGGGCCGCATGATGGACGTCCGCGTCGCGACGCTGCCGACCGTCGAGGGCGAGTCCGTCGTCATGCGCCTCCTCGACAAGTCGAAGCGGGCGCCCACCCTCGAGGAGCTCGGCATGTCGGACGAGATGCGCACGCAGCTGGCGCAGCTCGTGCGCAAGCCGACCGGCGCGTTGCTCGTGACGGGGCCGACCGGGTCAGGTAAGTCGACGACCCTGTACGCGGCGCTCACGGACATCAACCGCCCCGAGATCAACATCATCACGGTCGAGGACCCGGTCGAGTATCGGCTGGGAGGCGTGAACCAGGTGCAGATCAACCTGAAGGCGGGGCTGACCTTCGCTACGGCGTTGCGTTCGATCCTGCGTTCCGACCCCGACGTGGTGATGGTCGGCGAGATCCGCGACGGCGAGACCGCCAAGATCGCGATCGAGGCCGCGCTCACCGGCCACCTCGTGCTCTCGACGCTGCACACGAACGACGCGCCACAGGCGCTGACCCGCCTCAACGAGATGGGCGTCGAGCCGTTCCTGACCGGGGCGGCGGTCTCCGCCGTCCTCGCGCAGCGCCTGGCGCGCAAGCTCTGCACGCACTGCTGTGAGATGTACACCCCGAACACCGACGAGCTGCTCAAGGCACGCATTTCGCCCGAGGTTGCCGCCGCCTCGGACGGGATGGTCTTCTACCGCAAGAAGGGGTGCCCCCGCTGCAACCAGACCGGCTACAAGGGCCGGATCGGCATCTACCAGCTGCTCGCGATGACGGAGCAGCTCGAGAGCCTTGCCGTCAGGAACGCGTCCCGTGACGAGATCGAGCGCGCGGCGCTCGGCGAGGGCATGCGGACGCTCTGGGACGACGGCCTGGCCAAGGTGGCCGCCGGCCTGACGTCGATCGAAGAGCTCGCCCGAGTTTCCGTCTAGGCCCGTACCTCTTTCAAGACATACGCCGTTGCAGGTCTATGCGGCGTGCTCTCCTGCTTCTCATGGCGGCTGCGTGCCTTGCCCTGCTTCTGTCCGGCGCGGCGGCGCCGGCGCCGGCTGCGGCCCCGCGCTCGGAAGCCTGCACGTGGGGCGCCTCCTCGGTCGTCGTCGAGGAGGTCAACGGGAAGCTCGTGCAGAGCGAGCCCGTCACGACGGGCTGCATCCCCCGTTGACAGCCCCCGGGGGCGCACCTACAACGAGCGTGGAGCTGCAACCGCAGTCCATGACCTGTGAGGGGGTCGAGATGAGGGAGCCGGAAAGCGCACTCCGCGCAGTGGGCACGGTGGCGGAGCGTGATTACGTCGAGTTCTGGCCCGCCGGAGCCGTAGCGGCGGGTCGCTTCCGCTGTACCGCGTGCGGCACGGTCGCGGACGTCAAGTTCGTGCTGCCGAGCTGCCAGGAGTGCGGGGAGCGCCTGTGGGAACGCGCCGACTCGAGCGGGTACTAGGTACTAACTCGGCTGAGTGGACATTCGCTGCGCGAGCAGCATTGCCCACTTCTGCTGGCTGAAGTCGTCGAGCGGGTGCGCGTTGAACGAGAAGGTCCAGATCATCGCTCGTGCGCGTCCCGCTCCGACGGCGATGAAGTCCGCCGTCGCCTTGGCTGACACGTTCCGCCACTTCTTCCGCACCTTTACGTGCGCCTTCAGCACGAGTGAGATGCGATAGACGACGCTGCGGTCGCCGAACGTCGGCCAGGCGAGCTGGCGCCGTCCGGTGACGACGACCTTGATCTGCTTCGTGCTCTCCGACTGGAGGTCGCCCGCCAGGCAGCCCATCACCGCCGGCTGCAGGTTGCGCGACCAGTCCGCCGCGGCCTGCTCGGGCGTCTGCCATGCCACCGCGGTCGAGGCGACGTACGCGCCGTCGCTGCGGTAGAAGTCGGGCGAGTACGTCCCGCCGGTCAGGACGAGGTCGGACATGTCCGGCATCGAGCAGCTCGCGCTCGCGCCGCTGCCGGCGCCGGTGATGCCGCCCGGGAAGCCGTCGCGCTTCCAGCCCGTGCCGATGTCTTGCGTGCCCAGGATGATCGAGTCCGTCCAGGCCTGGTCGGCCACGTTCAGCTGGTACTGGGGATCGCCGGTCGCAGCGGCCGCCGCGGCGCAGAGCGCGAGTGCGGCGAGTGAGACGAGGGCGAGTCGGCGGGCGAACGTCACGTTCCGAATGTCGTCCGCAAATCGGAAGGGCGGCATCGCCCGAACGAGGGAGGGCTTACTGGGCGTGCACGTCGCAGCCGAGCACCATCAGCGCCTCGACCGCTTCGGTCATGAAGGCCGTCGCCTGATGCGCGTCCGCGAACGTGTACGGGCCGGGCCGCGTCGGCTCCGCGCTGCGGCCGCCGGCGGGGTAGACCTCGGCCTCGACGACGCACGAGTCGCCGTAGTCGACGGCACGCAGGATGGCGATCGAGCGGCCGTCGCGGCGGGCGTGCCGGACGAATAGCTCGCGCGCCGTGCCCGTCGCTTCGCTCACGAGCCGGCCGCGGCGTTCCGGGCCGCCTGCGCGACGGTCTCCTTGTCGGCGAAGCCGGTGAGCTTGGCCGCGAGCCCCGCGGGGCGGATGTAGACGAGGACGCCGGGATCGGGTAGGAGGCCCAGCTGCTGGGTCAGCTTGCCGACGTCGCGCTGGCTCAGCACGTTCAGCCCGACAAACCCGACGCCCGCGACCCCGGCGCCGGCTCTTGCCTCGGCGAAGGACGTGCCGTCGACCTGCGAGTACGGGTCGTAGAGCGAGACGACGACGGTCTTGGAGCGGCCGAGCGCCTGCGCGACGGCCTCCGGCAGACCGGCGCCGCGCGCAGCCTTGACGGCTGCGAGGTCGACGACCGGCTGCGGCTGAGGCTTCACCAGGGGCTTCACCTTGGCCGTGACCGGCTTCGCCTCGGTCTTCGTTGCCGTGTGCGTCGCCGGCCTCGTGGTCGGCGCGGCCTTCGCTGTGGCGCCCGCGCCGAACGGATGGTGGCGAATCACGTGCGGTGTCGCCGTTGCATCGTTGCCCTTGCCGCCGAGCATCCGCAGCCCGCCGAACACGAGGACGGTGAAGACGAGGCCGCAGATCGCGGCGATCTTGACAGGGGCAGAGAGCGTGAGCGTCACGTGGTTCCTATCGGCACCTCAAACGAGGGACTTAAAAGGGTGAAGGGACTTGAAGGACGAAGGGCGCCTTTCGGCGCCCTTTCGTCACTCATCCAGCAGTGTCTTGCTACGGGCAGGTGTTGTTGTCGATGGCAGCGCCGGGCCCGTTCTTGCGCCAGGTCTTGCCGCCGACCGTGCTCTGGACGCAGTAGGTGACTGACGTCGGTGCGCTCGGGAGCGACAGCTTCGTCGTCACGAGCTCCGAGTCGTAGTTGTCACGCAGGTACGAGATCGTCATGCCGTTGTAGCCAGAGCTGTTGCCGGTGCCGGTGTTGTCCGCGTTGTAGGCCTCGATCGCCGGGATTGCGGCCCGGACGTTGGCCTTGGCAGCCGAGTTG
>VAXO01000141.1 GCA_005888435.1 Actinomycetota bacterium | reverse complement strand
CGGCGATGCCGCTCGAGACAGCGCTCCCGCTGCGACAAGTACCGCGATGACATGTCCGCGATCGACCAGTGTCGCCACGCACCCGACCTTCAGCAGGAGATCGAGCGCGAGCGCAACCGCACCGAACGTCCCGATCCGCGAGTCGCGCATGATGGCCAGCGCTTCGTCGCGCCCGCGCGCGCCGAGCGCGTCGGCCGTGTCCGCGAGCGCGTCGAGATGCATCGCGCCCGTTACGACCGCGGCGGTAGCGACGCCCAGCGCGGCGGCGACGAACGCAGGCAGCGCCTGCGCGGCGAGCAGCGCCACGCCGGCCGTAAGCGCTCCGACTCCGGCCCCGACAAGCGGAAACGCCGCCGCCCCGCGCGCGACGTCGGCGCCGTCAACGTCGACGTAGCGCCCAACGGGCACACGGGTCAGAAACGAGACCGCGCCCGCGCCGGCCCGCACGCTAGCGCCCGGCATCGGTAACTCCCGCCGTCGCGAACGTCGCCATCTCGTCGAGCACCGCCAGGGCCGCAGCGAGGAGCGGCAGGCAAAGCGCCGCACCGCTGCCCTCGCCGAGCCGCAGGCCGAGGTCGAGCAGCGGCTGGAGGCCAAGCGCGTCGAGCACGAGCCGGTGGCCGGGCTCCGGCGAGAGATGAGCGGCAATCATCGCTTCGGCGGCCGCCGGAGCTAGACGCGCAGCCACGAGCGCCGCGACCGAGCTGATGAACCCGTCGAGGACGACGACCATGTTGTGCTCCGCCGCCGCGAGCGCGACGCCGCACAGGAACGCGAGCTCGGAGCCGCCCAGCCCCGCGAGCACGGCGACGGGATCGTCGCGGTCGACGGAGCTCGCGTCGAGCGCGCTCCGGACGACGGCGACCTTGCGGCCGAGCCCTTCGTCGTCGATGCCGGTGCCGCGTCCGCAAACGCTCTCGGGATCGACACCGAGCAGCGCGGCGGCAAGCGCAGCGGCAACGGTGCTGTTGGCGATGCCCATCTCGCCGAGCGCGACGATCCCGACGCCGTCCGCCTCGAGCGCCCGCGCGCACGCGCTGCCCTCGTCGATCAGGCGGCGCGCCTCCGTCTGCATCATCGCCGGCCCGTGGGCGATGTTGCCCGTCGGCCTCCCCACTCCGACGTCGACGACGTGTACGCGCGCGCCGGCCGTGCGTGCGAGCACGCACACCGCTGCACCGCCGGCTTCGAAGTTCGCGAGCATCTGCCGCGTCACCTCGCCGGGATAGGCGCTCACGCCCTCTGCGGCGACGCCGTGGTCGGCCGCCGCGACCACGACAGCGGCCTCCAGCCGCCCGGGCTCCGGTGTTCCCCTGATCGCGGCGATGTGCGCCGCCAGCTCCTCGAGGCGCCCAAGGCTGCCCCGTGGCTTCGTCTTCGCGTCCAGCGCTGCCTGCGCCGCCGCGCGTGCACGCTCGTCGACCGTCATCGCAGGCTCAGCCTTCTTCCTGCCACGACGAGCACAGCCTCATCGGCCACGGCAGCCCACTGCGCGTTCACGCGCCCGAGCACGTCGCGGTAGCGGCGGCCGAGCGGCGCTGCGGGGACGACGCCGAGCCCGACCTCGTTGCTGACGACGATCGACGACGACGACCGCTCCCGGGCGATGGTTGCGGCGCGCTCGCTCGACGCTTCGATATCGCGGTCCTCGTCGCCTCGCTCGATCAGGTTGGCAACCCAGAGCGAGAGGCAGTCGACGATCACGACCGCGTTCGCCGGCACAGCGGCCAGCGCCCCCTGCAACTCGAGCGGCTCCTCGACTGTCTCCCACTCCTGAGGGCGTTCCGTGCGGTGTGCCGCGATCCGTGCGGCCATCTCGTCGTCGCGCGCTTCGCCGGTCGCGATGAGGGTCACCGGGCCACCCGAGCCGGACGCGAGCTCAGTCGCCAGCGTCGACTTGCCGCTGCGCGCACCGCCGAGCAAGAACGTCAAGCTCACTGCGGCCGCCGCACCGGCACGACGACGAAACCTGACCCCGGTGCGTCGACGACTTCGACCTCGGCGCCATAGTGCTCGGTAATCAGGGCACGTGTGAGCACTTCGTC
>VAXO01000037.1 GCA_005888435.1 Actinomycetota bacterium | reverse complement strand
GGCGTAAAGACGCGGGGCAAGGCCAGCTGGGCGCTGACGCTCGTCCCGGGTCGCTACACGTACAAATCGGACAAGACGAAGAAGCTGCGCGGCTCCTTCGTCGTCAACTTCCCCTCCTAACAGGCTTTACCAGGCCGGCATGCTCGCCGCCAGCGGCGCGTATGTCGGCCTGGCGCTCGAGCTCTGAGTTCAGCTCCGCTCCGTACAGGACCGCGAACGCCGAGTAGTTCAGCCACAGCAGGAGGATGATCCCGCTTGCGAGCGTCCCGTACGTCTTCGTGTAGTTCCCGGCGAACGTCACGTACAGCGCGAACAGCCCTGAGAGCACGAGCCAGAGCGCACCGCCGAGGATCGACCCGGGAGTGACCCATTTCCAGTTGCGCTGCCGCATGTTCGGGGCGAGGTAGTAGACGAGCGCGAAGAAGAGCAGGATCGCGCAGAACGCGATCGGCCAGCGAAGGATCGCCCACGTCCAGTGGAAGACGCCGCCGAGCCCGGCCTTCTTGGCGATCGCGTCGCCGAGCGAGCCGCCGACGACGATCAGCAGGAAGACTCCTGCCGTCGTGAGCCCCGTCGCGACGACGAGGACGATCGCAACGATGCGCGACTTCCAGAACGGCCGCGTCTCCTGCAGCTCGTAGGCGCGGTTGACCGCCTTCATGATCGTCCCCATCGCGCCGCTCGCCGCCCAGACGGCGCCGAAGAAGCCGATCACGAATGCCACGCCGGACGTTCCGCCGCTGGAATCGCTCTGCAGGTTCGTGATGAACGTGATCACGCCCTCCGGCGCGATCGGGTCGAGCAGCTGCTTGACGTTGTCGAACAGGTTGAACACGCCGAGCGCGCCGATCAGGAACGCGACGGCCGGGAAGAACGCGAGCAGCGAGCTGTACGCGATCTGCTGCGACAGGCCCATGCAGTCGTCGCGCATGAACGCGCTGAAGCTCCCTTTCAGCGCCGCGATCCACTCGCCGAGGCGCAGCCGCCCGGGCGAGCTGGGCGTACGCCCTACTCGTGCGCGATGATGCTCAGTCGCGGTTGACAAGGCGGAAGCGCCCGACCTGGGCCTTCGTGTCGCCTTCGCGTCCGCGCCGGAAGATCAGTCGCGCGGTCGCGCCGACCCCTCCTGCCAGAAGAAACCCCACGCCGAGTGCGCCGATGGCTGCCGGCACCAGGTTGGCGCGCAGCTTCCCGCGCACGTCGGTGACCTCTTCGAGACTGTCGCGCAACGACTCCGCAGCGCCGGCCAGCTGCTCACGCTCGTTCTCGATGTCGCGCCGGACGTCGGCGACGCTGCGCGAGTTGCTACCGGCCATTGCTCTTCAATGCCTCGGTCGTCAGCTTCGCCTCTTGAATCGCCTGCTCCGGAACCGGCGGTGTGCCTTTCTTGATGCGGTTCAGTGCCAGGAAGCCCAAGAGCGCAGCGAGAAGCAGCAGGATGCCCGCGACGACCAGCAGCGCCGCCCAGGTCGGCATCACCAGCGCCAGGGCAGCCGCAATCGCTGCATAGACGAACGCGGCCATGAACACGAGCATCCCGGCCGCGGCAACGGCGAAGCCGATGCCGAGGCCGAGGGCGAAGACCTTGCGCTTGAGCTCGAGCGCCGCGAGCTCGAGCTCGAGGCGGACGATCGAGCTCGTGCGCTCCGCGACCTGCTTGACGGCAGCGCCGACGCCCTGCGAATCAGTCTCTTGGGTGGGCATGGCCTCTCCAGTCGATCCATTTCGCCAGCACGACCCCAGCAACGAGCGCGACGCCGACGATGAGGAACGGATTCGGCCCGCCGCCGCTCTTCTTCTTCTGTTTGCGCTTGCCAAGCTGCGGGCTCGTCGGAGACAGTGGCGTCTTCCCCGGCTGCTGGTTCGTCGGCGCCTCGCCCTTCGCGCGCGCCTTGATCAGGCTCGGCTTCAGCTTGCGGATGAAGTCGGCGTCCTCCGCGAGCGGCTCGGCGAGCTTCGCCTTGACGCCGCCCTCGCCGGCCATTTGATTCGCGAGCTGCTGCAGCTTGTTTGCCGCGCTCTCGACTTTTTGATCGCCGGTCGTCATTTCTTCGTCGGAGGCTCCTCGCCCGTGAGCGTACGCCAGATGCCCGAGGCGGCGCGCCGCGAAACGATTGTGGCGAGAGCGCCGAGCGCGCCATAGAGCGCGGTCCAGAGCAGCTTGCGCACCATGCAAGTGTTCTACCAAGCCGGGCTTGTTGGAAACACTGCATACGTATGCTCCCGCTATGCAGCTCGGCAAGGCGGAGCGTCACCGCTTGATCGAAAGTGTCGTCTCGCGCAAGCGCGTCGGCACGCAGTTCGAATTGCTCGATGCGCTGGTGGACTCGGGCTGCTCCGTCACGCAGGCGACCATCTCCCGGGACATCCGCGAGCTCGGATTGGAGAAGACGCATGACCAGTTCGGCCGGCCCCGTTACGTCCTCCCGCATGCCGCCCGCCGCAACGACCCCGCCGAGGCGCTCAACGCGGTGCTCGGACAGTTCGGCCGGACCGTGGCGCCGGCCGGGAACATCGTCGTGCTCCAGAGCGATCTCGGTGCGGCGCCGGCGATCGCGCGAGCCCTCGACCAGCTCGGGCACGACCGCGTGGTGGGGACGCTCGCCGGCGACGACACCGTGCTCGTCGTGGCGCCGTCGGAGCGCGACGCGCGAACGCTCGCTCGCGAGCTCGGAGCGATTCTCGGCTAGCGGTTGAACAAGCGGCGCAGCGCGTGCCGCGTGCGCGTGAGGAGGTTGAGCCGTTCCTCGTGCGCGTGAATCGGCGCTTCGACCGACGCCTCGGCGCGGTGGACGGCGCCCGCCTCGTCGGGAAGGATCTCGGCACTCGTCGGCGCCTCTTCGTACTCGCTGAGCTTGTCGACCTGTTCCTTGCCGATCGTCAGCTGGACCTGTCCCTCGGTAATCGACCCGACCTGCTCGGACGGGATGTACCGGGGGCGGCCAAGCAGGCTCGTCGAGACGGAGAGGCCGTTGAAGATGTCGTCGCTCGAGTCGCCGACGATCTCGTCGACCGACCCGATCTCCTCGCCGCTCGCGTCCATCACCTTCCAGCCCGGCTCGATCAGGAACCAGGAGACGGGATCGCTCATACGGCGCGGCCGTTCAGGAGCCATACCGGGCCTTGCGTTCCGACCGGATTGGTGTCGGAGAGCGCGTGCAGGATCTCGACCTCGCCGGTGATGCCGTCCTCGTCGCAGCGCTCGAAGCAACGTGTGGCCATCTCCGGCGACACGCCGTACCCGAAGTGGTGGGCACAGCGGAAGCGCAGAGCATTCGCCCCGTCACGCGCCGGGTTCACCGGCGCGAGCAGGAGCGCTGCGCGCTCGATGTAATCGGTCGACTCGAACCGCACCTCGGCATACACGTCGCTCCAGTCGGCCGGAAGGGTGTCGAGCGCACGTTTCCACTGGTCGCGGAGGCTTTCGCGCCGGCGCAGCTCCGTACGCGGCTCCTCGCGCGCGCGCACAAGCTCGAGCGCTCCCCGAATGCCCTCCTGGTCGAGCAGCCGGAGCAGCCGGCGCACCCCGTCGGGCCCAACCCCGGCGCCGCGCCGCGCGGTCCCGAAGCGGATCCTCGACCCGAGCCGGCCGGGGTTCGTCGGCCCGAGCAGGGCGGCCGCGCGCTCGCAGCGCCCAGCATCGGGGACGACGAGCACCAGCGTCGCCTCGGCCCAGTCGCCGGGCAGCTCGCGCTCGATCTCGTTGAAACGGTCGACGAGTCTCAAGGGCCGGAGCATAAACTCATGCGCGTGGCGAAGGTTGAGCAGAAAGGAACGCTCTCGGACGCAGATCTGCGCGACTTCTTCCGCGAGATGCTGCTGATCCGCAGGTTCGAGGAAAAGGTCGAGGAGCGCTTCCGCGCGGGCGAGCTGCCCGGCTTCCTGCACGTCGCGATCGGACAGGAGGCGGTCGCGGTCGGCGTTTGCCGCGCGCTCGAGGAGGGTGACGTCATCGCCTCGACGCACCGCGCGCACGGACACACGCTCGCAAAAGGCACGACGCCGAACGAGTTGATGGCGGAGCTCTACGGGAAGCTCGAGGGCTGCTCGCACGGCTACGGGGGCTCGATGCATCTGTACGACGTCGAGCGCGGGAACATGGGCGCGAACGCCGTCGTCGGCGGCGGGCTGCCCGCCACCACGGGCGCGGCGCTGGCGTTCAAGTTCCGAGGGGAGCCGCGCGTTGCCGTGGCGTTCTTCGGCGACGGGGCGACGAATATCGGCACGTTCCACGAGTCGCTCAACCTCGCGCAGCTCTGGCAGGTGCCGGCCGTCTTCGTCTGCGAGAACAACCACTGGGCCGAGTCGACCCCGGGCTGGCAGCACATGCCGATCGAGGACATCTCGCAGCGCGCCGTCGCCTACGGGATGAAGGCCGTGAAGGTCGACGGGCAGGACGTCGAGGCGGTTTACAAAGCGTCGCGCAAGGCGCTCGAGCATGCGCGGAGCGGCAAGGGGCCGGTGTTCCTGGCAGTCGAGACCTATCGGCTCGTCGGGCACTACATCGGCGATCCGCAGGTCTATCGCTCGAAGGAGGAGCTCCAGGAGACGCGCGAGACCCAGGATCCGCTCGACCACCTTCGCGCCAAGCTCGAGCTGTCGGACGACGAGGTCGAAGAGATCGATCGCGAAGTGCAGGAGATCGTGGACGCGTCGGTCGAGTTCGCCAAGAACGGCACCGAGCCGAAGCCCGAGGACGCGTTGAAGAACATCTATGCGTAATGCCTGAGCTGTCCTACCGCGAGGCGGTGCGAGACGCCCTCTCGCGCGCAATGCGCGAGGACGACGACGTGTTCATCATGGGCGAGGACATCGCCGAGATGGGCGGCTCGATGGGCGTTACGCAGGGAATGCTCGACGAGTTCGGCCCAGAGCGGGTGCGGAACACCCCGATCTCCGAGATGGCGCTCGCCGGCACCGCTATCGGCGCGGCGATGCAGGGAATGCGTCCGGTCGCGGAGATCATGTACGAGGACTTCCTGACGCTCGCGACCGAGCAGATCGTCAACCAGGCCGCGAAGCACCGCTACATGTCCGGCGGCCAGCTGTCCGTTCCGGTGACGTTCCGCACCCAGGGCGGCGCCGGCTGGTCGCCCGGGGCGCAGCATGCGCAGCAGCTCGAGGCGTGGTTCGTGCACATCCCTGGGCTGAAAGTCGTGTTTGCGTCGACGCCGAGTGACGTGCGCGGGCTGCTCTGGTCGTCGATCTACGACGACAACCCCGTCGTCTTCTTCGAGCACCGCACGCTGTACGGCCTGAAGGAAGACGTGCCCGACGAGCTCGAGCCGATCCCGCTCGGGCAGGCGCGCGTGCACCGCGAGGGCGACGACGTGACGGTGATCGCGACCGGCCGACTCGTGCACGAGGCGCTCTCAGCCGCCCAGGAAGCAGAGGGCGAAGGCATCTCGGTCGAGGTCGTCGACCCGCGCACGCTCCAGCCGCTCGACGAGGAGACGCTGGTCGACTCCGTCAAGAAGACCAGCCGCTGCGTCGTTGCGCACGAGGCGGTGACCCGTATGGGCTTCGGCGCCGAGGTCGCGTCGGTGATCCAGTACAGCGCCTTCGACTGGCTCGATGCGCCGATCGAGCGCGTCGGCGCCAAGTTCGCGCCGCTGCCCTTCGCGCCGGTGATGGAGGAGTTCGTCGTGCCGCACGCCAACGACGTGCTCGCGGCCATCCGCCGCACCGTGGGTCGCAATGGCAACTGAGATCAAGCTGCCGCGTCTCGGACAGGGGATGGAGTCCGGGACGATCGTCAAGTGGCTCAAGTCCGAAGGGGACGAGGTCGAGAAGGGCGAGGCGCTCTACGAGCTCGATACCGACAAGGTCACGCAGGAGGTCGAGGCCGACGCATCGGGCGTCCTGCTGAAGATCGCCGTGGCGGAGGGCGAGGTCCCCGTCGGCAAGACGATCGCGGTGATCGGCGAGCAGGGCGAGTCGGTCGAGGTCGCCGACGACGCGCAGGAGGAAGGCTCTCCCGCGCGCGCGCGTGAAGAAGATAGGGCACGCGGACGGGAGGCGCCCAGCGAGCAGGTCACGGAGATCAAGCAGCCGTCGACGACGAATGGACGCATCAAAGCCTCGCCGCTGGCGCGGCGCATCGCCCGTGAGCGTGGCATCGACCTCAGCAACGTCGCCGGCACCGGCCCTGACGGCCGCGTCGTTGCCGAGGACGTCGAGCGAGCCGCGGCGACCGGCGCACCGGTGGCGCCCCCGGCTTCGGCGCCCACGGCTCCACCGCAGGAGGTCGAGCTGGAGCAGCTCTCGTCGATGCGGAAGACGATCGCGCGCCGCCTGACGGAGGCGTGGCAGGCGCCTGTCTTCCAGCTCGGCATCAGCGTCGACATGGGCCGCACGCTCGAAGTGCGAAAGCGCCTGGTCGAGCTGAACGCCGACAGCGCGAAGCCCACCGTCTCCGACCTGCTGACGAAGGTGTGCGCCATGGCCCTGATGCGACACCGCGCCGTGAACGCGCTCTACAAAGGCGACGCCATCGAGCTCTATCCGACCGCGAACATCGGCATCGCGGTGGCGATTCCGAACGGTCTCGTCGTGCCCGTGATCGAGGGGTGCGAACGCAAGACCATCGCGGAGATCGCGTCCGCTCGCGTGGAGCTCGTCGACCGCGCGCGCAGCGGCAGGCTCCAGCAAGGCGATCTCGACGGCGGCACGTTCACGATCTCCAACCTCGGGATGTTCGGCATCGAGCGCTTCATCGCCGTGCTGAACCCGCCGCAGGCGGCGATCCTCGCCGTCGGCTCGACGGAGGAGAAGCCCGTCGTCGTCGACGGGCAGGTCGTCGTGCGGCCGCGGCTGGAGCTGACGCTGACATGCGACCACCGCGCGATCGACGGCGCAACCGGCGCGCAGTTCCTCGGGGACGTCAAGGCGTTCCTCGAGGAGCCCGGGCTCGCGTTGTGACGCCGGTCTGGTACCACGTGCGCGACCTTGACGCGGCGAGGACGTTCTACAAGGAGAAGCTGGGATTCGCCGAGACGTTCGTCGACGGGGAAGGTGAGTGGTCGAACCTCGAGCGGAACGGCATGGAGATCGGGCTCGCGCAGGGCGAGCCGCAGGAGGACGGCGGCGTCGCGCACGTCGACGTCCCGGACGTCAAGGCCGCGGCCGAAGAGCTGCGGCAGGCGGGAGTGGAGGTCGGCGTCGTCTTCGAACTGCACGGGGAGATGCGGTTGCTCGACGTCTACGACCCGGACGGTAACCGCCTCCAGTTTGCGCAAGAGCTTTCCCCAGGCTGAGCTCGAGCGACTGCTCCGCGAGCGCGTCGTCGGTTTCGATCGAGTCGCGAGCGGCGGTTACGGGCGGGTCAACGCGCACTGGCTCGTGCGGCTGGGGGACGGTCGCTCCGTCTTTGTCAAGCATGCGCTCACGCCGGAAGCCGAGGACTGGCTCCAGACAGAGCGGCTCGTGTACGAGCACGTGCGCGGTCGGTTCATGCCGGCCTACCTCGGTGCGCACGACGCGGTCCTCGTGCTCGAGGATCTCTCGGCCGCGGACTGGCCGCCGCCCTGGTCGTCGCAGCGCATCGACTTGGTGCTGCGGATGTTGTCGGACGTCCGGTCGTCGGCGCAGCTTCCGGGCCTGCCGCGTCTCGCGGACATGCGGAGCGCGATCGTCGGCTGGCCGATCGTCGCGGACGATCCCGGGCCGATGCTCTCGACCGGCATTTGTTCCGCGGAGTGGCTCGACGCCGCGCTGCCCGTCTTGCTGCGCGCCGCCGAGGAGGCCGAGCTCGACGGCGACGACTTGCTGCACGCCGACGTGCGAAGCGACAACCTCTGCTTCAAAGAAATCGGTCCGGTGCTCGTCGACTGGAACATCGCGTGCATCGGGAACGGAGACTTCGACGTCGCGTTCTGGTTGCCCAGCCTCCGGCTCGAGGGCGGCCCGCAGCCGTGGGACGTGTTTCCCGACTCTGCCGGGCTGGCCGCGGCTGTCGCCGGCTTCTTCGCTGCGCGCGCGGGGCTAGCCCCGCCGGCCGGCGCGCCCACGGTCCGAGAGTTCCAGTTGCGTCAGCTCGAGGTGGCGCTGCCGTGGGCCGCACGCGAGCTCGGGCAGGCTTCGCCCTGACGGCGAACCGTCCGAGAGCGCGGCGTTCTCCAGTTGCCTAAAGAGCGGACGGCCGTTGGACGAGCGGCGCCGGAAGGCGGACGCGTCCAGGACCGAATCGCAGCGCGCGGCGACGGAGCAGGCGGGCCCTCAGGCCGTGGCCGAACTCGGTCCGCCGGTCATCGTTCCTCTTCACACAAGTTGAGATGCCGCTGACGCCACTTTCCTGCCGGCGGGTCGCAGCGAATCACTCGTTTGAGCGAGTCGTAGACTGCCGTCGTGATCCGCCAAGCGGGGCCGCAGGACGTCCGCTTCCTCCGGGACATGCTCAAGCACGCCTACCACTGGCGCCTGAACGAGGATCCCGATCTGCCGGTTGCCCGCTACGTGAACAACTGGGGACGCCCCGGCGACGCCGGCCTGATTGCCTGGGAGGCCGGGCCCGTGGGTGCGGCCTGGTATCGCCTCTTCCCGGAAAACGCGCCGGGCTTCGGCTTCGTCGACGGTCAGACGCCGGAGCTCACCATTGCCGTCGTCCCGAGCCGCCGCGGCGGCGGGCTCGGCGGCCAGTTGATGGACGCGCTGCTCGCGCGCGCGAAGGAGCAGGGTCACACTGCTGTCAGCCTCAGCGCCGAGAAAGGGATGACGAAGCTCTACGAGCGTTACGGTTTCCGCCCCGTCGAGGAGAAGGACGGGACAGTGACCATGAAGGCTGAACTAACCTAGTCCCGATGCAAGTCGACGTCGCCGTACTCGGAGGGGGCCCAGGTGGGTACACCGCGGCCATCCGCGCCGCGCAGCTCGGGGCCAGCGTGGCCTGCATCGAGCGCGAGCCCGAGCTCGGCGGCACGTGCTTGCGTGTCGGCTGCATCCCGACCAAGGCGTGGGTGCAGACCGCATTCGCGCTGAAGGAGGCAGAGCACACGTTCGACAAGCTCGG
Organism: Actinomycetota bacterium; assembly: GCA_005888435.1. Taxonomy (GTDB): domain Bacteria; phylum Actinomycetota; class Thermoleophilia; order Gaiellales; family Gaiellaceae; genus 3-1-20CM-4-69-9. The sequence continues at coordinate 22,685 of VAXO01000037.1, read as the reverse complement.
CGTGAAGCTCGGCGGCTTCCAGCTCGAGTTCGGCACTGCAAACGAATGGAAGGCCGGCGTTGTCAAGCAGATGACGTCGGGCGTCGCGTCGCTCTTCAAAGCGAACGGCGTCGAGTGGGTGAAGGGGAACGGCACGTTCAAGGACGCGAACACGATCGCCGTCGACGGCGGCGAGGACGTGTCCTTCAAGAGCGCGATCATCGCGACGGGATCGTTCCCGCTGCGCCCGCCGATCGAAGGGCTCGACTCCGAACGGTGCGTCGACTCGACCGGGCTGCTCGCGCAGACGGAGGTGCCGAAGCGCCTCGTCGTTCTCGGCGGCGGAATCATCGGCTGCGAGTTCGCGTCGATCTTCAACCGCTTCGGCAGCGAGGTGACGATCATCGAGATGCTGCCGAGCCTGATCCCGCAGGAGGACGCCGACGCGTCCAAGGAGCTCGCGAAGCAACTCGGCAGGCGCGGAGTCATCCTCCATCTCGAGAAGCAGTGCACGAAGGTCGAGGACGACGGCTCCGAGCTGACAGTCCACTACGGCGACGGCGAGACCGTTCAGGCCGATCTCATGCTCGTCTGCGTCGGGCGCGGCCCGAACGTCGAAAGCCTCGGGCTCGAGGGCATCGGCGTCGAGTTCGACAAGCGCAAGGGCATCGCCGCCGACGAGCACCGCCGCACGACGGTTGCGCACATCTACGCGGTCGGCGACTGTGCGGGCTACTGGCAGCTCGCGCACACGGCCTTCCGTGAGGGCGAGGTGGCTGCGGAGAACGCGTGCGGCCACGATGCGGTCGTCGACAACCGCGCCGTCCCGCGCCCCATCTACACGGATCCGGAGATCGCCGGCGTCGGTCTCACGGAGGCCGAGGCGCGCGAGCAATACGGCGACGACGTCGCGACCGGCATGTTCCCGTGGGTCGCGAACGCGCGCGCCGTCATGCAGAACGAGACGACCGGCTGGGTGAAGTCGATCCACGAGACGCGCTACGGGGAGCTGCTCGGGATCGTCATGGTCGGCCCGCACGTCACCGACCTGGTCGAGGCTGGTGTGGTGGCAATTGACGCCGAGGCTACGGTCGAGACGGTGGCGGACGGGATGGCGGCGCATCCGACGCTCTCCGAGGCGATCAAGGAGGCCGGCCTCGTAGCGCTCGGCCGCCCGATCCACATCCCCAACCGGAAACGGGCTAAGGCAACCGCGTAACGCGTTCGCAGTCGCGCGCGACGCGGTCGCGGCGGTCTGCGTAGACGACGTCGCTCCCGCGCCCGCAGTTGATGCGGTCGGAGCCGCCCCCGTTTACACGGATGACGTCGTTCAGCCGTGAACCGCGGACGACGTCCGCGTGCGGTGTGCCGTGGCACGCGAGCAGCGGCCCGTCGTGGCGACCGTCCCCGTCGACGACGCGCAGTCCGGCCGGGAGGTTGGCGGTCTCGAGGCCGTACACGACGCGCCGACCGTCTCGAGAGGCGTCGAGGAAATACGCGTTGAAGCCTCGCGGCAGGTGCGTCACCGCCGTCGTCGTCTCTGTGTCGGGATCGAAGCGCCAGATGCGAGTGTTTACGAGCGCAACCTGGTCGAGGCTGAAGAAAATCCCGTTCGGTCGCCACGCGATCGGCGGCCGGGCGGGGGCCGTGTACGCCGGCCGCCCCGCGAACCTCGTGACGATCCCGATCACCACACCGAGGAATGCGAGTCGAGTCGAATCGGGCGACCAGACAATCTGCTCGATCGGCGTTTCGGCTCTGGCGATCAAGCGGGCAAGACCCCCGACGGGGCTGATGCCGAGCAAATCGTTGCCGACCGCGTAGGCGATCTCGAGCCCATCGTGGGACCAGGTCGGATGGTCGCCCTCTGCCAGGTAACGGATCTCACCGGTCGCGACGTCGAGGACGTGGATGTGTCCGTCGCGCGCAAACACCAGCTGCCGACCGTCGGGCGACCAGTCGCCGAGCTCCGTCACAGTGCCCGTCTCGACGTGGACGAGCTCGCGTATGCCGCCGCCGAACCGCCCAAGGCCTAACACCGAGATCGCTCCGGTGCGTTTCTCGAAGGCGATCCGTTCGCCCGCAGGCGACCACGCGAGCTGTGTCGGCGCGCTGTCGTAGCTGACGGCCCCCTCGACCGGACGTAGCGTCCCGGGACGCGCGGTCTCGATGCTCGCGGTCTCCTGCGCGGGGACGGTGTACGCGATCCGGTCACCGGTGGGCGACCAGGTCGGCAGCGCGGCCGCCGGCGGCGTCCCCGGGAGGCAGCCGAGGGTGACGGCGGCGGCGACCCCGGCCCCGAGCATGTCCGCAGGGTAGTGTCAATTTTTTATGGTTTTGAAATGAGAAGTTAGGCGTATCGCCAAATCGGCCACAACCGTTGTCAGTTAAATGGCCACGATCGCCCCTGAAGTCCCCGTCCTAGCTAGGGACGAGGCGTTCGAAAAGCTCTACCGCCGGTACGTCAAGGACGTCTACCACTACGCGCTCGCGCTCCTTCGCAACCCCGCCGACGCGGAGGACGTCACCCAGACGACGTTCCTCAACGCATACCGCGCGTTTCAGCGCGGCGAGGAGATTCGGAAGCCCCAGAACTGGCTGATCAAGATCGCGCACAACGTTGCGCGCTCGAGGTACGCGTACATCAACAGGCGCGTGAAGGAAGTGCCGCTCGAGGATCACGTCGAGCAGCTGGCGATTGCCGAGGAGGAGAAGCCGAACGTCGAAGCCGTGTTGCGCGCGCTCGGCCGGCTGCCGTTCAACCAGCGTGCCGCACTCGTCATGCGCGAGCTCGAAGGGCGGTCGTACACCGAGATCGCGGACACGCTCGGCGTCTCCGTCGCCGCGGTCGAGACCCTGATCTTCCGCGCGCGCCGCTCTCTGCGTGTCCGAACGGCCGCGCTTCGCTCGATCCTGACCGTCCCGGTTCCCGGCTCGCTCGGCCAGCTCTTCGGTGGGGGCGGTGCCGCCGCGGGCGGGATCGGCGCGAGCATGCTGATCAAGACCGCCGTAGCGCTCGTCGTGGGCGGGGTCGCGACAGGGCTGGGCGTCGAGCGAGCGACGCACGCGACTGCGGCGCCGCGCCCGGCAGCATCCGCGCCCGCTTCCCGGCACGTGGTCGAGCACGCCGCCGCACCCACGGTTCGCGCCGCGAAGCCGTACAGGGCCGCCGCTGCACGAGCGACGCACCGGGTTGTCGGAAGACGTATGGCCGGCCAGGGGATGACGCCGCGAGCGCGACCGTCTTCCCTTGCCTCCGCGTCGCAGCCGGTCGCGGCCTCCGGTCCCGCCGCGCCTCCGTCGTCCTCGGCGCCAGCGCCCGCACCCGCACCCGCGGAAAGCCCCGTATCGACCGCGACGGAGACGGCGCAGACCGTGGTCGGGACGGTGGATCAGACCGTCCACTCGGTGGTGGCCTCCCTGCCGGTCAGCGTGCCTCCGTTGCCTCCGCTCCCGGTCGAAGCCCCGCCGCTGCCAAAATTGCCTTAACCCTCCGCCGCAAGATTCGGCCGGAACGGGTATCTACTAGGGCATGACGCCCCTGCTGGCGCAGCGTCCACGTTCGGACCGGGCCTTCGAGCGGATGTACAAGCGGCACGTCGGCGACGTGTACCGCTATGCGCTCGCGGTGATGCGGAACCCCGCCGACGCGGAGGACGTCACCCAGACGACCTTTCTGAACGCGTACCGCGCCTTCGTCGAGAAGGGCGACCGTCCGGAGAAGCCGCAGAACTGGCTGATCGCCATCGCGCACAACGTGTGCCGGCAGCGGTTCCGCCAGTCCGCGCGCCGTCCCTCTGAGGTCGCGTTCGCGGACGACATCGCCGACACACTCGTCGACGACGAGCTGCCGAGCGGGGACGACATCCGGCGGGCGCTCGGCCACCTTGCCTTCAACCAGCGGGCCGCGCTCGTGATGCGCGAGCTCGAAGGCCGCTCGTACGCGGAGATCGCCGAGATCCTCGACGTGTCGACGAGCGCCGTCGAGACCCTGATCTTCCGCGCGCGCCGGGCGCTGCGGGAACAGCTCGAAGGCGCACTGACGTGCGGGGAAGCGGAGTTTGCAATCTCCCGGCAGCTCGACGGCCGGCTGTCTCGCCACGAGCGCGGGCAGCTGCGTGCCCATTTGCGCGAGTGTCCGGAATGCGCGTCGTTCGCCCGACGGCAGCGGGCCCAGCGGGGGGCGCTCAAATCGCTCGCGCTCGTGCCCGTTCCGGGCTCGCTCGGATCCTTCTTCGGCGGGGGCGGCGCAGCAGTCGGCACCGGGCTCGCCCTCAAGGCCGCGGCGGCCGTCACTACCGGTCTGGTGATCGGCGGCGCCGGCGTGGCGACCGTCGAGCATGCGCCATGGAAGCCGCATCCCGCGAAGGCCGAGGCGGCGTCGGTCTTCCAATCGGTCTCGCCCCACGCGTCGGTACCGGCGCCGCGCGAGCATATTCCCGTCGTCGTCAGAGCCCGAGCGGTGAACCACAGGCGTTCCGCGAACGCTCACGCTGCGAAGGCCGCGAAGCAGCCGCATGGCAAAGCCGCGCACACACACGCCACGACCCGCGGCAACGGGCGCGCGCTCGGCCGTCAGAAGCACCTCGACGCAAGCGTCTCGTCCCGACATGTCGTGCACGTGACGCAGCGTCCGCACCCGGTGCATCCCTCACATCCGCTCGTGCATTCGCGCGGCGGCTCCGCCAAGCCGAAGGCGTCCAAGCCCAAGCCCCTGCCGGGCCCGACCGACCACGGCGGCGGCAACGGCAAGAAGCCGTAGCAAGTCCCCGCAAGGTTCCGGCACGTCAGGAGTCTCCTAGGACGGACGTGCCCTCGTCCCAACCCCGGGGGCTGCACTCGCGGCCCCCGGGGCCCCAGAGGAACGCTTGGTAGGCTCGCCCGTCGGGAAAGGAGCGGACATGTCCATCATCAATCGACGCAACGCCGTGCTCGGCTGGAGCGTGTGGCAGATCGCCAAGGCCACAAGCAAGCGGAAGGCCAAGCAGGCCGTTCCGGGCAAGGGCGACCACGCCGGGCTGAACAAGGGCGCCGTCGCAGGGCTCGGCGCAGCTACGGTCGCCGCGCTCTTGTTCTGGCGCAAGAAGTCCGACGGCTCGTTCACCAGCGGCTCGTAGCGTGGGCGACGTCACGGCGGGTTTCGTCAGGCCTGCGCTCGCGGGCCTGATCCCGTACGAGCCGGGCAAGCCCGTCGAGGAGGTCCAGCGCGAGCTCGGCCTCGAGCGCGTCGTCAAGCTCGCGTCCAATGAGGGCCCGCTCGGCCCGTTTCCGGAGGCGCTCGAGGCGATGGAGCGCGCAGCCGCGGACCTGAACCGCTATCCGGACGGCGGCGCCTACCGGTTGCGCGCGTCGCTCGCCGAACGGCACGGCGTGCGGTTCGAGGAGATTGCGGTCGGCTCGGGCGCCGACGGGGTGATCGACGGGATCTCGCAGGCGACCCTGGACCCGGGCGACGAGATCGTCTGCGGCTGGCCGTCCTTTCCCAGCTACCTCATCTACGGGCTGAAGCTCGGTGCCGAGGCGGTGCGCGTGCCTTTGCGCGACCACCGCTACGACCTCGACGCGCTGCTCGCCGCCGTCACGCCGCGGACGAAGCTGGTCTACATCTGCCACCCGAACAACCCGACGGGCACCATGAACACGCGCGCGGAACTCGACGCGTACTTCGAGCGCGTGCCCGACCACGTGCTGACCGTGCTCGACCAGGCGTACTTCGAGTACATCGACAGCCCCGAGTACGCCGACGGCATCGACGAGTACTTCAAGACCGGCCGCCGCGTGATCGTCCTGCGCACGTTCTCGAAGATCTACGGGCTCGCCGGCGTCCGCGTCGGCTACGGCGTGGCCGCCGCGGAGCTCGTCACGGAGCTCGGCAAGACACGGCGGGCGTTCGACCTGACGACCCCGGGGCAGGAGGCGGCGCTTGCGAGCCTCGACGCGGCCGACGAGCTCCGGCGGCGGCGTGAGCTGAACGAGCGAGGACGCGCCGAGCTGGAACGGCTGCTGCGGGAGGCGGGCTACGACGTCGTTCCGGGCTCGGTCGGCAACTTCATCTACGTGGAGCTCGAGGACGACGCGCAGACACTGTTCGATGCGCTGCTGCGCCAGGGTGTGATCGTGCGGCCGCTGGCCGGGTTCGGCGAGCCGCGGGCGTTCCGCGTCACGGTCGGGACGCCGGACGAGCACGCGTTCCTCGCTGACGCACTGGCACGAGCCCGCGCCGTCGCATGAGGCTGCTCCGCACGGCCCCGGGCTTCCGCCTGCTCTTCCTCGCGACGCTCGGCTCGAGCCTAGGCACGCTGCTCGCGACCGTCGCGCTCGTCATCGACGTCAAGGACCGCACGAACTCCGGCTCGTGGGTCGCGGCGTTGATGTTCGTCGAGTTCCTGCCCGCCGTCGCCGTCGGGCTCTTCTTCGGCCCGCTCCTCGACCGGTTGCCGCGACGCGGCGTGATGATCGTGTCCGACCTGATCCGCTGCGGAGTCTTCTGTGTGCTGCCGTTCGCGGACAGTGCCGCACAGATCGTCGTCCTCGCGGCGATCGCGGGATTCACGACCGGCTTCTTCCGGCCGGCGGTCTACGCGGGGCTCCCGAACCTCGTCGCGGAGAACGAGCTCGCGCGGGCGAACTCCCTCATCCAGACCGGCGAGAACGTCAGCTGGACGCTCGCGCCCATCCTCGGCGGCGCGCTCGTCGCCGCGACGAGCCCCGACACGGCCTACTGGGTCAACGCCGCCTCGTTCTTCGTCTCGGCGGCCCTCGTCGCCCGCATCGCGCCGGGGAAGCTGCAGGGTGCGCTCGCCGTCAGCCGGGGCTTCGCCCGCGATCTCGCCGAGGGGTTCGGTCGCGTCGTCCGCACGCCGGCGCTGCGAACGGTGCTCGTCGTGTGGACGATCGCCCTCGCGGGCGTCGCGGCGTCGAACACGGCGCAGGTGTTCCTCGCCAAGGACAGCTTCTCTGCGGGAGACTTCGGCTACGGGCTCGTCTTCGGGTGCATCGGGCTCGGTCTCGCCATCGGCAGCTTCGCCGCCGGCACCTGGGTCGAGCGCCGTTCGGTCGGCAGCATTTATGCGGCGAGCATTCTCCTCGAGGCGGTCGGGATCGGCGCTGCCGGCGCGATGCCGAACGTGTGGGCCGCGTTGCCGTGCTTCGTGCTGTCGGGAATCGGCAACGGCGTCGCCGTCGTGTGCAACTCGCTGCTCGTGCAGCGGGGCGCGAGCGACGACGTGCGCGGCCGGGTCTTCACGGTGATCATGAGCGTCAACTACGCGGCCTACGGAATCGCGGTTCTCGTGGCCGGCCCGTTGACGGACTCGTACGGCCCGCGCTGGGTGTACGGCGTGGTCGGGCTCGTGCTCCTGTTCGCGTCGCTGGTCGCCTACGTGCTCGGGCGCGAGGAGGTTCCCGAGAGCAGCGCGGAGGTCGAGGCTGCCTAGTAGAAGAGCCTGGACGCGCGAGACGCTCGGCGAGGGTGTGCGCGCCGGCGACAGACGCGCGCTCGCCCGCGCGATCTCGCTCGTCGAGAATTCGGACCCGCTCGCGTACGAGGTCGTCCGCGATCTCTATCCGGAGACCGGGACGGCGTACGCCGTCGGGATCACGGGCCCGCCCGGCGTCGGCAAGTCGAGCCTCATCTCCGCGCTCGTTCGCCACCTGCGCGAGCAGGACCGCACGATCGGCGTCATCTCGGTCGATCCGTCGAGCCCGTTCTCGCACGGTGCGCTGCTCGGCGACCGCATCCGGCTCGCCGACCACTTCCTCGATCCGGGCGTCTTCATCCGGTCGATGGGGACGCGCGGGCACCTCGGGGGCCTCGCCGAGGCGACGCTGCAGGCGCTGCTCGTTCTGGACGCGGCCGGCAAAGAGCTCGTCTTCCTCGAGACGGTCGGGACGGGACAGAGCGAGGTCGAGGTGATCGGCATCGCCGACACGGTCGTGCTCGTGCTCATGCCAGGCTCCGGGGACTCCGTGCAGGCGCTGAAGGCGGGGATCATGGAGATCCCCGACGTGATCGCGATCAACAAGATGGATCACCCGGCGGCGAAGACGATGGTCAGCGAGGTGCGATCGATCCTGTCGCTCGACCGCGAACGTTCCTGGAAGCCGCCGATCGTGCTGACGGAGGCGACGCGTGGCGAGAACATCCAGGAGCTGTGGGAGAAGGTCGAGGAGCATCGCGCGCACCTCGAGCGGGAGGGCGGGCTCGAGGAGCGGCGGCGGAAGAATCTCGCCCGCGAGGTGTTCGCGGTCGCGTCGGGGCGTGCGAAGGCGCATCTGGAGCAGGCCGTCGCCGACGATCCGGAGCTTCGTCGGCTGCTGGACGAGGTGCAGCGGCGTGAGCTCGATCCGTTGACCGCGGTGCGGGAGATAATGGAGAAGGTGTTCCACATTGGCGACGCTACGGACGGCACCAACAACCGCTGACGTCCAGGAGGCGCGGCAGCGGCTCTTCGGAATCGCGGAAGAGACGCCGATCTACCTCTCGGAGACGTTTTCGCGGCGCGTGGGCCGCGAGGTACGCCTGAAGGCGGAGAATCTGCAGCGCACGGGCTCGTTCAAGGTGCGCGGCGCGGTCAACAAGCTGTCGACGCTGACGGTGGACGAGCGCGCGGCCGGCGTCGTCGCCGCGAGCGCCGGCAACCACGGCCAGGCCGTCGCCTGGGCGGCACGCGAGCTCGGAGCGCCGGCGACGATCTATGTCCCGCAGGACGCGCCGATGGCGAAGGTCGAGGCATGCCGCAACTACGGCGCGAAGACGGTCTTGACCGGGACGTACTTCGAGGACGCGCTCGCGGCTGCGCAGCAGCACGTCGAGGAAACGGGCGGCACGTTCATCCACCCATACGAGGACCAGCTCGTGATTGCCGGCCAGGGCACGATCGGGCTCGAGCTCGCGGAGCAGGTGCCGGACGTCGAGCTGGTGCTGATCCCGATCGGGGGCGGGGGGCTTGCGGTCGGTGTCGCGACCGCGCTGCGCGCGCTGCGGCCGAAGGTGCGCCTCGTCGGCGTCCAGGCCGGCCTCGAGGGCTACACGATCGCGGACGGCATCTGGGTCAAGGTGCCGAGCGACTTCACGATGCCGCTGCTCGAAGATCTGCTCGACGACATCGTCGCGGTGACCGACGAGGAGATCAGCGAGGCGATCGTCCTCCTGCTCGAGCGCGCGAAGCTCGTCGTCGAGGGGGCCGGCGCAGTCGGCGTCGCCGCGCTGCTGTCGGGCAAGGCGGGCAAAGGGTCGGGGACGGCGGTGCCGATCCTCTCGGGCGGCAACATCGACGCAACGATGCTCATCTCGGTCATGCGCTACGGGCTCACCTCGGCCGGCCGGTACCTCGTCGTGCGCACGAATCTGTCCGACCGCCCGGGCGAGCTGATCAAGCTGCTGTCGCTCGTCGCCGAGGAGCGCGGGAACGTCATCGCAGTCGAGCACCACCGCGAAGGCATGGACATTCCCGTCAGCGCGACGGAGGTCGAGTTGACGCTCGTTACGCGCGACGAGGAGCACTGTGGGCGCCTGCTCGACGCGATGGCCGAGCGCGGTTACGTCGTCGATCGTCTCAGCTAGAAACGGGTCTGACCCTGCGGGTCAGACCCGTTGATGTGTACGCCGCTTCGCGGGAACGCGCGCGGGCTCGGCCCGCACGCTTCTTGTCGGTCAGCATTTGTTCTCTTCCGTGCGGACGCGGCGATGCTCCGCGTCGCCGCGGCGCATGAGTTCGCCTCCGCATAAGCCGGCTTCGCGTGGCTTAGGCTCCGGCCGTTGTCGGCGCTTGATCCCGGCGTTTAGAGGCGGTCAGGTACTACCGCCGCAGCGGCGAAACGAGACCGTCTGGCCGCGCCAGTTCTCGATGCCGCCGTCGAGGACAGGACGTGCGTCGACGCCTGCGGCGGCGAGGACGCTCGCCGCGATCGATGCCCGCGTCCCCGTCTCGCAGATCGTCACGACGGGCTTGCTCGTGTCGAGGCCGTCCGTTCCGGTCTCGCGCAGCAGGCGGTAGGGGATGTGCAGGGAGCCGGGGATGTAGCGCTCGTCGCGCTCCGATTTCTCGCGCACGTCGAGCACCTGCACGGACCCCTCCTGGAGTAGCCGCTCCAGGTCGTCGAGCTCGACCGGGCTTGAAGCCTCGGTCGAGTCTGCACTCGTGAAGTAGCCGGCGAGCTCCAGGAAGCCGACCGACCGCAGCCCGCGCGCAGCGCGCTGCGCTTCGTCGTTGTCGCTCGCGTGCAGGACGATCCGCTCGACCGGATCGAGGATGAAGCCGGCGCGTGTCGCGAACGACGAGGCCGAGACCGGCACGTTGAAGGCGCCGTGCACGTGGCCGGCGGCGTGAGCGGCCGCCGGGCGGACGTCGAGGACGGTGGCAATCCCGATCTCGCCGAGGCTCCCGAGCTCGGCGGGCGCGCTGATGAACGGCCCCCGGTTCAGCTCGACGACGCGCGCGGTCGTGGGCGGGCGCGGGGTGGAAACGCCGGCGGATGTGGCGATGAACTCCTGCACGTCGCCGAAGGCGAGGGCCACGTTCGAGCGCTTCTCGGCGCCGATCGTCGTCGAGTGTGCGGGGCTCATCGCCGCGCCGCACAGCGAGCCCGCGACGTGTCCGGGATAGACGTCGTATGCATCCGGCAGCTGCATCAGGCGCTGGAGCGAGTGGAACAGCCCCTCGGCCCCTTCGCGGGCCTCGACGGCGAGGTCGGGCCGGGCGGCGTCGCCGACGAACAGCGAGTCGCCGGTTAGCACGAGCCGCTCGTCGACCACGAACGCGCAGTGCTCCGGTCGGTGTCCCGGGGTGTGCAGCACGCGCACGGGCACCGAGCCGGCGTGCAGCGTCTGGCCGTCCTCGATCGGGTCGTGCGGATAGTCCGGCTCGGCGATCGGATGCACGGACACGGGCACGCCGTGCTCCAGCGCGAAGCGGCCATGTCCCGACACGTGGTCGGCGTGTGTGTGCGTCTCGAGCACCCGGACGATGCGGACGCCTTCGGCGTCGGCCGCCTCGAGGTACTGCTCGATCGCATATGCGGGGTCGACGACGAACGCCTCGTCGGTGGCGGAATCCCCGATCAGGTAAGAGGCGCAGCCGAGATCGTCGTCGACGAACTGGCGGAACAACACGACGAAGACGCTAACACTGCCTCCCGCTAGCTTTCTTGAAGTTAGAGAGAAGTCGGCCGCCGGTGGCGCCGCAACGCCGCCGGCGGCTCCTCGAAGCGTGTGTCGCCCGGACCCCCGCTCGCTACTGGCCGAACGGCTGAATCGACCAGCCTTTCGGCGCTGCAACTAGCGTCTGGCGCGTTGCGCGTCTGCGCCCTTCTCGCTGTCATCGTCGTCTCGCTGGCCTGGCCGGCCGCCGCGTGGCCGCACGCGACCCTCGTCCGCATCACGCCCGAGAACCGGGCCGTCCTGTCGAAGGCGCCGACTGCCGTGCGCCTCGTGTTCGACGACAACGTCCGGGTTGGGCGAGCGATCAAGGCGATCCGCAACGACGGCGGCGCCTCCGTGCTCGACGGCAAGGCGCGGGTCGTCGACGGCCGGACGCTCGTCGTGCCGCTTCGGCACGGCCTTTCTGACGGCGACTACACCGTCCTCTGGCGCGTGATCTCCGACGACGGGCACACGATCGCCGGCGTGACCGTCTTCGGCGTCGGGGTCGGGCGACCTCCGCCGACGGCAGCGCTGTCGGTGCGCAACCGGCCGAGTGTCAAGGACATCGTCTCCCGCTGGCTGCTCTTCGCCGGGCTGTTGACGGCGGTCGGCGCGGCGTTCTTCCGGTTCGCGGTCGCGCCGGTGCCGATGCGCGTCTTCCTCGGGTCCTTCCTGCTGGTCTTCATCGGCGTCTCGGGACTCTTGCACGACGTGCCGCTATCGAGCCGGTTCGGCGGGACGATGGCCGCCGTTGCGCTCATCGCCGCGCTCGGCGCGGTCTTCGCCGCGATCGCGCCGATCTATCCCGTGGTCGAGCCGCTCGTCTTCGCTGCAGCTCTGTTGCTGCTGCCGGGGCCGTCGATCGCCGGCCACGCGCTCGATCCGGGACGTTCGCGCCTCGAGGTGGTGGACGACGTCGTCCACGTCGCTGCGGCTTCGATCTGGCTCGGCGGAGTGCTGTCGCTCGGGCTCGCGCTGCGACGCGGGGGCGACCGCGGCGTACTGATGCGCCGCTTCTCGAACGTTGCCGTCGTCTCGGTCGCGCTGCTGGGGATTACCGGAATCATCCGCGCGTTCGGCGAGCTCGCCACGTTCAGCCAGCTGTGGACGACGGGCTACGGCCGTGCGCTGCTGATCAAGACGGCGCTGCTGGTCGCACTCGTCGCGGTCGGCTGGGTGAACCGCTACCGCCTCATTCCCCGCCTCGAGGTTGTCGCGCTTCGCCGCAACATCGCCGTCGAGCTCCTCCTCTTCGCCGGGCTCGTCGTCGCCGTCGCGTTCCTGACGGATCTTCGCCCCGGGCGTGGTCGCGCCGCCGCCGCGGTCGTTGCGGGGCCGCCGCCGTTGCCCGCGGCGCAGATGGTCGTGCAAGCGAAGGAGTCGGGGGACTACGGTGTGGCCCTCGCCTACCGGCCGCCCGGAGAAGAGGTGACCGTGCTCGGCCAGGACGGCCAGGGCGTGAACGGCCTGACGGTGAAGGTGAACGGCGTCAAGACCGGCTCGTGCGGATCGGGCTGCTACGGCGCATTCGTTCAGCTGCGGCGAACGGCGACGGTAACGGTGAACAGCGACAAGCTGCGCTTCGCGATTCCCGCGCATCCGAAGCCCGCGTCGGCGCTCGTCGCGAAGGCGACGCGGACGTTCCGTGCGCTGCGCAGCGTCGAATACATCGAGCGGCTCGCTTCGAGCCCGCGCAACAAGGTCGTGTCCGACTTCACCCTCGAGCGCCCGGACAAGCTCGAGTACCAGATCCGGGGCGGCGCCTCGGGGATCGTCATCGGCGCGCGTCGCTGGGATCGCGCGGCGAAGGGCAGGTGGTTCCAGTCGGCACAGACGCCGACGCCGCAGCCGGAGCCGATCTGGGCCGGCCACTTCACGAACGCGTTCCTCCTCGACACGACGCCGGCGGCGTACGTCGTCGCGTTCATGAAGCCGCTCGGCCCGACGTGGTTCACGGTGCGCCTCGACCGCAAGACATTGCTGCCGCACAATCTGCGCATGACCACGGCCGCGCACTTCATGAGGCACCGCTACCTGCGCTTCAACGCGTCGCCGCGTATCACGCCACCGCGATGACCTCTAGAGGCCGAGGCCGCGGGCGATGACCATGCGCTGGACCTCGTTCGTGCCCTCGCCGATCTCGAGGATCTTCTGGTCGCGATAGAGGCGCGAGATGGCGTACTCGTCCATGTACCCGTAGCCGCCGTGGATCTGGAGCGCCCAGTTGGCGGCGCGGTTGGAGAGCTCGCCGGTGTAGAGCTTCGCCTGCGCGGCCGCGAGGGCGAAGTCGCGCCCTTGATCCTTCAGCCACGCGGCCTTGTACACGAGCGCGCGGCCGGCCTCGATCTCCGTCGCCATGTCGGCGAGCCTGAACTGCACGGCCTGGAACCTGGAGATCGGCTGACCGAACTGCTTGCGCTCCTGTGCGTATGCATACGCGAGGTCGTACGCGCCGTGCGCGAGCCCGACCCCCATAGCAGCCACGGAGATCCGCCCGCCGTCCAGGATCTCGAGGAACTGGCGAAATCCCTCTCCGCGCGGCCCGAGCAGGTTCTCCTCGGGCACCGCGCAGTCCTTGAAGGAGAGCTCGCGCGTGTCCGACGCGCGCCAGCCGAGCTTCTTCATCGGCTTCGAGATCTCGTACCCCGCTGTGCCGTTCGGGACGATCACGTTGGACACCTCGTCGTCGCTCGTGCGCGCGGTGATGGTCACGCAAGCCGTGATGTCCGTGCCCGCGTTCGTGATGAAGATCTTGGAGCCGTTGATCACCCACTGCCCGTCACGGAGCTCCGCACGGGTGCGTGTCGCACCGGCGTCGGACCCTGCATCCGGCTCGGTGAGCCCGAAGGCGGCGAGCTTCTCGCCAGACGCGAGGTCCGGCAGCCACTGTCGTTTCTGCTCCTCGCTCCCGAAGTAGTAGATCGGCAGCGTGCCGAGCGAGTGATGCGCGGCCATCGTGATCGCGACCGACGAGTCCACACGTGTCAGCTCTTCGACCGCGATCGCGTAGGCGAGCGTGTCGGCGCCGGCGCCGCCGTACTCCTCCGGGATCGTCATGCCCATCAACCCCAGCTCGGCCATCTCGGCGACGAGGTCGTACGGGAACCTGCTCTCCCGGTCGAGCTCCTCCGCGACGGGCGCAACGCGCTTCTGTGCGAACTCGCGCACGGTGGAGCGGACGAGCTCGTGCTCCTGGCCGAGGTCGAAGTTCAAGCGCCGAGGCGTCTGGCGAGCTCGACGATGAGGCGGACGCCGTACCCGGTTCCGCCGCGCTGCGTGTAATAGTCGCCGCGGGAGCGCTCGAGGAAGCCCGGGCCGGCCATGTCGATGTGGCCCCACGGCCCTTCCCCGGAGAACTCCTTCAGGAACTCCGCTGCAAGCACCGCACCGGCCTGACGCAGCTCCGACGAGTTCTTCATGTCAGCGTACGACGAGTCGACGTAGCGCCGGTAGCGGCGGTGCAGCGGGAACGGCCATGTGTGATCGCCGCTCGTTTGCGCAGCGGCGAGGATGTCGTCGCGCCACGCGTCGTCGTTCGCGAACAAGCCTGCGTACAGATCGCCGAGAGCAACCTCCATCGCGCCCGTCAGCGTCGCGAAGTCCAGCACGTGTGTCGCGCCTTCCTTGCGTGCGTACCACAGTGCGTCGGCGAGCACGAGTCGTCCTTCCGCATCCGTGTTCGTGATCTCGATCGTCTTGCCGTTCGCCGCGCGCAGGATGTCGCCAGGACGGAACGAGTCGCCACTGACGAGGTTCTCCGCGGCGGCGACGACCGTCAGGATGCGGACCGGCAGCTCGAGCTCCGCTGCGGCGGCGGTGCCGGCGATCACGGCCGCCCCGCCGGCCATGTCGCCTTTCATGTCGTACATCTTCAGAGCGGGCTTCAGCGAGATCCCGCCCGCGTCGAACGTGATCGCCTTCCCGACAAGGCCGATCACTGCGTCCCTCTTCGCACGTGGCGGCTCGTAACGGAGGACGATGAGCCGCGGGCCGTTCACGCTCGCGCGCCCGACCGCGCTGAGCGCGCCCATGCCGAGCTCGTCGATCTGTTGCGGATCGAGGGCGGTGACCTGGAGGTTCGAACCGGCTAGGTCGACTGCGCGCTTCGCCAGGCCCTCGGGCGTCAGCTCGTTCGGCGGTGAGTTCGCGAGGTCGCGCGCCCAGTTGACCCATTTCGACACGGTCGCCGCGCGACCGGCGGTGTCGCCGACGCCGTTGTCGCCGCCATAGAGCACGATCTTGCCGATCGGCTTTCCGCCTCTCTCTTCCGTCTTCCAGCGCCCCGGGCTGTACGCACCGAGCACGGCCCCTTCGATGACCGCGCGTGCCTGCTCCGCCAGCGAGAGCGGGAGGGAGTCGTCGAGCGTCCAGCCGAGCGTGCCGCCAACGTCACGGAGGCGCCGCGCGACCGCAGCCGCCGCGGTTCGAACCGCGTCTGCGTCGACCTCTGCCCGCTTGCCGATGCCGGCGACGACGACACGGCGCGCGGTCGAGCCGCCGTCCGTGTGCAGCACAACGGTGCGCCCAAGCTCGCCTCGGAGCTCGCCGTCCTCGGCCAGCCCGCGGAGCTGCTGCTCCAGTTCGCCGTCGGAACGGGGAGTCGAGTCGTCTTCCGCGAGAACGAGGACCAGGGCGTCGGGCGATCCGCCACCCGTGCCGGAAACCTCGATCGCGACGTCGTCCATCGGGCCGCGATGCTATCCGAGGATGGGCTGGCTCCTGTATTCGATCGCGATCGGCGTTGTCGTCTACGCGATGGTCGTCGTCATCTTCTTCGTTGCCGGCCGACGGGAGGACGCGCGAGCTCTCGCTGGGTTCGTGCCCGACTGCATCGTGCTCTTCTCTCGGCTCCTCCGGGACGAGCGGCTGCCGCGGCGGCACAAGCTCCTCGTCGCCGCGCTACTGCCGTACCTGCTACTGCCCTTCGACCTGATCCCGGACTTCATCCCGGTCGCGGGGCAGCTCGACGACGCGGTGATCGTCGCCTTGGTCCTCCGCCGGGTTCTGCGTTCCAACCCCGATCTCGTCGAGGAACACTGGCCCGGCCCGCGGCGTACGCTCGAGCGCTTAGGAGCGCGGCAACGCCCTGGCGCTTAGAGGATGCGGGGGCTCTGCCGGCGCACCCGTCTGTCGACCGGCGCATTTGTCGAACCCAAAGAGCGCGGCAGCGCCTTGGCGCTGCCGCTTAGAGGATGCGCGGGCTTTGCCCGCGTATCCGTCTGTGAGCCCACGCGTTTGTGGTGCCGAAAAGAGGGTTTTACGGTGTCTTTACGAATAGGCGCTAACTACGGCTCAGCTTTTCACGTCGCATGCCGATGATGACCACTGAAATGAGCACAATCCTGCGACCTACAAGCCCCTCGCGCTTCCGGCGTGGGCGCACGCATCACAGCGTCGAGGCGCTGCTCGAGGAGATCTCGGGCCTCACCGGTGAGCGGCAGCGGCTGCGCGATCGCGGCGTCGACACGGGGAGGCTCGAGCGCAACCGGGTCAAGCTCGCGCGCGCGCAGTGGGAGCTCTCGCATGCGTTGATCGAGCGCTACCTGCCTGCTTCAGAAGCCGCCTGAGCAACGCTAGCCTGCCTTCGTGCGGGCCGAGATTGATCGCCGCGCGATGGCGCTGCTCTCGAGCGGGCATTTCGCGACGGACTTTTCGAACGGCGCGCTGCCCGCGCTCCTGCCGTTCCTGAAGGACCGTTTCTCGCTCTCGTACACCGCCGTCGGCGCCGTGATCCTCGCGTCTCAGGCGTCGTCGTCGCTGATCCAGCCGCTGTTCGGCCTCTGGTCGGACCGCCGCGGCGCGATGTGGCTGCTGCCTGCGGGCGTCGCCGTCGCCGGCGTGGGGATCGCGGTCGCCGCAGACGCGCCGAGCTACTGGCTCGTCCTCGTGCTCGTGCTCGTCTCCGGCCTTGGCAGCGCCGCGTACCACCCGGAAGGCTCGAAGTTCGCCGGCTTCGTCAGCGGCCGTAAGCGCGCCAGCGGCATGTCCTGGTTCTCCATCGGTGGCAATCTCGGGTTCGGGATCGGCCCGATCGCAACGACGGCCGTCGTCGTCGCGTTCGGGCTGCGCGGCGGACTGTTCCTCGCGATCCCCGGGCTCGCCGTCGCGGCCGCGCTCCTTGTGGCGGCCTCGTACCTCCGCAGCTTCGCGCCCGAGCCCGGCGCCGCGCGCGCCGTCACCGGTCGGGACGATCCATACGCGATGAAGCTGCTGCTAGGCGTGATCGCGCTCCGCAGCGTCGCGTGGTTCGGGCTGATCACCTTCGTGCCGCTGTGGGAGGTCTCCCTCGGCCACTCGAAGTCGCACGGGAACCACTTGCTCGCGCTGATGCTCTTCGCCGGCGGCGTCGGCACGCTCGCGCTCGGCCCGCTCGCCGACCGCTTCGGCCCGCGTAGCGTCCTGCTCGCGAGCGTCGTGGCGACGGGCCCCCTTGTGCTCGTGTTCGTGCTCGTCGGCGGCGTCCCCGGCGCAATTGCGCTTGCGTTGACCGGAACATGTGTCGTCGGGACGTTCGGCGTGACGATGGTGATGGGCCAGGAGTACATGCCGCGCCACGTCGGCATGGCGTCCGGGCTCGTGATCGGCCTGTCGGTCGGCCTCGGCGGCGTCGCAGCGCTCGCGCTCGGGCGACTGGCGGACATGACGAGCCTGCGCACTGCGCTCTTCGTGGCAGCCGGCGCACCGCTGGCTGCGAGCGTGCTCGCATTCATGCTGCCGCGTGCGCGCAGGCGCGAGCGGCTGGAAACCGCTGAGGTAGGGTTGGTGCCATGAGCACCAGAGAGTTTTTTGACACGTTGGAGACGCGCATCGACCCGTCGAAGACTGCGGGGATGACCAACTCGTACCTCTTCGACATCGACGGAGCCGGGAAATGGAAGGTGGACGTCCAGGATGGCAACGTCAAGGTGACGGAAGGCGCCGAGGACGCCGACGTGACGATCACGACGTCGGAGGAGACGTTCGACAAGATCGTCAAGCGGGAGCAGAATGCAACCAGCGCCTACATGACCGGAAAGCTCAAGGTCAAAGGAGACATGGGCGCTGCGATGAAGCTGCAGAAGCTCTTCTAATTCTCTTCAGGGAGGACCTGCGGAATGACGTGGTACACATTCTTCAAGTCGGTGCACGTTGCCGCGGCGGCGATCTGGTTCGGAGGCGCATTGATGATCCAGGCGTTCGCATTTCGCATCATCCGCACGAAGGACGCGCGGCGCATGGCCGAGTTCGCCAAGGACAGCGAGGTCGTCGGCATGCGCGTCTTCATCCCGGCAACGTGGGTGCTGCTCCTAGCAGCGATCGGCCTGATGCTCAACGCGGACCTCTCGTGGGGACAGAACTGGATCGTGCTCGGCCTGATCGCGTGGATCCTCTCGTTCGTCGTCGGCGCCGGCTTCCTCGGACCGGAGGGAGGGCGCATCGCGAAGATCATCGAGAGCGAGGGCCCGGAGTCGCCGGCAGCTCAGTTCCGAATCGCACGAATCTTGCTGGTCTCGCGGCTGGAGCTCGTGATCCTGCTGACGGTGATCGTGAACATGGTCGCCAAGCCGGTCGGGAACGGCGGCTGGTTCTGGGGGCTGCTGGCGGCGATGGTCCTCGGGCTTGCCGGGGTCTTGGCGGCAGCCTACTCCTCGAGCTCGATGAGGAGCGCGCCGCCGGCGACCCGATCGCCCTCGGCGATGTGAACGGCGCGCACCGTCGCCGCGTACGGTGACGTCAGCGGCGTTTCCATCTTCATCGCCTCGAGCACCACGAGCGGCTGGCGCGCACGCACCTCGTCGCCCGCGCCGACCAGCAACTTGATCACGGTGCCGGGCATCGGCGCGACGACCGCGCTCTGCTCACCACCCGCCCCGGCGTGATCCGCCGCCGCCGCGGCGACGTCCGGCGGCGGGGCAGGCGGGGGAGAGGGAAGGTTGAGCCGAAACGGCGTCCGCCATGGCGCCGGCGCCTCGCGCACGGCCGGGCGCGACAGCGGCGGATGCTCGACGAGGAACGCGGTCGTCGTCTCGCCCGCGCGTACCTCGGGATGGGACACGAGCCAGCGCAGGAAGGGCAGGTTCGTCGTCACGCCCGAGACCTCGGTCTCGTCGAGCGCGTCGCGCAATGCGTCGAGCGCGTCGGTGCGCGTCGTACCGTGCGCGATCAGCTTCGCGATCATCGGGTCGTAGGCGATCCCGATCTCGTCGCCTTCGGCCACCCCGGCGTCGACCCGGATGTCGGAGGGCAGTCGTAGCCGCTCGATGCGGCCCGTCTGCGGGAAAAACGTGCGCGGGTCCTCCGCATACAGTCGCACCTCGACGGCGTGGCCGCGCGTCTCGAACTGCAGCTCGTCGAGGGTGCGGGTGTCCTGCGCGAGCTCGATCTGCCAGCGGACGAGGTCGGTGTTCGTCACGAGCTCGGTAACCGGATGCTCGACCTGGATGCGGCCGTTGAGCTCGAGGAAGTAGAAATCGTCCCCGTCGACCATGAACTCGGCCGTTCCCGCGTTCTCGTAGCGCACGGCGCAAGCGAACGCGGCAGCCGCGTCACTGATCGCTGCACGCAGGGCGGCGTCGACCGCGGGCGACGGTGCTTCTTCGAGAACCTTCTGGTGACGCCGCTGGATCGAGCAGTCTCGCTCGCCGAGCGCCCGATCGCCGAGGAGTTGGATCTCGACGTGGTGCGGGCGCTCGACGTACCGCTCGCAGAAGATGCGGTCGTCGTCGAACGCCGCCTTGGCTTCGCGACGGGCTGCGTCGAGCGCCTCGTTGAGCTCGCCGGGCGAACGCACGACGCGCATGCCGCGGCCGCCGCCGCCGGCCGTCGCTTTGACGACGAGCGGATAGCCGACCTCGTCGGGCTCGCCGGTCGGAACGACCGGGACGCCGGCCTCCCGCGCAATCCGCTTCGCCTCGAGCTTGTCGCCGCCCGCCCGCAATGCCTCGGGCGGCGGCCCGATCCACACGAGCTCCGCGGCATTCACCGCCTCGGCGAAGTCGGCGTTCTCGGCGAGGAAGCCGTAGCCGGGATGGATCGCGTCTGCGCCCGCCCGCTTTGCTGCGCGGATGTGCTCCTCGGAGAAGAGGTAGCTCGTGATCTCGACCGTCTCGTCCGCGGAGCGTGCGTGCAGCGAACCCGTGTCGTCGGGCGCGACGACGGCGACGGTCGCGATCCCGAGCTCGCGGCACGTGCGGAAGACGCGCAGCGCAATCTCGCCGCGGTTTGCCACGAGAAGCTTGCGGATCACGGTTCGAGCGCGCGCGCGAGTGCGTCGCGCCCGTTCGACAGCACGGGATTTCCGTGCGCGGGCAGCACGACCTCGATCGGCAGCTCGAGCAGCGGCAGCAACGCCTGCCGTGTCTTCTCGAGCCCCTCCGCATTTCGGGCCCACGGTGTGATGCGGAGGCCGCCTTTCTGATCGCCGAGCACCGCGTCGCCGAACACGACGGCACGCGGTTCCTCGAGCCAGTACGCGACTTCGTCGGCGCGCTCGGCGCTGAACGGACGCACACCCGCGACGTCGCCCCCCATCCGCCCGCCGTACCGCCGCGCGACCTCGTCGCGACTGCGCTCGTGGAAGAAGATCGTCGTCAGCACCACGACGGGCTTGCCACTCGCCCTCACCTCCGCGTCGAACACGGGCCACAGTTCGTCCGGGACGAGTGGATCGATGAAAACGAGCGCGTCCTCACCGTGAAAGAGCGCGCTGGCGACGTCCGTGTACGAGTCGTCCAGCTCTCCTTGGGTCGGGTCGAAGTCGGGATGCGCACCCGCCCAGCGCTTGAGGCCGGGGCCGACTTCTTCGATCACGCTTTCTTCCCGGGGTTGAGGAGGTTCTGGGGGTCGAACGCGCGCTTGATCGCCGTGTGCAGCTCGAACGCGCGCGGGCCGAGCTGACGCTCGAGCCAGTTGCGCTTGACGAACCCGACGCCGTGCTCACCCGAGATCGTGCCGCCGAGCCGCAGCGCGATGTCGAACAGCGCCTCGGACAGCTGCGGTGCGAGCGCTAGCTCGCGCTCGTCGTCGCCGGCAAGCAAGAACGTCGTGTGCAGGTTGCCGTCACCGGCGTGTCCCCAGGACGCTGCCGGGATGCCGAACCGCTTGCCCGCCTCGAGCGACGCCTCGATCGCCTCGCCGACCTTGTCGAGGGGAACGGCGATGTCCTCGCTCGCCTTGCCGCCGCGCTGCGCGTCGATGACGAGGGCGAGCCCGTCGCGCCAGCGCCAGAGCGCGGCGATCTCCTGAGGGGTCTCGGGTGCGTACAGCGCGAGCGCGTCCTCGCCCAGCACCTCGAGCAGGTCTGTGCGGATGCGCCCCGCTTCGTCGTGGGATCCGTCCGCCTCTGCCAGGACGCCGAACGCGCCGACCGGCACCTCGCCCGGGAAGGTCGCCCGCGCGTAGCGCATCGTCTCCGAGTCGACGTACTCGAGCGCCGCGGCAGGGAGCCCAGAGCCGACGACGCGCTCGATCGCGGCCGCGCCCGCGCGTACGCCGTCGAAGAAGCCGATCACCGGCCACGCCGCCTCCGGGGCGGGCGTCAGGCGCAGCCACGAAGAGGTGATGACCCCGAGCGTGCCCTCCGACCCGACCAGCAGATGCTTGAGGTCGTAGCCGGCGACGTCCTTGCGGACCGGGCCTCCGAACCGGACCACCTCACCGGGTGCGACGACGGCCTCGAGCCCCAGCACCCAAGCGCCCGTGACGCCGTACTTGTACGCGTGCGGGCCGCCGGCGTTCGTCGCGATGTTCCCCCCGATCTGCGACTGCTCGGCGGCGCCAGGGTCGGGAGCGAACAGGAGACCGCCCTCGCGGGCGACGCGACGGACGTTCGCCGTCGTGACGCCCGCTTCCACCTCCATCCGCCAGAGCAACGGATCGAAGGAGCGCACGCGCGCAAGGCGCTCGAGCGAGAGCACGACACCGCCGTTCAGCGGGACGGCGCCCGCCGCGTATCCCGTACCGCCTCCGCGCGGCACGACCGCGACGCCTCGTTCGTAGCACCACGCCACGACCTCCGCGACCTCCTCCGCGCTGCGGGGCAGCGCGACCGCATCGGCGCGTCCGGTGAGGCCGCGAGCTTCGGTCTGGTCCGTCAGGTACTCGGCCCTCGGCGGAACGATCTCAGCCGTAACGGCGGCGCGCAGGTCATGCTCGACGGAGGCGACTCTGCTCATGTGGTCAGGCCGCGGAAGCTCAGATCCTCACGCCGACCGTTAGTGCTCGATCGCACGATTGCCTCGCCGATCTCCGAGGCGCGATAGCCGTCCTCGAACGTAGCGCCATGCGGTGCGACGTCGCCACCGTCCGCGATCGAGCGCAGGAGGTGATGCACCTCGTGTACGAAGGTATCGCCCCACCCGACGATGTGCCCCGGCGGCCACCAGAAGTCCATGAACGGATGGTTCGCCTCAGTCACGAGCACAGTCCTGAAGCCGCGTGTGCGGTCGTCGCCGTCGAGAAAGACCTGTAGCTCGTTCATGCGCTCCATATCGAAGTAGAGCGAGCCGCGGGAGCCGTTGATCTCCCACTGAAACGCGTTGCGCCGCCCGAGCGCGAGGCGCGTCGACTCGATTGTCCCAACCGC